>JAICPI010000077.1 GCA_025929895.1 Thermoleophilia bacterium
GCGCCGGCGAGTTCAGGCCGACGCCGAGCGAGTACGCGTGCGCCGGCTGCCCCGCGCTCGACGTGGTGTGCGCCGGGCCGCGACTGCCGGTCGCTGCACCGGTGCTGCAGGCCGTCGGCTAGACGCGTGCGGTCGTTCGTCTACGAAGCACGGCGACGAGTCGGCCCGAAGCGCAACCGCATCGTCCCGATCATCGAGCGGCTCGCCGCGGAGCACGAGGACGCGACGATCGCGCTCCGCTTTCGCAGCCCGCTCGAGTTGCTCGTCTCGGTGATGCTCTCCGCGCAGACGACCGACGTGAACGTCAATCGCGTCACGGAGACGCTGTTCGAGAAGTACCGCCGCCCGGAGGACTACCTCGCCGCGGACGTGGAGGAGCTCGAGCGCGACGTCTTCGCGACCGGGTTCTACCGCCAGAAGGCGAAGGCGGTCCGCGGCACGATGCAGATGCTGCTCGACGAGTTCGGGGGCGAGGTGCCGACGACGCTCCAGGAGCTGACGCGCCTGCCGGGCGTCGCCCGGAAGACCGCGAACGTCGTCGCCGCGGAGCTGGGGCAACCACAGGGCGTCGTCGTCGACACGCACGTGCGGCGGCTCTCGCAGCGACTCGGGCTGACGAGGCAGGAGGACCCGGTCAAGATCGAGCGCGACCTGATCCGGCTCGTGCCGAGGCCCGACTGGGGCAGGTTCCCGCACCTCTTGATCTGGCACGGCCGCCGCGTCTGCATCGCCCGCGCGCCCCGCTGCGAGGTCTGCGTCGTCAACGACCTCTGCCCCGCGAGCCGCGTCACCGCGAGCCCTCCGGTGCCAGGCACTGTGAAGGTCGCTCAGCCGAGGACCGAGTAGCCGTAGCGGGCGCCGACGAGGGCGCCGCGCTCGAAGCGGTCGGCCGAGAGGAGGCCGAGATCGAAGGTCGACGTCGCGCCGTCGAGGACGAGCTCCGCGATGGAGAGCCCGACCGCCGGCGCGAGCTTGAATCCATGGCCCGAGAAGCCAGCCGCGACGAACACGCGCTCCGTGCCGGGCACGCGGTCGATCACCGGCTCCCAGTCCGGCGTCACGTCGTAGATGCCCGTCCACGCCCCGCGCCAGTGGCCGCCGCCCGCGCCGCGCAGGCGGTCCGCGAGCGCCGACTCGTACGCGGCGAGCGTTGCCGGCTGCGCGCTCTCGAGCGGGTCGTCAGGGTCGATGGGGCGGCTCGCGTGCTCCGGCGCGAGCGAGCCGACCTCGAGGAAGCCCGGCTCGGCCGGCCGGAAGTAGAACTGCATCCCGGAGAAGTCGGCGACGGCGGGCGGGGCGGCGCCGAACTCCTCGGGCAGCCGGTAGCGCCCGACCTCGGCCGGCGCGGGCGCGATCGGCGCCGTGTAGCCGAGAGGCGCGAGCAGAGGCCGGGTCCACGGGCCGGTCGCGACGACAACGGCCCCTGCGTCGACGCGCGCCCCGCCGACCTCGACGCCCTTCGGGTCGATCGACGTCACCTCGGTGGCGGTCTCGATCCGCGCGCCGGCGCGCCTCGCAGCCGCGGCGAACCCGACGGTCGCGAGGTACGGGTCGCAGTAGCCGGCGTCCGGCTCGTAGCAGTACGCCATCCCCTCCGCGACGACGCGGGGGTCGATCCCCGCGACCTCGTCGGCGGAGACGAGGGCCGTTCGCGCGCCCGCGGCGAGGCCGACCTCGACGTTCGCGGCGAGCGTCTCTCGCCCGCCCTCGGGCACGCCGAAGAGCATTCCGCAGGTCGTGAACCCGGCGGACGCACCAAAGCGCTCGTCGAAGCTCCGGTAGACGTCGAGCCCGTGCGCGGCCATCCGGACGAGCAGCGGTTGCGTGTAGTGCAGGCGCACGATCGCGGTGGAGTGCCGCGTCGGTCCGCTGCACAGATGCCGCCGCTCGAGCAGCAGGACGTCGGCACCGCGTTCGGCGAGGTGGCACGCGATCGAGGCGCCCATGACGCCGCCCCCCACGACGACGGCGTCGGCCGTGCGCGTCACCGCGGCGCGAGCGCGACGAGCAGACCGCCGTCGGCGTCGTACGCGGGGAAGACGTCCGCGGTCACGGTCTTCGCGAGACCCGCGCGCGTGCGCAGCGCCAACCGCTCGCCCAGCCGCCTGACGCCCCACTCGAGCGCGACCGCCACGGGGCTGTCGGCGCCGTTCGCGGTGTGCAGGCCGAGCGCTTCCCGCACGTCGCGGCCGAGCAGGTCGGGCTCGCGGTACCCGGTGAGCTCGAACACGCCGCGCCCGACGGCGAGCACCCGCGCGTCCCGGTCGCAGACGACGAACCCGGCGCCCGGCGCGGGGTAGTAGTCGTCCATCAGCTCGAACAGGAAGCCGAAGCCGCAGCGCTGGCACGCTGCCGCCTGATCGAGCAGGCCTTCGCGGCCGTCGTGGTCGATCGACCGGTTCTGGCAGTTCGGGCAGATGAAGAAGGCCAAGCGGGCGTCAGGCTTCGCGCGGCGCGGCGAGCGCCTCGTGCGGGTGACCCTCCTCGGCGGCGAGAAAGCGCTCGGCGTCGAGCGCGCCCATGCAGCCCGAGCCGGCCGCGGTCACCGCCTGCCGGTAGACGTGGTCCTGCACGTCGCCGACCGCGAAGACGCCGGGAACGTTCGTCTCGGTCGAGCGAGGGCTCGTGACGAGGTAGCCGTTCTCGTCGTGGTCGAGCTGGTCGAGGAAGAGGCCGGTGTTCGGGTCGTGGCCGATCGCGACGAAGAGGCCGTCGGTCTCCAGCTCGAGCGGCTCGTCGGTCTCGACGTTCCGCAGGCGGAGCCCGGCGAGCTTGCTCTCGGCCACGCCGAGGACCTCCTCGACCACGTACGGGGTGAGGAACTCGATCTTCTCGTGCTCGCGCGCGCGGTCGACCATGATCTGCGACGCCCGGAACTCGTCGCGGCGATGGACGAGGGTCACCTTGGACGCGAACCGCGTCAGGAAGAGCGCCTCCTCCATCGCGGAGTCCCCGCCGCCGACGACCACGACCTCCCGGTCGCGGTAGAACGCGCCGTCGCAGGTCGCGCAGTACGTGACGCCGCGGCCCTGGAGCTTGAGCTCGGAGTCGAGGCCGAGCTGACGCGCGCTCGCGCCCGTGGCGACGATCACCGTCCGCGCGCGGTGCTCCTCGTCGCCGACCCAGACGCGGAAGGGCCGCTCGGAGAAGTCGACCTTCGTCACGTCGTCGGTGACGAACTCGGCACCGAAGCGCTCGGCCTGGCGGCGGAAGTCGGCCATCATCTGCGGGCCCATCACGCCGTCGGCGTAGCCCGGGTAGTTCTCGACCTCGCTCGTGATCATCAGCTGGCCGCCCCACTGGAAGCCCTCGATCACGAGGGGCTCGAGGTTGGCGCGCGCCGCGTAGAGCGCAGCCGTGTAGCCGGCGGGGCCACCGCCGATCACGATCAGGTCCCTGGTCTCCATCCCTACGATATTCAACGTAGCGGGCCGGACGGTTGTTCCGGTTCCCCTCGCGCGACGACTACAATCGCCCGCCGCGGGCAATTGGGAGGGCATGGCCGAGACGCTCACACCGAACCGACTCCGCGACCTGGCGGCGTTTCGCTCCGAGTCCGGGTGCGCGGTCAGCTTCTACCTCGATCTCGACCCGGCGCTGAGCCCGACCCCGGCAGCGGTCGACTCCCGGGTGAACTCGCTCCTGTCCGACGCCGAGAAGCGGCTGGCGTCGCGGCGCGCCGAGCTCGACCACGCCGAGCGCAGCGGCCTGAAGGCGGACTTCGAGCGGATCCGCCGCTTCTTCGACAGCGACTTCGACCGTGACGGCGCCCGGGGGTACGCCGTGTTCGTCTGCGGCGACTTCTGGCACGAGATCTCGCTTGCCTATCCGGTTCCCGGCCAGGTCGAGATCGGCCCGGCGTTCCACGTCGCCCCGCTCGCGCCGCAGGTCGGCCGCGGGGACGGGGCGCTCGTCGCGTTCATCGGCCGCGAGAAGGGCCAGCTCTTCCGGCTCCGCGGCGGGCGGCTCGAGGAGGTCTCCGACCTGACCGAGGAGCAGCCCGGCCGGCACGACCAGGGCGGCTGGTCGCAGGCCCGCTACCAGCGGCACATCGAGAAGCTCGTCGGCGAGCACCTGCGCGACGTCGCGGCCGAGCTCGACCGCGCCGTGCGGAGGCTCCGCACGCCGAACGTCGTCGTCGTCGCCTCGGAGGGCACCCGCACGGAGTTCCTCGAGACCCTCCCGCCGGAGGTCAAGACGGCGGTCGTCGGCACGACCGAGGCCGAGGCGCACGCGGGCGCGAACGAGCTGCTCGAGCTCGTGCAGCCGCTGATCGAGGAGGCCGAGGCGAAGGACGAGCACGCCGCGGTCGAGCGCTGGCGCGAGGAGGCGGGCACGAACGGGCGCGCCGCATCCGGGTGGGCGGAGACGCTCGAGGCCGCCTCCGACGCGCGCGTCGAGGTGCTGCTCTACGAGCAGGGCGCGAACGCTCCGGCGCACGAGTGCCCGCAGTGCGGCCGCGCGTCGCTCGAGGGCGGCGAGTGTCCGCTCGACGGGAGCGCGTTCGAGCCGCGGGAGTCCGGCTTCGGCCTCGCCGTGCAGCGCACGCTCGCGAACGGCGGCACCCTGCTCGCGCTGCGGCACCAGGTCGATCTCGGCGGGGTCGGCGGGATCGCCGCGCTCTTGCGCTTCTAGGACGACCGAGACGACTGCCGGCGCACGACCCGCACGGTCGACGCCCTCGCCCGCTGCACGCGCTGGAGCCGCTGCACGTCGTCCTCGCTCAGGGCCGCCTGCTCGTCGGGCGCTCGGCGGCGTCGCCGGCGGAACAGATCGCGCAGAGCCACGGCGCGGATCCTACGACGTGGGTCTAGGCGGCGTCCAGCGCTCGAGGCAGGTCGAGCGGCTCCGCCTCGAGCTCCTCGTGCTCGGAGGCCCGGTCCAGCTTGGACTCGAACCGGTCGAGCCGCTTCTCCGCCTCGGCGTACTTGCTCTGGGCGTTCCCCAGGTGCTTCCCGACGACGTCGAAGTCGGCCTTGAATCGGTCGAAGTCGTTGCCGAGCTGCGCGACGTACGCCATCACCTCGTGCGCATGCTGCTCGATCTGGAGGCCCTTGAGCCCGAGCGCGATCACCTGGAGCTGCGCGGTGAACGTCGTCGGCGAGACCGGGAAGACGCGCTTCTCGTGCGCGTACTGGAGCAGCGCGCCGGTCTTTCCGCAGACGAGCTCGTAGTAGACGGACTCCGCGGGGAGGTACATGAGGGCGAAGTCGTACGTCCCCTCGTCGGGCCGAATGTACTTCGTCGCGATCGCGTCGACGTGCCCGCGGAGGTCGCGGGCGAAGGCTTTCTCGTAGAGGGCGCGCTCGTCGTCGGACTCGGCCGCCGCCAGGCGCTCGAAGTTGTCGAGCGGGAACTTCGCGTCGATCGGGACGAGGCGGTCGACGCGGATGATCGCGTCGACGCGCTCACCGGTGGCGAAGCCGTACTGGAGCTCGTACGAGCCGCGCGGGAGCCGGTCACCGAGGAGGTTCCCGAGCAGGATCTCGCCGAAGCCGCCGCGCGCCTTGGGCGGGCGGAGCGCCTGCTCGAGCCGGCCGAAGGCTTTCGCCTGTTCGAGCACCTGCGTCGTCGCCTCGTCGACCTTGGCGAGCTTCTCGTGGATCGCGACCGATTGCTTGGAGGCGCTCTCGAGCCGCCGGTCGACCTTCGTGTCGAGATCGGCGAGCCGGCGGTCGAGCTTCTCGTCGATCGCCAGCAGCCGCCGGTCGACCTCGGCGCTGCGGGAGCTCAGCTCCTCGCCGGTGCGGGCTCGGTGGGTGCGCAGCTCGCGCGTGAGCAGGACGCCGCCCGCCACGACTGCGGCGACGACGACGAGCGCGGTGAGCAGCTGAACGGCCATCGGGCCGACGAACGGTAGAGCGTGCGTCGGACGGCACGCCCGGAGGCCGCTGGTACCATCGCCGCCGTTGGCGAGGAAGCCCCGCACGCCGCCTCCGCCGCGCCGCGTGCAGGCGCCGCACACGAGGAGGACCGAGCGCGACCGGCGCGGTCTCTGGCTGGTCCTCGGAGCCCTCGTGCTGGCCGCGGTCGTCGGCGGGGCCGCGTTCTTCCTCATCCGCGGCGGCGAGTCCACCGAGCAGTCGGTCGAGGAGGCCATGCGCGCCGCCGGCTGCGACTACCGATCGGTGCCCGGGCTCGCGGCGGGCAACCACATCAGCGACCCCGACGCCACGCCCGACGAGTGGAACACGTTCCCGCCCACGAGCGGCCCGCACTTCGGCCAGTGGGTGATCTGGGGCGACTACGAGGAGCCGGTCCGCCTCGCGGAGGCCGTCCACAACCTCGAGCACGGCGGGATCGTCATGTACTACGGCGACGAGGTGCCCGACGACCAGGTCGTCGCGGTCCGCCGCTTCTACCGCGAGGACCCGACCGGGATGCTGCTCTCGCCGCTGCCGCGGCTCGGCGACAAGATCGCGCTGACCGCGTGGTACTCGGAGACGCAAGAGGGGGAGGACCAGCTCGCCGCCACGTCGCAAGGCATCGTCGCCGAGTGCAGGGCCTTCGACGAGAACGCGTTCGAGACGTTCCGCGACGCGTACCGCTTCCAGGGACCCGAGCGGATCCCGCCCGAGAGCCTCGAGCCCGGCTCGTAACCAACGCTACCCTTCGCACCGCCGGGGTGGCGAAACTGGTCATACGCGCCCGACTTAAAATCGGGTGTCCCTTAGGGACATGAGGGTTCGAGTCCCTCCCCCGGTACTCGCGATCGTGCCGGCGGTCGTGCTCGCCGCGCTCTGCTGGGGGGTCTCCGACTGGGCGGTGATGACCGACGAGCTGCTCTACGAGCGGCTCGCGCTCTCGTTCGTCGACGGCGCGTTCCTGCCCACATTGCACGGCGAGCACGTGGACGTGTACGCGGTGCTCTACCCGTTCCTCCTGATGCCGGTGTTCGCGATCGTCGACCTGCCCGACGCGGTTCGCGTGGCGCACGGGCTGAACGGCGTGCTGTTCGCGAGCGCGGCCGTGCCGACGTGGCTGCTCGCGCGCGGGCTCGCGCTCCCGCGGTTCGCCGTCCTCGTCGCGGCCGCGTTCTCGGTGGCGCTGCCGTGGAGCGTGATCGGCGGCTTCGTGATGACCGAGTCGGCCGCGTATCCCGCCGCGCTCTGGGCCGTCTTCGCGGTACACCGCGCGGTCGTCGTGCCCTCGCCGCGGCGAGACCTGATCGCGCTCGGCGCGATCGCGGTCGCGACGCTCGCGCGGCCGCAGCTCGCAGGCCTCGGGCTCGCGTTCGTCGTCGCGATCCTCGCGCACGAGGCGCGGTTCGGGCGCTGGCGGGAGCACACCCTCGCGCTCGCCGTCGGCGCGCTCGCGATCCCGGCCGTCCTGCTCGCGGGCGGCGGCCTGCTCGGGAGCTACGGCGTGACCGTCGAGGAGGGGTCGCTGATCTCGGTCGACGCGCTCCGCTCCGCGCTCGAGCACCTGAACGTGACGGCCGTCGCGCTCGGGATCGTGCCGCTCCTGCTCGGGGGCGGCTGGGCGGTCGCCGCGCTCGTGCGCACGCCCGACGAGCCCGAGCGCCTCGCGTTCGCCGCGGTCGTGGTCGCGACGACGACGGTGCTCGCGGTCGAGACCGGCTCGGTCGTCGTTCGCTTCGGGCTCGGTCTCGAGGTGAAGGATCGCTACTTCTTCTACGCCGCGCCGCTCCTCTTCGTCGCGGCCGCGTGCGCGCTCGACGATCCCCGACCGCGGATCGCCGGGCTCCTGGGCGTGACCGCCGCGTTCGTGGGGACCGTCGGGCTCTCCTCGTTCGCGCCCGTCTACGGGGTGAACGCAGACTCGCCCGCTTCGGCGATCAACGAGGAGCTGACTCTCCTCGCGCAGGACCTGGGCGTCTCGGCCGCGGAGCTGCTCGCGGTCGTCGGCGGGCTCCTCGCGGTCGCGCTCGTGCTCGCGCTGCGGCGACGGCCGCGCCGACTCGCCCCGGTCGTGCTCGGCGCCGTGCTCGCCTTCGTGCTCGCCGAGTCGGCCTATGTCTGGGACCGCCTCTACTCGACGATGGGCCCGAGCGGGCGCCCGTTCGTCGGGGCGCAGCCGGAGGGCCTCTCCTGGATCGACGAGACGATCGCGGACGGAACGGTCGCGATCCTGCCGTACCAGAGCGCGGGGGAGTGGTTCCGCAGCGCGATCAGGTGGTGGGACGTCGAGTTCTGGAACGCCCGCGTCGACCGCGCGTACATGCTCGGCCCCTACTTCGCGTACACGCCGGAGACCTTCCCGCGCGCGCAGCTCTCCCTCGACCCCCGGACGGGCGCGATCGACGCTCCGGCGACGGACTACATCGTCCGTACGCTCGACGACGCGCGCTTCGCGCCGGCCGGGCTCGTCGCGGCGCAGGTGCCGAACCTCGAGGCGATCGACCTCGAGGTCCCGCTCCGCGCGCAGTGGCTGACGCTCGGCCTCGACCCCGACGGCTGGACGCGGTCGGGGCGGCGCGCGTTCCTGCGGGTGTTCCCTCCGGCCGGCCGGGTCGCGGTCGAGCTGACCGTGAGCGCGCCGCAGCCCCGCGACGACCCGGTCGTCGTCACCGTCGGGCCGGTGTCGGTCACGCTCGGCCCGAACGAGTCGCGCGTGCTCGGATTCGAGGTCTGCGTCGCGGCGGGCGGCTTCGCCGACGCGGAGGTGACGACCTCGTCGCTCACGACCGTGCGGGAGATCGAGGCGAACCCGCCGAGCACTAGCTATCGGAACGTCGGGGTGCGGCTCTCGCGGATCTCGACCCGAGCGCCCGAAAGCGCCTGCTGAACGTAGGATCGCGCCGTGTCCAGCCCGCCGACGCACGCGGACGCCGAGCCGCTCCTCGAGTGGGACACGCCCCTCTTCCGCCAGGCGCTGACCCAGTTCGAGCAGGCGCTCCCGCACGCCGACGTCTCCGACGACGTGGCGCAGCGGCTCCGCTCCCCCGAGCGCTCGCTCGTCTGCAGCGTCCCGGTCCGGATGGACGACGGCAGCCTCACCGTGCTGCCGGGCTACCGCGTGCAGCACTCGAGCGTACTCGGGCCGACGAAGGGCGGGATCCGCTACGACGAGAACGTGACCCTCGGGGAGTGCGCCGCGCTCGCGATGTGGATGACGTGGAAGTGCTCGCTCCTGCGGCTCCCCTACGGCGGGGCGAAGGGCGGCGTCCGCTGCAACCCGCGCGCGCTCAGCCCCGCCGAGCTCCAGCGGCTGACGAGGCGCTA
>JAICPI010000099.1 GCA_025929895.1 Thermoleophilia bacterium
AACGACGTCGTCGCGACGAGCTCCACGCTCGGCCGCATGATCGAGCTCGGCTGGTCGGTCGGGGGCGAGGACCTCGGGCTGCTCGCCTGCGACGGCGTGATCGCGTCGACGCCCTCGGGGTCGACCGCGTACAACCTCTCGAACGGCGGGCCGGTGCTCGTGTGGGGGCTCGACGCGATGGCGGTGACCTTCATCGCCCCGCACTCGCTGCACGCGCGGCCGCTCGTCGTTCCGCCGGCAGCCGACCTCGTCGTCGAGAACCGCACGCCCGACGTCCCCGTCACGGTCCTCGCCGACGGGCACAAGGTGTCCGAGCTCGGCCGCGGCGACGGCGTCACGGTCCGCGTCGGCCCGCAGCGCACGCGGCTCGCGACGCTGCCCGGATCGACCTTCTTCACCCGCTACCGCGACACATTTGCTTCGTAGGCTCCGGATCGAGAACCTCGTCCTGATCCGCGAGGCCGAGCTCGAGCTGGCGGACGGGCTGAACGCGATCACCGGCGAGACGGGCGCGGGCAAGACGATCCTCAGCCAGGCCGTCGGCCTCCTGCTGGGAGGCAAGGGCGACGCGGGCGCCGTCGGGGCCGACGGCGAGGAGGCGTACGTCGAGGCCGAGCTCGACCTGCCCGAGGGCCTGCTCGAGGAGGAGGGGCTCGAGGCGCTCGCGGAGCTGCGACCCGAGCACGAGGAGGGCCTCGTCGTCGCGCGCCGGATCTTCGCCGACGGCCGGACGCGGGCCTACGCCTGGGGGCGGAGCGTCGCCCGCGAGGACGTCGCCGCCGCGGTCGAGCGGCTGATCGCGATGTCGGGGCAGTTCGAGCAGCGTCGCCTCGCGCGGCCGAGCTACCAGCTCGACGTGCTCGACGCGTTCGTCGGCGACGAGCAACTGCGGCGGCGGGCCGCGCTCCGGCGCGCGTGGCGCGAGCTCCTCGCGGCACGCCGGCGCCACGAAGAGATCGCCGCCGGCGCGGCGCAGGCCGAGGCGCGCCTCGGCGAGCTGCGCGCGCTCGCGGAGGACACCGAGGGGCTCGAGGCCGGCGGCGAGGAGGCGCTCCGCGCGGAGCGGGAGCGCCTCCGGAACACGACCGAGCTGGCGGCCGGGGTCGGGGCGGCGATCGAGGCGCTCGCACCGGACGACGGCGACGGCGCCGGCGGGCTCGTCGGGGGCGCCGAGCGCGCGCGCGCGCCCCTCGAGGCGCTCGCCCCCGAGCTCCAGGCGGCGGCGGCCGAGCTGCGCGACACCGAGCTCCGCCTGCGGGAGACGGCGAGCGAGCTGCGCTCCTTCCTGACCGCGCTCGAGTCGGAGCCCGAGCGGCTCGAGCAGATCGAGGCCGAGCTCGACCGGATCGCCGAGGCGAAGCGGCGCTTCCGCTGCGCGACGTTCGAGGAGCTGCTCGCGCTCGCGGCCGAGGCGCGCTCCGAGCTCGCGGCGCTCGCGGACGGGGTCGACCCGCTCGCGGCGGCGTCCGAGGCGCGGGCCGCAGCGGAGGCGGCCGTTCGCGGGACCACCGAGGAGCTCTCGAGCGCGAGGCGCGAGGCGGTCGGCCCGTTCGCGGATGCCGTCGCGCACGAGCTCGAGAGCGTCGGGTTCGGCGAGGGCGAGTTCGTCGCCGAGCTCGGCGAGCGCGAGCCGGGATCCTCCGGAGCGGACGACGTCCGCTTCCTGATCCGCCCCAACCCGGGCCTGCCGTTAGCGCCCGTGGCCGAGACGGCGTCCGGCGGCGAGCTCTCGCGCATCGCGCTCGCGATCGCGGCAGTCGGGGGCGGCGAGACGATGGTGTTCGACGAGATCGACGCCGGCATCGGCGGGCGCACCGCGCACGCCGTCGGCGAAACGCTGCGCCGGCTGGCCGAGCGCGCGCAGGTGGTCACGATCACGCACCTGCCGCAGATCGCCAGCCTCGCCGATCGCCACTTCCGTGTCGAGAAGGTGCCCGGCGACCCGACGCACACACGCATCGAGCCGCTCGACGACGGGGAGCGCCGCGAGGAGCTCCAGCGGATGCTCGGCGGCGAGGAGTTCCTCGAGGCGGTGCGGTGAACCCGGTCGAGTTCACCGGCACCGCGAAGCTCGACCGCAAGACGAAGTCGCTCGTCCGTCGGCTGGACCCGCGCGACATCGCGATCATCGACCACCGCGACCTCGATCGCGTCTCCGCCGAGGAGCTCGTCGCGAGCGGGGTGCGCGTCGTCGTCAACTGCTCCGAGTCGCAGACGGGTCGCTTCCCCAACCCCGGCCCGCTCGCGCTTGTCCGCGGCGGCGTGAAGCTCGTCGACGCGCCCGGCTCGAACCTGTTCGAGGAGGTCTCGGACGGCGAGCGGCTGACCGTGCGCGGGGGCAGCGTCTTTCGCAACGGCACGTGCCTCGCGTCCGGTCGCGTGCTCGAGGCGATCGAGCTCGACCGGCACCTCGTCGCGCAGAGAGCGCGCGTCACGGAGGCGCTGGAGGCGTTCGCCGAGAACACGATGCGCTACCTGCGGGAGGAGGGACGGCTGCTCTCCGAGGGCGTCGACTTCCCGCCGCTCCGCACGCGCTTCCGCGACCGGCATGCGCTGGTCGTCGCGCGCGGGCCGGGGATGAAGCGCGACCTGCGCATGGTGCGTCCGTACGCGCGCGACTTCAAGCCGGTGCTGATCGCGGTCGACGGCGGTGCCGACGCGCTGCTCGAGGAGGGGCTCAAGCCCGACGTGATCGTCGGCGACATGGACTCGGTGTCGGACCGCGCGCTGAAGAGCGGCGCCGAGATCCTCGTCCACGCGTACCGCGACGGCGCGGCCCCGGGAGCGCGGCGCTGCGAGGAGCTCGGCGTTCCCTTCCAGGTCGTCTCGATGCCCGGGATCAGCGAGGACATCGCGCTCCTGCTCGCGTTCGAGAAGGGCGCCGAGCTGATCGTCGCCGTCGGCACCCACTTCAACCTGGTCGAGTTCCTCGAGCGCGACCGGCCGGGAATGTCGTCGACGTTCGTGACGCGGCTGAAGGTGGGGGAGATCCTCGTCGACGCGAAGGGCCTGTCGCGGCTCTTCTCCCGCCGCGTCGGCATCTGGCCGCTCGTCCTCTTCGCCGTCGCCGGGCTGACCGCCGTCGTCGTCGCCGTCGTCGTCTCGCCCGCGCTGCGCGAGCTGATCGAGCTGATCGCGAACGAGCTGCGCGGCCTCGTCTCCTAGTGCAGCGCACGGTGACCGCCTCGCGCGAGCTGCTCGCCCCACGCCGCGACGTCTGGGCGTTCGTCGCCGAGCCGCACAACCTGCCGAACTGGTGGCCGAAGGTCGGCGGGGTCGTCCCGGACCGGCGCGGGCTCGCAGCGGGGGCGCGCTGGCAGGTGATCGCCCCGCCGGAGCCGACGCTCCTCCGGCGCCCGGCCGCCGAGGATCAGCTCGTAATCGTGGCGGTCGAGCGCGAGGCGAAACTCGCGTTCCGCCTCGTGAAGGAGAAGCTCGACGTCGAGTTGCGGATCGAGGCCGCCGGGCCGGAGCGGACGCGTGCGGAGCTGGACGTGAAGGGGTCGTGGTGGGCGGGACTGTCGCCGGCGCTTCCCCGCGAGGCGCTCGACCGCATCTGGTCCCTGTGCCAGACCGCGGCCAAACCATCCTAGACTCGCAGCGTGTTCGACCTCCGCTACCACGCAGTCTCGCTCGCCGCGGTCTTCATCTTCTTCGTGATCGGGATCCTCGTCGGCGTCGGGATCTCCGGGCGCGGCGTGCTCGGGGAGCGCGAGCGGCTCAGCCTCGAGGCCGACGTGGCGCGGGTGGAGCGCGAGCGCGACGCGGCCGAGCGGCGCGTTGCGGAGCAGGAGGCGCTCGAGGAGTACGAGCGGGAGACGTACCCCGCGGTGATGGAGGGCCGGCTCGGCGAGCGCCGGATCGGGGTGCTCTACGTCGGCTCGGCGGAAGGTGCGGTCGCGGGAGCGGTGCAGGAGACGATCGAACGCGCCGACGGCACGATCGTGCGGATGCGCGCGCTGCGGCTGCCGATCGTGACCGGCGAGCTGCTGCGCACGGTGTCGGAGATCCCGGATGCGCCGAACACCGTCGAGGACCTCGGCCGCGCGCTCGCGGCGGAGCTCGTCGACGGCGGCGACACCCCGCTCTGGGACGCCGTGGCGACCGAGCTCGTCGAGGAGCGCGACGGGGGCAGCAGCCAACCGCTCGACGCGGTCGTGGTCGCGCGCACGGTCGACCCCCAGCGCGGACAGACCGCCCGCTTCCTCGCCGGGCTGTACGGAGGTCTCGCGGGGGCGGGCGTCCCGATCGTCGGGGTCGAGACGCGCGACGCCGACCGCTCGGCGATCGCGACGTACCGCAGCCACGGCTTCTCGACCGTCGACCACCTGGACACCGGCCCGGGCCGCGTCGCGCTCGCGGTGCTGCTGGAGGAGGGCGGGCCCCGCGGCTCGTACGGCACGAAGGACGACGACATCCCGGTCCTGCCGGCCGTCGACCCGGTCGCCGAGCCGACCGGGTGAGGGAGCCGCTCACGATCCTCGTGGCCGCGCGCGACGAGGAGGCGACGGTCGGCACCACGGTCCGGGCACTGCGCCGCCACTTCCCGCACGCGGAGGTGCTCGTCGCCGACGACGGCTCGCGCGACGCCACCGCGGACGCGGCCGAGGACGCGGGCGCCACGGTGCTCCGGCTGCGCCGGCGCGGCAAGGGCCAGGCGATGTCGGCCGCGGAGCGCGCGGCGCCGCCGGGGCGGCTCCTGCTCTGCGACGCCGACCTCACCGGCGACCTGCGGCCGCTCCTCGCCGGCTCCGGCGATCTGACGATCGCCGCGTTCCGCCACCGGGCGGGCGGCGGCTTCGGGATCGCGAAGGAGGTCGCGCGCCGCCTGATCGCGCTCCGCTCGGGCTTCGCCGCGGCCGAGCCGCTCTCCGGGCAGCGCGCGCTCTCGTCGCGTGGCCGCCGCGCCGTGTTCCCGCTCGCACCCGGCTTCGGCTGCGAGACGCGGATGACGATCGACGCCGCGAACGCGGGGCTCGAGGTCGCGGAGGTCGAGCTCGAGCTCGGGCATCGCGCGACCGTCAGGGACCTCCCGGGCTTCGTGCACCGCGGACGGCAGCTGCGTGACCTCCTGCTCGCAGCTGGGCCGCTCGCGGTCAACTTCCGCGGGCAGCGGCTGCCGCTCGTCGGCTGGGTGGTCGCGCTCCGGCGCGAGCCTGCGGTGGCCGCGGTCGCCGCGCTCGGGCTCGCGGACGACCTCTGGAGCGGACCGGAGCGCGGGTTCCGCGCGCACCTGCGCGCCGGACGGACGACGGGCGTACTGAAGCTCTTCGGGATCCCGCTCGTCGGCCTCCTCGCGACGCGCAGGCTCTCCGGCGCGCTCCTCGTCGGCCTCGCCGCGAACGCGCTCAACCAGCTCGACACGAGGCCGGGCCGCGCGCTCAAGGCGTACCTCGCGGGGGCGACGCTCGTGGGGGCGCCCGTCGGGACCGCCGTCCTGATCCTGCCCTACGATCTCCGCGAGATGGCGATGCTCGGGGACGGGGGGTCGAACTCGTTGGGCGCGCTGCTAGGCTTGAGTTCCGTGAGTCGTCTCACGGCACGAGGCCGGTGGTGCGCGATCGGCGCCCTCGCAGGCCTCACCCTCCTCGGCGAACGACGCTCCCTCGGCGCGCTGATCGAGCGCACGCCGGTGCTGCGCGAGCTCGACGCGCTCGGACGGGCGAGCTGACGTGACACGCCCGACGAAGTACGTCTTCGTCACGGGCGGCGTCGTCTCCGGTCTCGGCAAGGGCATCGTCGCCGCGTCGCTCGGCCGGTTGCTGAAGGCGCGCGGCCTCTCCGTGCAGGCGCAGAAGTTCGACCCGTACCTCAACGTCGACCCCGGCACGATGTCGCCGTTCCAGCACGGCGAGGTGTTCGTGACCGAGGACGGTGCCGAGACCGACCTCGACATCGGCCACTACGAGCGCTTCGTCGACGAGAACCTCTCCCGGAACTCGTCGCACACCGCCGGCGGGGTCTGGGACGCGGTGCTGCGCAAGGAGCGCAAGGGCGAGTTCCTCGGCGCGACCGTGCAGGTGATCCCGCACATCACGAACGAGATCAAGGCGCGGATCAAGCGCGCCGCCAAGGCCGCGCCCGCCGACGTCGTCATCTCCGAGATCGGCGGCACCGTCGGCGACATCGAGTCGCTGCCGTTCCTCGAGGCGATCCGCCAGATGCGCCACGACGTCGGGCGCGACAACGTGTTCTACCTGCACGTCTCGCTGGTCCCGTACATCGCGCCGACCGGCGAGCTCAAGACCAAGCCGACC
>JAICPI010000078.1 GCA_025929895.1 Thermoleophilia bacterium
GCACGCACTCGCTCGTCATGTGCACCCGCTGCCGCTGGGTCCGCTTCGTGGACGGGATCCACTTCTTCGCCGCCGAGCGGCGCGAGGAAGTGCGGCTGCTCGGGTACTAGCGCCTTAACACTCTCCGGCACTGTGAGCTAACACTCTCCGGCACCGAGTGCGAGAGGTACCCTGGCCCCATGCCGACGAAGGAAGAGGTGATCGAGGCCCTCCACGCCGTGGAGGATCCCGAGCTCGGGATGGACATCGTCGACCTCGGGCTGCTCTACGACGTCGAGGTCGACGGGCCGAAGGTCAAGGTCATCCACTCGCTCACGTCGATGGGCTGCCCTGCCGGCCCGATGATCCAGGAGGACATCCAGAACGTCGCGGCCGCGGTCGAGGGCGTCGAGGAGGTCGAGATCGAGCTGACGTGGGATCCGCCGTGGACGCCGGACAAGATGTCCGACGACGCCAAGTTCATCCTCGGCTTTGGGTAGCCGCTAGGGAATCGCCAGCACGATCTTGCCGAGCTGATCGCCGGCCTCCAGGCGCTCGTGCGCGGCGCGGATGGCGTCGAGCGGGTAGACGCGGTCGATCACGGGCTTTGCACGGCCGGTCCTGACGAGGTCGTAGGCGGCCTCGAAGTCCTCCCGCGTGCCCATCGTGGAGCCGACGATCGTGAGCTGCTTCCACCAGACACGGTGGAGTTGCGCGGGCGGGTTCGGGCCCGACGTCGCGCCGCAGACGGCCACGCGCGCGCCCGGCTTCGCGACGGCGAGCGAGGTCTTCCAGGTCGCCTCGCCGACGTGCTCGACGACGACGTCCATCCCGCCGAGCTCCTTCGCGACCGCGGTGACGTCTCCGGTCGCGTGGTTGACCGTTTCGTCGGCGCCGAGCTCGCGCGCATGCGCGAGCTTCTCGTCGCTCGACGACGTCGCGAGCACCCGCGCGCCGAGGGCCTTCGCGATCGTCAGCGCCGCCGTCGCGACACCGCCGCCGATGCCCCACACGAGCACCCACTCGCCCTCGCGGAGCCCCGCGCGCGTGACGAGCATCCGGTACGCGGTCTCGAACACGAGCGGGAACGCGGCCGCCTCCTCGAACGAGAGCGCCTCGTCGAGCGGATAGACGTTGCCCGCCGGGATCGCGATCAGCTCGGCGTGCGTCCCGTCCGTGTGCTCGCCGATCACCGTGATCCGCTCGCCGTGCTCGACGCCGGGGTTGATCACGACGCGCGCGCCGGGCTCGAGCCCGGCGACGCCGTCGCCGAGCGCCTCGACGACGCCCGCCCCGTCGGCGCCGAGGATGCGCGGCTTCGGCACCGAGGGCAGCCCCTTGCGCACCCAGAGGTCGAGGTGGTTCAGCGACGCGGCGCGTAGCCGGATCAGCACCTCGCCGGGCCCCGCGACGGGGTCGGGAGCCTCCTCGACGCGCAGGACCTCGGGCCCGCCATCGTCGTGGATCCGTACAGCTTTCAGGGCACAATCTCCTGCATGACGAGCGCCGAGCTTAGTCGGCTCGCGGAGGGGCTCGGGATCGACGCGATCGGTGCCGCGCCCATAGCCGCCTACGAGGGGACGGAGCGCCACATCGCCGAGCGACGCGCGCGCGGGCTCTTCGCAGACCTGAAGTTCACGGTGGCGAAGCCGGAGGTGTCGTGCCATCCGGAGACGCTCCTCCCCGGCGCGCGCACGGTCGTCTCGGCCGCGCTCTGCTACTACGCCGAAGCTCCCGAGCAGCCGGCCGGGACCGGTCGGCTCCCGCGTTATGCATGGACGCACGCGTACGCAGAGCTGCGCGAGAAGCTCGACGCGCTCGGCCGCGCGCTCGGCGGCGAGTACCGGGTCCTCGTCGACGAGAACGACCACGTCGACCGCGAGGCCGCCGCCCGCGCCGGCGTCGGCTTCTACGGCAAGAACACGCTCCTGATCACGAGGCGCCACGGCTCGTGGGTCGTCCTCGGCACGCTCGTGACCGAGGCCGAGCTCGAGCCATCCGCGCCGCTTCGCACCGACTGCGGCGAGTGTCGCCTCTGCATCGACGCGTGCCCGACGAGCGCACTCAACGAGCCCGGCGTGCTCGACGCGAACCGCTGCCTCTCGTACTGGACGCAGTCGCGCGAGCCGGTGCCGGTCGAGTACCGCGCCGCGCTCGAGGACCGCGTCTACGGCTGCGACATCTGCCAGGACGTCTGCCCGTGGAACCGCGGCGTCGAGAAGCGCCGCGCGGCGCCGCCCGCGCCCGAGGCCGAGCCGTTCGTCTCGCTCGTCGACTGGCTCGAGGCGACGGACGACGCGCTGCGAGAGCGCTACGACCGCCTCTACGTCCCGCGGAACGACTCGCGCTACCTGCGCCGCAACGCGCTGATCGCAGCGGGGAACGCCGGCGGCGACGTCGAAAGACGCGCGGTGGCGCCGTACGGCGACTCCGACGATCCGCTGCTGCGCGAGCACGCGCGCTGGGCGCTGGCGCGCCTGCAGGAGCGCGGCGCGTGAACGAGCTCGACCGCCTTCGCGACGTGGAGCGGTGGATGGCCTGGATCCGCCTCGGCGGGGTCGCGTTCGCGCTCTTCCAGCTCGGAGTTTTGCGCGACGAGTACCCCGAAGGGTACGACGTCGGCGTCTGGATCACGACGGCGGTGCTCGCGGTCGCCGCCGCGGTGCTCTGGCTCCTCTCGCGCCGCGACCTCTCCACGCGGGAGGCACGGGTCATCGGTCTGACCGCCCTCGTCACCGACACGGCCGTCGTCTCGGCGTACGTCCTGCTCCACGCCTTCCAGGAAGGCTCGCTGCTCGCGATGCTGCTGATCGTCCCGCTGGTCGAGGGCGCGATCCGCTACGGCTTCCGCGGCGGGATCGGCGTCCCGATCGTCTTCGTGCCCGTCCTCGTCGCGTTCGAGCTGCTGCGCGACCACCACCTCGGCACGAGCTTCGACGCCGACAACGTCACCTTTCCGCTCGGCGTGCTGCTCCTCGCCGGGCTGATCGTCGCGTGGCTCGTCGAGCGGCTCTGGCGGCAGACCGCGGTCGCCGAGGAGCGCGCCGCCGAGGCGGAGCTGCTGCGCGACCAGCTCGGCCGCCGCGTCGACGTCCTCGAGGCGGCGGGGCGCTGCGCCCGCGCGCTCGGGTCGTCGCTCGAGCTCGACGAGGCGTTCAACGCGTTCATCCGCGAGCTCCGCGCGGTCGTGCCGTTCGACCGCACGGCGATCGTGCTGGCGGAGGGCGGCAGCGCTCAGGTGATGGCCGCCGCCGGGCTCGGCTCGGACGTGGTCTTCCCTGCCGGCACGCACCGTCCGCTCGCGGCGTCGGTGATGCAGGAGGTTCTCCGCGGCGAGACCGTCTACCGCGACGACATGTCGGACGCGGCGTACCC
This sequence comes from Thermoleophilia bacterium, assembly GCA_025929895.1. Lineage (GTDB taxonomy): Bacteria > Actinomycetota > Thermoleophilia > Gaiellales > Gaiellaceae > JACCTU01. Next base: position 3,355 of record JAICPI010000078.1, read on the forward strand.
GGAGGAGCAGGACCTGCTCGGGCTCGGTCTGCGCTGCCGCGTCGCTGCGCCGCTCCTCGCGGGTGCCCGGTCGATCGGGATGATCTCGGTCCTCCGGACCGAGCCGCGCTCGTTCGACGAGGAGGAGGTCGAGCTCCTCACGCTGCTCGGACGGTTCGTCGCCACCGCGGTCCAGAACATCCGCGCGTACGACGCCGAGCGGACGACCGTCGAGGAGCTGCGGCGGCTCTCCGCGCTTCGCGCCGACTTCGTCTCGCTCGTCTCGCACGAGCTGCGGAGCCCGATGGCGACCGTGATCGGCTCGGCGCGGACGCTCCAGGCACGGTGGCGCGAGCTCCAGCCCGATCAGCGCGACTCGTTCCTCGCGCTGATCGCGGACGAGACGAACCGGCTCGCGACGCTGATCGCGGACGTGCTCGACACGTCGAGGATCGAGGCCGGGACGTTCAACTACGTGTTCGACGACGTCGACCTCGCCGAGCTCGTGCGCGAGGTCGCGGCCGCGGCGGAGGTGGGCCAGGACGAGGTGCCGGTGCGGGCGACGGTCGCGGACGTGGTGCCGACGATCCGCGCCGACCGCGAGCGCCTTCGTCAGGTGCTCGCGAACCTCGTCGAGAACGCGGTCAAGTACTCGCCCTCGGGCGGCACGGTCGAGGTGAGGACGACGGCGGTCAACGGGCAGGTGATCGTCGGGGTGCGCGACCAGGGCTCGGGGATCGCGGCCGAGGATCAGTCGCTGATCTTCGAGAAGTTCGGCCGGGCGCGAAGCGGCAAGACGCTGCCCGGCACGGGCCTCGGGCTCTTCATCGCGCGCTCGATCGCCGAGGCGCACGGAGGAACGCTCGAGGTGCGGTCGGCGCCGGGAGAGGGCGCGACCTTCACGCTGGCGCTGCCCGGCTAGACGGGGACCCGCAGCCGTGCCACGCCGAGCTCGTTCGCGAGCTCGCGCGCGCGCCGCGCGATCAGCGGCCGCAGCTCGGGCGGCTCGAGGACGACCGCCTCGCCGCGCTGCGCGAGCACCTCCCAGACGAGCCACTCCTCGCTCCCGATGCGGACCTCGCGCAGCGCACTGCCGTCCCGGAGCATCGTCGCCCCGCGCTCGACCTGCCAGCGCGCGACCTCGGGCGAGTAGAGGATGCGCGCCACGCGCGCGTCGCGGAATCCCTGCGGGTCGAAGCCCTCGCGCGGCTCGAAGCGGTCCTTCTGCATCTTCGCGCTCCGCATGCGGTCGAGCCGGAAGCTCTTCTCGGCGCCGTTCGTCCGGTCCCACGTGTGCACGTACCAGTGCGGCAGCTCGCGTTCGAGGGTGTACGGCTCGACGACGCGCCGCGACGGCGTGTCCTCGCCCTCCTTCTGGTACTCGATCTCGACGAGCCGGCGCTCGCGGATCGCCTCGCTGAGCGTCTTGACGAGATCCTCCTCCTCGAGGCCGACGTGCGGCTCGGGTGCCTGCTCGAACTGTCCGAACGTCTCGGCGAGCTTGCGGCGGACGCTCTCGAGCGGGTTGTGCGACTCAGCCGCGATCATCGGCCCGACGAACTCGAGGGCGAGGGTGATCGCGCGCGCCTCGAGCGGCGTCAGCCGCGGGGGTGCGCGGAAGGTGTCGCCGTACAGCTCCTTGTCGACGCGCACAACGTCGCCCTGGAGCTCGGCGTAGACCGCGTAGCAGCCACCTCCGAAGTTGACGAGCGAGAGCAGCGAGAGGTGCTCCTGGAGCTGGTCCTCCGGGATGTGGAAGCGATCGACCAGCTCCTGCGCCGGGATCTCGGCCGACGGGCGTTCGCCGCAGCGAGCGAGGAGGTAGGCGAGGAGCGCCTGGAGCAGCCCGAACCGCTCGGGGACGACCGGCCCGGCAGGACGCTCGGCGTCTCCGTCGCGCGCCGCGATCCGGCGAGCTGCGGCCGGGGCCGGGGTCGCTCCCTCGTGGGCGTCGCGCACCTTGCGGAGCGCCGCAGCGACGACGCGGCGCAGGTCGTCCGGCTCGATCGGCCGCGCCCGACCGTCCTGGCGGAGCACCCACGAGGCGAGCAGCGGCAGCGACGAGTAGCTCGTCACGAAGACGTCGTCCTCGAACCGCCCGTGGTCGCCGAACTCGCGCTGCACCCACCAGGCGGTGTCCGGCGCCATCTCCACGCGCGCCTCGCCGACGAGGTCGCCGATCTGCCAGTTCGGCCGCCCGCGGTGCTGGTCGATGTCGAACTCGGCGGGGATCCGGAAGTCGCGTTCGCGTCTCGTCGCGAAGCGGATGTCGCCGCGGATGCGCGAGACCTTGAACTTGCGGATGTCCTTACGGTCGTGGTCGTGACCGACGACGTACCAGCCCTCGGGATCGCGGAAGAGCCCGTACGGGTTGACCGTGCGCTCACGCTCCTGGCCGGTCGAGATCGCCCAGTACGCGAACTTGACCGTGCGCTGCTTCGAGATCGCGCTCTCGAGCTTGCCGAGGCGGCCGGGCATCTCGGCGGAGTAGTCGGGGTCGTCGACCTCCACGCGCATGGCGGTGTCCGTCGGCGCGTCCGCGAACCCGGGCCGCCCGAGCGCGAGGTTCTGGAGCGCGAGCCGAAGCGGCTCCGCATACGCGAACTTGCCCTCGAGCATGTACAGCGACGTCTGGAGTGCGGCGAGCTCGTCGTCGGAGAGCTCGAGCGGCGGGAGGAAGTACTGCTCCGAGCTGAGCGTGTAGAGCTCTTCGCCCGTGTACTCGTCGCGCTGAGACTGGAGCGGGACGCCGAGCGCGATCAGCTCCGCGCGGTCGGAGTAGAAGCGCCGCGCGAAGGCCTCGTCCGACATCTCCTGGTAGCCCTCGACGTTCTGCTTCACGTCGCGCGCCGTCAACGGCCGCCGCTCCGCCATCAGGAAGGCGACCAGCGAGAGCTGCCGGATCAGCTTGTCCGTGTCGTGACTCAGGGCGCGGCCGACTCTATCGAGTCTCTATGCCGCGACCTTCGAGCGCGATTCCAGATGCTGATGAGAGGGGCAGTACTCGCGCTCGGGGAGCGGCGTGCGCTGGCACGGCTTGCCCTTGCGCGTCGTCGCGCGGCAGCGGGCGATGCCGCCGTCGAGCGCGCCCTGCTCGATCTGGTCCTCGATGAACGAGACCGCCGCGTTGACGCCCTCCTGCACGGCCCACGCGACCTCCGCTTGCGCGGTGATCGGGAAGTAGCGGCGGATGTCCTGGAAGAGCGCGCGCTCCGGCTTCGCGAAGTAGAGGGGATCGGCCGCGATCCGCTCCATCGTCTGCTCGCACGCCTCGAGGACGTCGCGGCGGAACTCGAGCTGCGTCTCGTCGTCGACGTAGGGGTCGACGAGATCCTTGATCGAGCGATAAATCGCTCGCGAGTACTGATACATGCAGTGCTGGAGGTGCAGTGTTCTCTCGTCCACCGTGTCGACCATGATCCCCCGCTAGCGTCGCGAAAACCGTGTTAGAACCGAGTAAAGATGTCCGGGCCGCCGCTCCGTGAAACCGATCCTATACAGATCGAGGGCCTGTTACAAAGTCCCCGAATTCGTTGCCTTCGGAGCGAACGTCAGCGGCTGATCTGGCGGATGTAGGAGGCGGGGTAGAGCCGCTGCACGCGGCCGACGCCCCCCAGCGCGGCGCGCTGGTTCGCGTAGATCCCGCTGAAGACCACGTAGTAGCCGGGGTGAAGGCTGGAGAACTCGCCGGAGTCGAGCACCCCGACCTCGGGGAGGTCGGAGCGGAGCGCCTCGCGGGCCTTCCGGATCGCGAGCGCGCGTCCGCCGCTCGTCGGGAGGGAGGCGATCACCACCGTGTAGCCGTTCTGGCTCGGCGGCCACTCGACGATCTCGGGGCGCGGAGCCGCCGTGGTCGTCGGCGCGGTCGTCGGGGGGACCGTCTCGGTCGGGGGGGCCGTGGTCGGCGGCTCCGTCGGCTCGCCGACCGAGACCGACACCGTCGCCGGCCCCGTCGCCTCGAAGAAGGCGCGGTCCTCGTCTCCGCTCCGGGAGATCACGATCGCGACCCCCGTCATCGCAGCCGCAACGGCCAGGGCGGCCAGAATCGGCCACAGCCACGAGGGCCCGCGCCTGCCGACGCGTTCGCGCCACGCGGAGCCGGCGCTCGCCGCCAGGCCGGGGCCCGGGAGCCGCAGTCCGCAGTCGAGGCAGTACTCCTGCCCGGGCTCGACGTCTGCGCCGCAGCGGGGGCAGGCGCCCGGCTCGCGGCCGGCGGTCACGCCTCCTGCGCCGCGACGGTGCCGCAGCTCGCGCAGAACTTCGCGTCGGCGGGCAGCGCGCGGCCGCAGCTCGAGCACGCGACGATCGCCTCGCCCGCCGGCCGGCCGCAGTTGGCGCAGAAGTGCTGCCCCCAGAGGATCGGCGCCCCGCACGTGCAGCGGGCCGAGGGCGGCGCGCGCCGCACGCTCGTCGCCGCAGCGAGCAGCGCCTCGAGCTCGTGCAGGCGGTCCTCGAGCCCGATCAGCTCGGCGGCCTGCTCGTAGACCAGGTCCTCGCGGAACTCGTCGCGTCGGACCATCTCGAGCACGATCCCGCCCAGGTCGCGGATGCGCTCCTCGCGCTGGCGGAGCAGGCCGCGCCGCTCGCGGCGGAGCTGGCCCGTCGGGGGCAGCGGCCGCCGAGCAGGGGCGACCGGCGGCGGCACGGTCGTCTCGACGGTCGGGCGCAGCACGCGCGCGATGAAGGACGGGGGCATCCGGCGCGAGTCTAACCGCGCGCAGGAGGGTGCTAGGGCTGCTGGGGCGGCGCTGCTCGGCGTCCGATCCCGAGCAGGGCGCCGATCAGCAGCAGCACGCCGACGATGCCGGCGACGATCCCGCCCCACGGGAAGATGAACAGGAAGAGCACTCCGAGGAGGATCAGGGCGACGGCTGCGGCGATCACGAGGGCGGGGTTCCCCGGGTAGGGAGCTGCAAAACGACGAGGCGCTCCTCGGTCATCTCCCGCACCGCCCACGCGGGCCCCTCGCGGGTGTTCCCGGAGGCCTTGACGCCGCCGTAGGGCATCTGGTCGGCGCGGAACGTGGGCGCCTCGTTCACGATCACGCCGCCGAACTCGAGCCGCTGCGCCGCCGCGAGGGCGGGGCGGAGGTCGAAGCTGAAGATCGCCGCCTGGAGGCCGTAGCGCGTGGAGTTGGCGAGCTCGATCGCCTTGTCGAGAGACGACGTGCGCGTCAGGGTCACGACGGGGCCGAAGACCTCCTCGCACTGCACCTTGTCCTTGGGGTCGGGATTCGCGATCACCGTCGGGCGAAGCAGGCCGTCGCCGTCGACGTCCCCGCCGGCGAGCACCTCGCCCTTCGACTCCCGGATCCACTGGAGCACCCGCTCCCGCTCCGACTCGGCGATCAGCGGCCCGACGTCCGTCTCCTCGTCGGCCGGGTCGCCCAGCTTCAGTGCCTCGACCCTCGGGACGAAGTCGCGCACGAAGTCGTCCCAGGCACCGTCCATGACGAAGATGCGCTGCACGGAGATGCAGCTCTGCCCCGCGAAGGAGAAGGCGTTCGCCGCGAGCTTCTCGGCCGTCGAGGGCGGCGCGTCGCAGCAGACGATCGCCGGCGTCGCGTTGCCGAGCTCGAGGTTCACCTTCTTGCGCGGCGCGCGCTCGCGGATCCCCCAGCCCACGTCGCCCGAGCCCGTGAAGGTGATCAGCCGCACGCGCTCGTCCTCGACGAGGACGTCCCCGAGCTCCGCCGCCGGCCCGACGAGCACGTTGAGCCACCCGGGCGGTAGCCCCGCCTCGGTCTCGAGCTCC
>JAICPI010000009.1 GCA_025929895.1 Thermoleophilia bacterium
ATCCGCTTCGCCTTCGGCGAGTCGGAGTACATCGGGATGCGGATGCACGCGGAGCGGTTGCGCTGCGAGTAGACGAGGTTGACCGTCGCCTCGTAGCCGGGCACGAGTCGGCGGTACGAGTTCGTCGTCGGCGCGCAGAAGGCGAGCAGTGCCGGCGCGTGCGCGAGCAGGCCGCCGATGTACGCGCGCGCGAGCTGCGAGAGCCCCGCGTAGCCCGACTTGTCGGCCATCAGCGGCGTGCCCTCCTTCCAGAGGGACTGGTGCGTGTGCATGCCGGAGCCGTTGTCGCCGAAGATCGGCTTCGGCATGAACGTGACGGTCTTCCCGGCCGCGCGCGCGACGTTCTTGACGACGTACTTGTAGGTCAGCACCTGGTCCGCCATGCGCGTCAGCTCGCCGTAGCGGAGGTCGATCTCGCACTGGCCGGCCGACGCGACCTCGTGGTGGTGGAACTCGCACGGGATCCCCAGGCGCTCGAGCGTCAGCACCATCCGCGTGCGGAGGTCGCTCAGGGTGTCGTGCGGCGCCGGCGGGAAGTAGCCCTCCTTCTCGCGGATCGTGTTCCCGAGGCCGGGCCTGCCCGAGTTCCAGTACCCCTCGGCCGAGTCGACGGCGTAGTGCGACGTGTTCGGGCCGAGCTCGTACGAGACCTCGTCGAAGACGAAGAACTCGCACTCGGGTCCGAAGTACGCCGTGTCGGCGACTCCGGTCTCGCGCAGGTACGCCTCTGCGCGCTTCGCGACGAGCCGCGGGTCCTTGTCGTAGGCCTCGCCGGTCAGGGGGTCCCGGATCTCGCAGAGGAGCGAGAGGGTGGGCGCCTCGGCAAAGGGATCGAGGATCGCGCTCGTCGGGTCGGGCATGAGCAGCATGTCGGACTCGCTGATCCCCTGCCAGCCGCGGATCGACGAGCCGTCGAAGCCGAGTCCCTCGTCGAAGGCCGACTCGTCGAACGACGTGACCGGCAGCGTCATGTGCTGCCAGCGACCGAAGAGGTCGCAGAACTTCAGGTCGACCATCCGGGCGCGGGTCTCGCTCGCCCACTCGAGCGCCTCGCGCGCGTCGGGCTGCGTCCCGTTCGCCAGGTAGTGCCTCGTCTCCAACTCCGACATCTCCGCCTCCTCGGCTTCGGACCACGAAAAAAGCCCCAGGACCTGTTGGTCCCGAGGCCTCATTGCCTCGGCCGCGCACCTCCGGCGGCGCGCGACCTGGAGCGCACGTTAGCGCAGCGCGCGGACGGAAGCTAGCCGCAGCGCCGGAGCTTCAGGCAGACGCGCGCGATCGGGACGGCGAAGTTCACGTTCTGGGCGCCGCCGGCTACGAGGATCCCGACGATGCGGCCGCTCTTGTCGAGCGCCGGGCCGCCGGAGTTGCCGGGGTTGGCGGCCGCGTCGGTCTGGATCTCCCGCTTCGTCACGCGGCTGACGACGCCGCTCGTGACGGTGCCCTCGAGGCCGAACGGGCTGCCGATCAGGAGGAGTTGGTCGCCGACGCGCGGTGGCGCGGTCTGCGCCTCCTGCCAGAGCGGCTGGATTCCGCGGGGCCGGCCGTTCATGCGGATCAGCGCGAGGTCGTTGGCCGGGTCGACGGCGCTCAGCTCGCCCTGCCAGCCGCCGCCCTTCCGCTTCAGCGTGACGCCGCTGCCGAACATCCCCTCGACGACGTGGTGCGCCGTCAGGACGTAGGTCGAGGACTCGTCCATCCAGGCGACGAAGCCCGTGCCGAACGACCGCTCGGCCTCCACCGTGAACACGCTCTTCAGCACCCGCGCGGCGAGCGGGGCGATCCCGGCCTCACGGCGCTCGAGCGTCGTCTCGGCCGAGCCGAGCCGGTCGACGAGCTGCTCGTTCCGGGAGGCGAGCGTCTCGACGCGGGCCTCCATGCGGGCCACCTCGGTGCGCAGGAGGCGCCGGTCGGAGGCGAGGGTCAAGTAGGCCGCGGCGGAGATCAGGACCGCGACCACGCCGAGCGCCACCGCGACCAGCGGCAGCGTGCGTCCCTGCGGACGGCGGTCGTCCCAGCTCTCGTACGACATGGCCCCATTCCGTCCTCGGCACGCGAGGACTCGCCCGAGTCCCCCGGCGGAGGCATTTGTGCTCCGACCGGGATGGCTGCTAGCCTCCTGGCCTGATGTTGCTCTTCGGCTGAGTCCGCCACGCGCAGGCCCGCGCACCTCCACTCGGGGGTGCGGCTCACGCGTACTCGTTCTCGCCCGATTCGACCGAAGGAGCAACCCATGTTGGACACAGCCGAGGAGATCACGATCGCACCCGTCCCGGGGAACGGCTCGGTGACGGCGGTCGAGGTCGTCGATCTCCGCAAGGAGTTCGTCCGGCGCAAGAAGCGCAAGACGGGCTTCGGCCGCGAGCGCAAGCGCGTCGCCGCGCTCGACGGCATCACGTTCACGATGCGCAAGGGCGAGACGCTCGCGATCCTGGGCCAGAACGGCTCGGGCAAGTCGACGCTCGTCCGGCTGCTCTCGACGCTGCTCCTCAGCGACGGCGGGAGCGTGCGCATCTTCGGGCACGACGCCTACCGCGAGCACCGCGCCGTCAGGCGCCTCGTCAACCGCGTCTCGGTCGAGGCGAGCTTCTTCAAGAAGATGTCCGCGACCGAGAACCTGAGCTACGCCGCGCGCTTCTACGGGATGGCGCCGTCCCAGACCCGCGACCGCATCCCGGAGATCCTCGAGCGCGTCGGCTTCCCGCGGGACCGGCTCGGCGACTCGATGGAGAACCTCTCGCGCGGCACCCAGCAGAAGGTCGCGCTCGCCCGGGCGCTCTTGACCTCGCCGGTGCTGCTCCTGCTCGACGAGCCGACCACCGGGCTCGACCCGCGCTCGAAGCTCGAGGTGCAGCAGTTCATCCGCGAGATCCGAGAGTCGCACGACGCGACCGTGCTCCTCTGCACGCACGACCTCGCCGAGGCCGAGACGCTCGCCGAGCGGATCGGGATCCTCGACGCGGGCCGGCTGATCGCCCTCGCCCCCGCCGACGAGCTCAAGGCGCGCTACGGGACCGAGACGCTCGAGGAGGCGTTCTTCGCCGCCACCGGCAAGACGCTCGAGGACGAGGGAGAGGAGGACGACGAGTGAAGGGCGCGGCCTCAACCATGAGGGCCGAGCTGATCGGCCTCGCCGGCGTGGTCGAGCGCAACGTCTACCTGACGAAGCGGTACTTCCTCTGGGACGTCGCGTTCTTCCTCTGGACCGTCGCGAACACGCTGACGATCGTCTTCATCGCGAAGGGGTTCGAGGCGACCGGTGCGACGCTCGACGTCGACCGCGCGACGACCTCGCTCCTGATCGGCGCGGTCATCTGGGCCTACCTCGGGATCATCTTCGAGTTCCTGACCGAGACGGTCGCGTGGGAGCGCTGGGAGGGCACGATCGAGTACACGTTCATGGCGCCGCTCTCGCGTGCGATGCACCTCGCGGGCCAGGGCGTGTTCGCGATCATCTACGGGCTCGCCCGCGCCGCGCTGCTCTTCGCCGTCGTCGCGTTCTTCTTCGACCTCAGCCTCCCGAACGCGAACTTCCTGGCCGCGCTGCTCGTCGTCGCGGTGGCCTCGATCTCGTTCATCGGGATCGGGATGATGACGTCGGTGATGCCGCTGATCTCCCCGGAGAAGGGGATGCAGCTCGGCTTCATCGCCCAGGGAGTCCTGCTCGTCGTCTCGGGCGTCTACTACCCCGTGGAGGTGCTGCCGCAGTGGATGCAGTGGATCGCGACGATCTCGCCCGCGACCTATGCGCTCGAAGGTGCGCGAGCGGCGATCATGGAGGGCGCCGGTGTCACGTCCATGTGGGAGCACGTCTGGCCGCTGATCATCATCGGGGTCGTTTCCGTGCCGCTCGGCCTGTGGGTGTTCTCGCGCGGTGAGCGGTACGCCAAGCACCACGGCAAGCTCAAGCGGTCCGGGTAGCCGGAGACGGCCGAAGATCCTGGAGCCCTTCCGGTTCCGGGACTTCGCCCTCTACTGGATCGCCCGGACCGTCTCCTTCGTCGGCGACGGCGTCATGACGGTCGCGCTCCCGTGGCAGGTCTACGAGCTGACCGACTCGCCGGCGGCGATGGGGGTCGTGGGCGCGATCCAGACGGCGTCGATCCTCGCCTTCGTGCTCATCGGCGGCGTGGCCGCCGATCGCATCGAGCGGAAGAAGGTGATCATCGTCGCGGACCTCGCCCGCGCGCTCGCGGCCGGAGCGGTCGGGTTGCTCGCGATCGACGGATCCCTCGAGCTCTGGCACCTCGGGCCGCTCGTCGTCGTCTTCGGCGTCGCGCAGGCCTTCGCCGGCCCGGCGTTCGGCTCGATCGTCCCGCAGCTCGTGCCCGACCACATGCTCCTGCAGGCCAACTCCGCGCTCCTGACCGTCAACCCGATCGCCTTTCGTTTCGTCGGGCCGGCGCTCGGGGGCGTCGTCATCGCGGCCGCGGGGACCGGGGCCGCATTCCTGCTCGATGCGGGATCCTTCGTGCTCGGCGCGGTCGCGATCGCGCTGCTCGCCGCGCGCCCGGCGGCGCGCCTCCTCGAGGAGGGCGAGCGTCGGACCGTGGTGCAGGACATCCGCGAGGGGGTCGCGTACGTGCGCGGCCGCTCCTGGCTCTGGGGCACGCTCACCTGGAACCTGTTCGTGCTGCCTCTGACCTGGGCGCCCTACGTCGTGCTCCTCCCGCACCTCGTCAAGAACGACCTCGGCGGCGACGCGCAGAGCCTCGGCTTCATCTTCGCCGCGGGTGGGGTGAGTGCTGTCCTCACCTCGCTCGTCCTCTCGCAGACGCGAATCCCGCGCCGGCACACCACCTTCATGTATGCGATGTTCGGCTTCGGCGTGCTCGACCTCGCGTTCTACGCGCTGACGCAGGCGCCGTGGCAGGCGATGGCCGTCGCGTTCGTCGCCGAGTGCGGGTTCATCTCGGGCGTGACGGTCTGGAGCACGCTGCTGCAGAAGGCGGTCCCCGGGGCCATGCTCGGCCGCGTCCGCAGCCTCGACTGGATGACGGCCACCGCCCTGACGCCGCTCGCGTTCGCGGGCGTCGGCCAGCTCTCCGAGACCGTCGGCGTCCGCCCCGTCATGGCCGCCTGCGGGATCGCCGCGAGCCTCCTGACGATCGCGATCTTCCTGCTCCCGGGGATGCGGGCGCTCGAGGGGAAGATCTCCCTCTGAGCGTGTAGACTGCTCCCGTCCGGTAGGCGACGTTGCCTCGGGCGCGACGATCGCGCCTGGGGCTTTTTTCGTTTTCAGGAGGCGATATGGCGCAGGTGGAAACGCGGAACAGGGCGACGTCGAGCGAGCAGGCCCGCAAGGAGGTCCTCGATCGCGCTGCCAAGGAGAAGGCCGAGTTCGTGCTGCTCTGGTTCACCGACCTCGAGGGGCACCTGAAGAGCTTCGCGATCACGCCCGAGGAGCTCGAGGACGCGCTCGACGACGGGATGGGCTTCGACGGCTCGTCGATCACGGGCTTCAACGCGATCGAGGAGTCGGACATGGTCGCGATTCCCGACCCGGCGACCTTTCAGGTGATGCCGTGGAAGGAGGGCGAGACCCGCGTCGCGCGGATGATCTGCGACGTCGTCACGCCCGACGGCAAGCCCTACGAGGGCGACCCGCGCTACGTGCTGCGCCGGGCGCTCGAGCGGATGGAGTCGATGGGCTTCGACACGTTCAACATCGGGCCCGAGCTCGAGTACTTCCTGTTCAAGGACGACGCCGGCACCGAGACGCTCGACGAGGGCGGCTACTTCGCGATGACGACGATGGACGCGGCGGGCGAGCTCCGCAACGAGACGATCCGCGCGCTCACCTCCGTCGGCATCCCGGTCGAGTACCACCACCACGAGGTCGGGCCGTCGCAGCACGAGATCGACATGCGCTTCGCGCCCGCGCTCGACATGGCCGACCACACGATCACGTACCGCCTGATCGTCAAGGAGGTCGCGAAGAAGGCGGGGTACCACGCGACGTTCATGCCGAAGCCGATCTTCGGCGAGAACGGGTCGGGGATGCACACGCACCAGTCGCTCTTCACCGACGGCCGGAACGCGTTCTTCGACGCCGACGACGAGTGGCACCTGAGCGACGTCGGCAAGGCGTTCATCGCCGGCCAGCTCCGCCACGCGCGCGAGATGGCTGCCGTGTTCGCGCAGTGGGTCAACTCGTACAAGCGGCTCGTGCCGGGCTACGAGGCGCCGGTGTACGTCGCGTGGTCGCGGCGGAACCGCTCCGCGCTGATCCGGATCCCGCTCTACAAGCCGGGTGCGGAGCAGGCGACGCGCGCCGAGCTGCGCTGCCCCGACCCGGCCTGCAACCCGTACCTCACCTTCGCCGCGCTTCTGCACGCGGGCCTCGAGGGGATCGAGAAGGGCTACGAGCTGCCGGAGCCGATGGAGACGAACCTCTACCACCTGACGCCCGAGCAGCGCCGCGAGCGGGGGATCGTCTCGCTCCCGGAGACCCTCGGCGAGGCGATCGACGAGCTCTCGCAGTCGGAGCTGATGCGGAACGCCCTCGGGCCGCACATCTTTGACCGCTACGTCGAGCTGAAGCGCAAGGAGTGGGACGAGTACCGCGTCCAGCTCACCGAGTGGGAAATGGAGAAGTATTTGGCCGTTCTGTAAGGCCTTGAGCTTCCCGGGCCGGTGCGAAAGGATGGTCGCTCCGGCCCGGAGCGCTCTGCGGCGAACGGGTCGGCAACTGACGGCCGATCGCGGGGCGCTCTCTTGAGGACGCCCCGTGGTCGTTGTGACGTGGGGGGAACCCGTGGTTCCCCTACGAGCCCCTCCTTCTTCGCACCGATCCATCGCGCTCTCGGGATCCGGCCGGGCAAAGCCCGGCCTTCGCGGCGACTGGTCGTGTCCGCCGCTGTTAGAGGAAGGAGCGGATGCGCTCGCGCGGGATGCGGAGGCCGATGACGCCGCTCGTGGCGTCGATCTGCTCGATCTCCTCGACCGGCACGAGGTGCCGGCGGCGCGCGAAGAAGCCCTTGCGAACCGCGACGGCGTCGGGCTCGTCGGGGCGCGTCCCGTACATGGGCGACTCGACCTTGCCGATCACGCGGCCCCGGGAGTCGGCGACGATGTAGCCGGTGGTGCCGCGGAGGTCGTAGGCGAGTGCGCTCACTGACCCGAACCTATTCCCCGCCTGTGGGGAAAATCCCGCCTCTGCGGTAAGGGTTTTGTAAGCGGCCGGACGCGGCTAGTCGGGCTTCGCGCTCATCGCCCAGACCGCGACCAGGTAGGCCGCGAGGACGACGGTCGCGAGGACGGCCGCGATCCGGACGAGGGTGCTCGGCGCCGGCGCGTCGGCGCGGCGCATGCGGCGCACGCCCAGGCCGGACAGGATGATCGCGATCAGGAGGAGCAGGCCGCCGGCCTCCGCCGTGACGTAGCCGATGCCGAGCCACGCCGGCTCCTCCGTGTCGCCGTCGAAGCCCTCCTTCGAGGCGATCCACTGCCCTGCGATCCGCATCAACCACCACGACGGGAAGGCGACGACGAGCAACGACCAGAAGCCGAGCCGCGACAGGGTGGTCGAGTCCCGGCGCCAGCCGGCCAGGAACGAGATCACGGCCGTGGTCAGCCCACCCACGAGAACCGACGCGCCCGCAACGTGCAGGAGGAGCGGGAAGTTCCAGTCGTCCGGCCGGATGGCGGCGAGCGTGCTCATGCGCCGGGCTTGTAGATCATGTCGACGAGGATCAGCAGGACGGCCAGGCTCGAGACGGCGTTCAGGATCATCCCGCTGCGATCCTGGAGCTTCGCGGCGAGCTCCGGGCTGGGCTCGTCGCCGCGACCGTCGGCGACGCGTTGCTCCGCCAGCTTCTTCGCCTCGGCGTACGGCACTCCGCCGCGCCGGCCCGTCTCGACCGCGACCGCCCAGAGCGCGATCGCCCCGAGGATCCACCCGTCCCAGACCTGGTACTCGTCGCGCTCGATCGCGAGCGCGATCCCGAGGATCAGCGTGCCGAGCGTGCCGACGATCACGAGCACGTTCGCGGGCTGCGCGACCCTGAAGTACCGCAGCGACTCGACGGGCCGGTCGACGTTCCTCGCGACCACGCCGATCACCCAGAAGACGACGAGCGCGGCGACGAGCGCGAACGCGGCCAGGACGTGGAGGAAGAGCAGCCACTCGTACACTCCGGGAGAACGTACGCGATCCGGGCGACCGGCACAATCAGCGCGTGGATCAGAGCGCAAGGCACCTCGGCCTCCTGACGGAGACGATCGCGGCGGTCAACTCGTCGCTCGACCTCGAGGAGGTGCTCGGGCTGATCGCCCGGCGGGTCGCGGCAGCGCTCGAGGCGGACGCCTGCTTCGTCTACCTCTACGACGAGCGCTCGGACGAGCTCGTCCTGCGGGCGACGCACGGGACGCACGTCGAGGAGCTCACCCGAACGCCGCGAATGAACCCAGGGGAGGGGATCACGGGCACCGCCGCCGCCGAGCGCGCGCCGATCATGATCGCGTCGCAGGCGCACCTCGACCCGCGCTTCCTCTCGTTCCCGAACCTGCCGGAGGACCAGTACGAGTCGATCCTGGCCGTGCCGATCCTCGCGCGCACGGGCAAGCTCGACGGCGCGCTGAACGTGCGCACGATCGCGCCGCGGACGTTCACGCAGGGTGAGATCGAGCTCCTCCTCGCGATCGCGACGCAGGTCGCGCACTCGATCGAGCATGCGCAGCTCTACGAGCAGGCACAGCGCCGCGTCCACGAGCTCGAGGCGCTCGCGAGGATCTCCGAGGCGGTGTCCGAGTCGCTCTACCTCGAGGAATCGCTCGAGGCGATCGTCAAGACGACGATCGGCGCCGTCGGCGCCACCGGCGCCGCCCTCGTGCTCGAGGACGGGAAGATCGCCTGGCCCGAGGGCCGCGCGGGTGCCTACGCGGTGCGGCTGCCGCTCCGTTGGAAGCGCCGCCAGATCGGCGAGCTCGTCTGCGACCGCGACACGCCGTTCACCGACGGCGACCAGGCGCTGCTCTCGTCGATCGCGAGCCACGCGGCCGTCGCGCTCGAGCACGGGCGTGCGGTCCTGCGCGGCGTGCTCGCCCAGGAGATCCACCATCGCGTCAAGAACAACCTCCAGACGGTCGCGTCGCTGCTGCGCCTCCAGGCGCGCGCCGAGCACCTCGATCCGCGGAAGGCCCTCGACGACTCGGTCAACCGCGTGCTCGCGATCGCGGCGGTGCACGAGGTGTTGATGGAGCGTCGCGAGGAGGAGGTCGAGCTCGCCGACCTGCTCGACCGGCTGCGCGCGATGCTCGTCCAGGGCCTCGCGTCGGGGAAGGAGGTCGAGTCCGCGCTCGAGCCGGTGCAGCTCGCGGGGGACCGCGCGACGGCGCTCGCGCTCGTGTTCAGCGAGCTGTTCCAGAACGCGCTCGAGCACGGGGGGACGGCGGTGCGCGTCGAGCTGGCCCGCCGCGACGGCGACGTCGTGCTGGCGATCTCGGACGACGGCTCCGGGATCGACGCCGGCGCACCGGAGGCCGGCACGGGCCTCTCGATCGTCCGCGCGCTCGTCCGCGACGAGCTCGGCGGCTCGCTCGCGCTCGACTCGGCCGACGGCCTGCGGGCGGAGGTCGTGTTCCCGGCTTAGCGGGGTTCCCAGAGCTCGAAGCGGTTCCCCTCGGGGTCGGTCGCCCACGCGAACCGGCCGTTCGGGTCCTCGTCGACCTTCTCGTCGACGTCGACGCCCGCAGCGCGGAGCTGCGCGAGCATCGCGTCGAGGTCGCGGACGCGGTAGTTGAGCATCGCCGACTGCTTGCGCGGGAAGTACTCGCTCCCGGCGGAGAAGATCGACCAGACCGTGACGTCGCCCTCGCCGGCGACGAAGGCCTGGCCGCCCCAGTCCGCGAGGTCGACGCCGAGGTGCTCCGCGTACCACGCGCGCAGGCGCTCGGGGTCACGGGCCCGGAAGAAGACGCCGCCGATCCCGGCCACGCGTTCCACGGCGACGACCCTACACTCGTGCCCGTGCGGATCCTGATCGCCGAGGACGAGACGATCATCCGGCTCGACCTGCGCGACCTGCTCGAGCGCTCGGGCTTCGAGGTCTGCGCGGAGGCGAAGGACGGCGAGGAGGCCGTCGAGCTCGCGCGCAGCGAGCGGCCCGACCTCGCGATCCTCGACGTCAAGATGCCGCGGCTCGACGGGATCGAGGCGGCGCGGCGGATGCTCGAGGAGCGCCCGCTGCCGATCGTGATGCTGACGGCGTACGGCCAGGGAGAGCTCGTCGCGCGCGCCGTCGAGGCCGGCGTCTTCGGCTACCTCGTCAAGCCCTTCCGCGAGCAGGACCTGCTGCCCGCGATCGAGACGGCGCGCGCGCGGCACGAGGAGCTGAGCGCGCTCCGCGACGAGGCGGAGTCGCTGGCCGAGGCGCTCGCAGCGCGCAAGGCGATCGAGCGCGCGAAGGGGCTGCTGATGGAGAAGGAGGGGCTGAGCGAGCCCGACGCGTTCGCGCGGCTGCGCAAGGCGAGCCAGCTCTCGGGCCGGCCGCTCAAGGTCGTCGCCGAGGCGCTGATCGCGACGTTCGCGAAGGAGTAGAGGACTACGCGGCGATCTCGATGACGAGCCCGAGCGCGAGCAGGGCGACGCCCGCGCACGCGAAGAGCAGCAGGTCGCTGACGATCGGCGTGCCGACGACCTCGTCGTCGTCCTCCTGCTTCAGGTAGCGCCGTGCGACGGCCTTGCGCGCAGACGTCGGCGCGCCGGAGAACAGCGCGAACGCGATCACGACCGCGCCCGCGATGTCGAGCATGTAGGCGAACCAGAGCAGGATGCTCTCGCCCTGCGCCAGCGCGAGCGCGCAGCCGGCCGCGAGTGCCGCCGCGATCCCGACCCCGAGCGCGAGCCCGACGCGGCGCGCGGCGTACGTCACGCCTGGGTCCTCTCGAACAGCGCCTCCCAGCGCACGAGCAGCGACTGGAGCTCCTCGCGCGCGCGACGGTGCCGCGCGAGCAGGTCGACGTTCGTCCAGTCCTCGGCGAGCTCGCGCTCGAGCTCGCCCACCGTCGTCTCGAGGGTCGAGATCTCGTCCTCGATCACGTCGAGCTCGGTCGGCCTGGTCGAGCGCTTGCGCTCCGGGAGGGCCCGACGGACGTGCGGCTTCGGCTTCTCGGCCTTCGGCGGCTCCGCGAGCGCCGCGCGCTCCTCTCGGATCTTCACGTAGTCCGCCCAGCCCCCGTCGTACGAGTTGATCCGTCCGCCCTCGATCGCGAGCGTCCGCTCCGCGACGGCGTCGAGCAGGGCGCGGTCGTGCGAGACGAGCAGGATCGTGCCGGGGAACGCCTCGAGCGCGGCCTCGAGCGCCTCGCGGCTCTCGAGGTCGAGGTGGTTCGTCGGCTCGTCGAGGACGAGGAAGTTCGCGCCCGACGCGACGACGATCGCGAGCGCGAGGCGCCGGCGCTCGCCGCCGGAGAGCACCTTGACCGCCTTCTCGTGCTCCCCCCAGCCGGAGAACAGGAACTTGCCGAGCAGCGACTGCGCCTGCGGCCGCTGGAGACCGGTCATCGTCTGGACGCACTGGAGCACCGAGCCTCGCTCGTCGAGCTCGACCTCCTGCTGCGAGAAGTACGCCGCCTCGACGCCGTGACCGAGCCGCGTGCGCCCGGCGTTCGGCTCGCGCCTGTCGAGGAGCGTCTCGAGCAGCGTCGTCTTGCCGGAGCCGTTGGGGCCGATCAGCGCGACGTGCTCCCCGCGCTCGAGGGCGAAGCTCGCGTCGACGAGCAGGTGCTTGTCGCCGGCCGTGAGGAAGAGGTCGTCGACCTCCGCGACGGTTCGGCCGCTGCGGGCGGGCTTCAGGAACTCGAACCCGAGGCTCCGGGAACGGCGCGTGAGGAGGTCGACCTCGCCCGTCGCGTCCGCACGCTCGCCGCGCAAACGCCCGATCTGGGTCAGCTTGGCCTGCGCCTGCTTCGCCTTCGACTTCTTGTACCGGAAGCGCTCGACGAAGCGCTCGAGCCGCGCGATGTCGACCGCGATCCGGTCCGCCGTCTTCTGCGCGTGCTCCGCGCGCTGCGCCTGCTCGAGCCGCCACGCGTGCCACGGACCGGCGAAGAACGTCGCCTTCCCCGCGACGAGCTCCAGGGTCGCGTTCGTGACGGCCTCCAGGAACCAACGATCGTGCGCGACGAGGATGATGCCCGCGTCGAGCGAGGCGAGCTCGCGCTCGAGCCACTCGAGGCTCGCCACGTCGAGATGGTTGGTCGGCTCGTCGAGCAGCAGCAGGTCCGGGTCGCCGCCGAGCGCGCGGGCGAGCGACGCGCGGGTGAGCTCGCCGCCCGAGAACGTCGTCAACTGGCGATCGAGGTCGGCGTCGGCGAAGCCGAGGCCGCGCACGACGGAGGTGGTGCGGTCGCGCCACGCGTAGCCGCCGGCGTGCTCGAGCCTCGCCTGCGCCTCGCCGTAGCGCCGCAGGGTGGCCGGGTCGTGCGCCCCCGCGCTCATCGCCGTCTCGAGCTCGCGCAGCTCCTCCTCGGTCGCGATCAGGTCGCGCGCGCCGGAGAGGACGTACTCGCGCAGGCTGAGCGCCCGGTCGAGCGGCGGGCGCTGGTCGTGCAGCGCGACGCGTGTCCCCTTCTGGAAGGCGAGCTCGCCGCCGTGGAGCTCGGTCTCGCCCGAGAGGATCCGGAGCAGGGTCGTCTTCCCGGCCCCGTTGGGCCCGGCGAGGGCCACGCGGTCGCGTCGCTCGACCTTGAACGAGACGCCTTCGAAGAGCGGGTCCCCGGCGAGCTCCTTGCGGAGGTTGGAGGCGATGACGACGGCCATCGCCTAAGCGTAGAGCGCGGGCTAGGCGGTCGTGCGCTCGCGGACGAGGCTCCGGGCGGCTTCGGCGATGTGCTCCGCGTCGATCCCCGCGGCCGCGAGCAGCTCGGCCGGCTTGCCCGAGTGCGGGAGGTCGCGCACGGCGAGCTTCGTGACCGTGGGCGCGTCGTCCAGGCTGGCGAGCGCGGAGAGCACCGCCTCGCCGAGCCCGCCCTCGGGCCAGTGGTCCTCGACGGTGACGATCGGCGTGCCGAGCGAGCGCAGCGTCTCCTCGTCGATCGGCTTGACCGAGTAGCAGTCGAGCACGCGCGCCGAGATCCCCTCGGCCTCAAGGGTCTCGGCCGCGTCGAGCGCCTCGTGCAGCGTGATCCCCGCCGCCACGATGGCGACGTCGTCGCCGTCCCGCACCGTCTTGCTGCCGCCGACGGGGAACTCCTCGTCGGGCTCGTAGATCACGGGCGTGTCCGCGCGAGTCGTACGCAGGAACGAGATCCCCTCGAGGTCGGCCATCGCGCGGACGAGCTTCGCCGTCTGGTTGCCGTCGCTCGGGTAGAGGACGGTGGAGCCGTTGATCGCGCGGAACTCGGCGAGGTCCTCGAGCGCCATCTGCGACGGTCCGTCCTCGCCGATCGAGACGCCGGCGTGCGAGCCGCAGAGCTTGAGCGTCGCGCGCGAGATCGCCGCCATGCGGACGAAGTCGTACCCACGACTCATGAACGCGGCGAACGTCGACGCGAACGGCCTCCAGCCGAGCACCTGCATCCCCACGGCGGCCGCCACCATCTGCTGTTCCGCGATGTACATCTCGAAGAAGCGGTCGGGGTGCGCGTCGCGGAAGATCTCGGCGTACGTCGAGTTCGAGACCTCGCCGTCGAGCGCGACGACGCGGCCGTCCTCGGCGCCGAGCGCGGCGAGCGCCTCGCCGTACGCCTTGCGCGTCGCCACCTTCGAGCCGACCTCGTACCGCGGCCACTCCGCGCCGGCCGGCTCGAAGCGGTGTGCCTCGCCCGCGTCGGGCCTGCGCACGTCGACGGTGATGTTGCGCACGCCGCCGAGCTCCTCGATCGCCTCCTCGGCCACGGCCTTGCCGTGCCAGCCGCCCTGGTCCTCGACCTTCGAGTACCCCTTGCCCTTGATCGTCTTCGCGACGATCGCCGTCGGCCTGCCGGTCGTCGCGGCGGCCTCGCGGTACGCCTCGTCGATCTGCGCGACGTCGTGGCCGTCGATCTCGATCGCGTGCCAGCCGAACGCCCGGAAACGGTCCGAGAAGGCAGAGAGATCCCAGCCGTGCATCGTCGGCCCGCGCTGGCCGAGGCGGTTCACGTCGACGATCGCCGTGAGGTTGTCGAGCTCGTAGAACGCGGCGTGCTCGATCGCCTCCCACATCGAGCCCTCGGCCATCTCGCTGTCGCCGCAGATCACCCAGACGCGGAAGGGCAGGCGGTCGAGGCGCTTGCCCGCGAGCGCCATGCCGACGCCGATCGGCAGGCCCTGACCGAGCGAGCCCGTGGCGACGTCGACCCACGGCAGCGCCGGGGTCGGGTGGCCCTCGAGCCGCGAGCCGAACTGCCGGTACGTGACGAACTCCTCCTCGGCGAGAACCCCCGCCGCGCGGAAGAGGCCGTAGACGAGCGGCGAGGCGTGGCCCTTGGAGAAGATCAACCGGTCGTTGCGCGGGCTCTTCGGCTCGTCGAAGTCGTAGCGGAAGTGCTCTGCCAGGAGCACGGCTGCGAGATCGGCCGCCGACATCGACGAGGTCGGATGTCCGGAGCCGGCCTCGGCGCTCACGCGCACGGCGTCGGCCCGCAGCTGCTGGCCCAGCTCGCGCCAGAGATCGTGGTCCGCCATCGCCCCTGTACCGTAACCAGTCGATGCGAGTCGCAGTCGCGTTCGACCATCGCGGCGTCAAGCTGCGAGCCCGCGTCCTCGAGGTGGTGGAGGAGCTGGGCCACGAGGCCGTCGACCTCGGGACGGACGTCCCGGAGCCGAGGATCGACTACCCGGACAAGGCGCGCGAGGTCGGCAACGCGATCGCCACGGGGGCGGCCGAACGGGGGATCTTCGTCTGCGGGTCGGGCGTGGGCGCCTCGGTCGCGGCCTGCAAGCTGCCGGGGATCCGGGCGGCGGTCTGCCACGACGTCTACTCCGCGCACCAGGGGGTAGAGCACGACGACATGAACGTGATCTGCCTCGGGTCCGAGGTCGTCGGCGCCGAGCTCGCGGCCGATCTCGTTCGCGCGTATCTGCGCGCCCGCTTCGACGGGGGCGAGCGGTACGTACGAAGATTGGAGCAGGTGACACGGATGGAAAGGGAGTTGCACGAATGAGCAAGTCACGCCTTCATGAGCTGAACGAGCACGGCCAGAGCGTCTGGATCGATTCCCTCTCGCGCAAGTGGCTCCGCGACGGGACGCTCCGCAAGCTGATGGACGAGGACGCCGTCGGCGGAGTGACCTCCAACCCGACGATCTTCCAGAAGGCCCTCTCCGAGGGCGACTGGTACGACGACCAGCTGCGCGAGCTGCTCCAGCACCAGGACGACCCGCGAGAGATCTTCTGGCAGCTCGCGGTCGCCGACGTCGTGGAGGCGTGCGACGTGCTTCGCCCCGTCTGGGATGCGAGCAAGGGCGGGGACGGCTACGTCTCGCTCGAGGTCGACCCCGACCTCGCCTACGACCAGGAGCGCACGATCGAGCAGGCGCTCCGCCTGCACGAGTGGGTCGAACGACCCAACCTCTTCGTCAAGATCCCCGCGACCGAGCCGGGGTTGGGCGCAATCGAGGAGTGCACCGCGCGAGGGCGCTCGATCAACGTGACGCTGATCTTCTCGCTCGAGCGCTACACCGCGGTCGCCGATGCGTACCTGCGGGGGCTGGAGCGGCTCGTCGAGACCGGCGGCGATCCGGCGACGGTCGCGTCGGTCGCGTCGTTCTTCGTCTCGCGCGTGGACACGGAGGCCGACCGTCGCCTCGAGGAGGTGGGTCGGCCCGAGCTGAAAGGAAAGCTCGCGATCGCGAACGCGAAGCTCGCGTACGAGCGCTACCGGGAGCTGTTCGGCGGGTCGAGCTGGGAGCGCCTCGCGGCCAAGGGCGCGACGCCGCAGCGCTGCCTCTGGGCCTCGACCTCGACGAAGAACCCGGAGTACCGCGACGTGCTCTACGTCGAGGAGCTGATCGGTCCGGAGACGGTGAACACGATGCCGCTCGAGACGATTCGAGCCTTCCAGGATCACGGCCGGGTCGCGGACACGCTCGCGCAGGGCGTCGAGCAGGCGCACGAGCTCCTCGCCGAGCTCGAGCGAGCCGGCGTCGACTACGACGACGTGACCGACACGCTCGAGCGCGAGGGCGTGCAGAAGTTCTCCGACTCGCTCGCAGAGCTGCTCGAAGGCATCAGCGCGAAGCGCGGCGAGCTCGTCTCCGCGTGAGCACGACGCAGGCCGAGCTCGTCGACCGGATCTGGAGCCGCGACCCGAGCGTCTGGACCGGCGGCGACGAGGCGCGCTGGCTCGGCTGGCTCGACGAGCCCGTCCGGATGCTCGAGCGCGTGCACGGGCTGCTCGAGGCGGCGTCGGAGCTCGAGTACGAGCGCGTGTGCCTGCTCGGCATGGGCGGCTCGAGCCTCGCGCCGCTCGTCCTCGCGCGGAGCTTCGGCGTCGACCGCTTCGAGGTGCTCGACACGACGCACCCGTCGGCGATCCGGCGCGTCGACGTCGAGGGGACGCTCTTCGTCGCGGCCTCGAAGTCGGGGACGACGCTCGAGACGCGCTCGCAGCTCGAGCACTTCCGCGAGCAGGGCGCGCGGTTCGTCGTGATCACCGACCCTGGCAGCGAGCTGGAGGGGCTCGGCCTGCGGACGTTCCACGGCGAGCCCACGATCGGCGGGCGCTACTCGGCGCTGTCGATGTTCGGGGTGCTGCCGGCCGCGCTGATGGGGCTCGACGTCGAGCGCCTGCTCTCGCGCGCCGAGGAGATGCGCCAGGCCTGCCGGCTCGACGAGGGCAACCCGGGGCTCGAGCTCGGGCTCGCGCTCGCGGACGCGCCGTTCGTCCAGGTGGAGGGCGTCTTCGGGCTCTGGGTCGAGCAGCTGCTCGCGGAGTCGACCGGGAAGCAGGGACAAGGGATCGTCCCGGTGCGGGGCGGCGGCGAGCGGTTCGAGCCGCGGCTCGACGACCCGTACGAGCTCGGTCAGGAGTTCTTCCGCTGGGAGTTCGCGACGGCGGTCGCGGGCTCGCGGCTCGGGATCGACCCGTTCGACCAGCCGGACGTGCAGGCGGCGAAGGACCGGACGAACGAGCTGCTCGCGCGCGGCGGCGAGCCCTCCGTCGAGCTCGACGGAGACCTCGACGAGCTGCTCGCGGAGGGCGGTGCCTACGTCGCCGTGCTGGCGTTCGTCGACCCCGCGCGCGAGCGCGAGCTGGAGCCGATCGTCGAGCGCGTGCGCGCGACGGGGCTGCCGTACTCCGTCGGCCTCGGGCCGCGGTACCTGCACTCGACCGGGCAGCTGCACAAGGGCGGTCCCGAGGGCGGCCTGTTCGTCCAGGTCGTCGACGACCTCGGCGAGGAGCTGCCGATCCCCGGCCGGCCGTTCGGCTTCCGGACGCTGATCGCCGCGCAGGCGGCCGGCGACTTCGAGGCGCTGCGGGAGCGCGGGCGCAAGATCGTGCGGGTCGCTCTGTGAAGCTCGGCATGGTCGGGCTCGGCCGGATGGGCTCGGGGATGACCGAGCGGCTGCGGCGCGACGGCCACGAGGTGATGACGTTCGACCCGAACGTCGAGTCCACCGCGACGTCGCTCGCCGAGCTCGCGACGCAGCTCGAGCCGCCGCGCGTCGTCTGGCTGATGGTGCCCTCGGGCGAGGTCACGGAGCAGACCGTGCAGGACGCGCTCGGCGTGCTCGAGTCCGACGACGTGGTCGTCGACGGCGGCAACTCGTTCTTTCGCGACTCGATCCGGCGCCACGAGCTGGCGCAGTCGCGGGGGATCCACTTCGTCGACGTCGGCGTCTCCGGCGGCGTGTGGGGCCTCGAGGTCGGCTTCTGCCTGATGGCCGGCGGCGAGGACGAGGCCACGGGACGCCTGCGGCCGATCTTCGAGTCGCTGGCGCCGGAGAACGGCTGGGCGGACGTCGGCGGCCCGGGCGCGGGCCACTTCGTGAAGATGGTGCACAACGGGATCGAGTACGGCCTGATGCAGGCGTACGCCGAGGGCTTCGAGCTGATGAACCACTCGCAGTTCGACCTCGACCTCCAGCAGATCGCCGGGATCTGGCGGTACGGCTCGGTCGTCCGCTCGTGGCTGCTCGACCTGCTCTACGAGGCGTTCACGGAGAACGGCTCCCAGCTGGACGCGATCGCGCCGTACGTCGAGGACTCGGGCGAGGGCCGCTGGACGATCAACGAGGCGATCAAGGAGAACGTGCCCGTGCCCGTGATCTCCGCGGCGCTGTTCGCGCGCTTCGCCTCGCGACGAGAGATCGACTTCGCGGCGAAGGTCGCGGCGGCGCTGCGGAACCAGTTCGGTGGGCATGCGGTCCGGGCGGCCGAGAAGCGCGTGGAGGACCCTGACCGGAGTCGCTGAGAACCCGCTGCTCGAGGGGCTCGACCTCCCCGGCGCGCCCGATCCGTGCGTGCTCGTGATCTTCGGCGCCTCGGGCGACCTGACGAAGCGCAAGCTGTTCCCCGCGCTCTACGCCCTCGCCGTGCGGCGGATGCTGCCGGACCGCTTCGCCGTTCTCGGGAGCTCGCGCACGGAGCTGACCGACGACGAGTTCCGCGCACAGATGAGGGAGGCCGTCCGCGAGCACGCGCGCGACGAGCTCGAGCAGGACGCCTGGGACGAGCTGGCCGCGTGCACGCACTACGTGCAGACCGAGTTCGGCGACGACGAGGAGCACAACGAGGTGGGGGCCCGCCTCTCGGAGCTCGACGAGGAGCACGGCACACAGGGCAACCGCGTCTACTACCTCGCCGTCCCGCCGAAGGCGTTCCCGATGCTCGTGCAGGAGCTGGGCGAGCGGAGGACGACGCAGGGGTGGACGCGGCTGATCGTCGAGAAGCCGTTCGGCCGCGACCTCGCGTCCGCCCGTGAGCTGAACGCCCTCCTCACGCGCTACTTCCGCGAGCGGGAGATCTTCCGCATCGACCACTACCTCGGCAAGGAGACGGTCCAGAACCTGCTCGCGATGCGGTTCGCGAACGCGATCTTCGAGCCGCTCTGGTCGCGGCAGTTCGTCGACCACGTGCAGATCACCGTGACCGAGTCGATGGGGATCGAGGGCCGCGCTGCGTTCTACGAGGAGGCCGGCGCGTCGCGCGACATCCTCCAGAACCACGCGCTCCAGCTCGTCGCGTTGACCGCGATGGAGCCGCCGATCGACTTCGACGCCGACGCGGTGCGGAACGAGAAGGCGAAGGTGCTCCGCGCGACGGAGGTCGAGGCGGTCGTGCGCGGGCAGTACGGCGCCGGGCACGTCGAGGGCGAGGCCGTCCCGGCGTACCGGGACGAGGAGGGCGTCGACCCCGATTCGACGACGGAGACGTTCGTCGCGGCGAAGCTGCGCATCGGCAACTGGCGCTGGGCCGACACGCCGTTCTACGTGCGCGCGGGCAAGCGGCTCGCGAGGCGGGAGACGACGATCGCGATCCACTTCGAGCGCGCGCCGCACCCGCTCTTCCTGCACGCGGACGGCCTGCGCCCGAACGTGCTCGCGATCCACGTCCAGCCGGACGAGGGCGTCTCGCTCGGGTTCGGCGCGAAGGTGCCGGGCCAGGGGATGACGGTGCGCACCGTCAACATGGAGTTCCTCTACGGCGGCGCGTTCCGCACCGGGCTGCCCGAGGCGTACGAGCGCCTGATCGTCGACGCGATGCGCGGCGAGGCGACGCTCTTCACCCGCGCGGACGAGATCGAGGAGCAGTGGCGCCTCGTCGACTCGATCCACGCGCGCTGGGCGGGCCAGACGCCGGATTTCCCGAACTACGAGGCCGGCACGTGGGGGCCCGAGGCAGCGGACGAGCTCCTGCACCGGGACGACCGCTCCTGGCGACGCCGATGAACACCGTCGCCGAGATCGAGCGCGAGCTGTCGCGGCTGCGCAGCGAGTCGATGGCGTTCCGCACGAGCGCGATGACGCACGTCGCGTGGGCGCCGCCCGAGTGGCAGGACGCGTCGCGCGAGACGCTGGAGCGGCTCGCCGAGCGCCATCCCTCGCGCACGCTGCTCCTGTTCCCGCGCGAGGACGGACGCAACGAGCTCGATGCGGACGTCTCGCTGCACTGCTTCACGCTGCCGGAGCTCGAGGGGATGGTCAGCACCGAGGTGGTCGAGGTGCGCCTGCACGGCGATCGCGCGCACGCCCCGGCGAGCGTCGTGCTGCCGCTCGCGCTGCCGGACCTCCCGATGTTCCTGCGCTGGCGCGGGCGCCCGCCGTTCGGAGCCGACGAGCTCGAGCAGCTCGTCGACGTCGTCGACCGGCTCGTGGTCGACTCACGCGAGTGGCCCGATGCACCCGCGTCGTACCGAGAGCTCGCGACGTACTTCGAGCGCACCGCCGTGTCCGACATCGTCTGGACGCGGACGCAGCGGTGGCGCCGAGCGATCGCGCAGCTCTGGCCGCTCGCGCCGTCGGAGCTGCACGTGGTCGGCCCCGCGGCCGAGGCCGCCCTGCTCGCCGGGTGGCTGCGCTCGCGCCTCGATCGTCGCGTCGAGCTGCGACTCGAGGAGGCGGAGCGGATCGAGCTGCTCGAGCTCGACGGGGAGGAGGTCGTCACGCGGGAGGAGCGCTTCACGCCCAGCGACCTCCTCTCGATCCAGCTCGACCGCTTCTCCCGCGACCCGGTGTACGAAGCCGCCGTGACGAGCGCCGTGCGATGAGCGCGGGCACCGAGCGGGAGCGGGAGCGGGAGCTCGATGCGCTCGCCGGGCGCCTCGAGGCGCTCCGCGCGCTGAACGTCGAGCTCGAGGAGCGGATCGCCGCGCGGACGCGCGAGCTCGGAGCCGTGAACGCCCGGCTCGAGACCGTCGTGCAGGAGCTGCCCGTCGGCGTGATCGTCCTAGGCCCGGGTGGCGCGATCGAGCTGGCGAACCCGCCTGCGCTCGAGATCCTCGGCGTCGGGCGCGAGGACCTCGCCGAGCTCTCCGAGCGGCAGCCGTGGCAGATGTTCACGCGGGACGGCCGTGCGCTCCCGCTGCACGAGCGGCCGATGGTCCGCGCGCTGGGCGAGCGGACCGCCACCACGCGCGAGCGCTTCGAGATCGAGCGGCCGGACGGCCGCAGGATCGTCGTCGAGCTCTCGGCGGTCCCGTTCCGCGAGCCGGGGGGCATGGACTCCGTCGTCGTGACGATCGAGGACGTGACCGAGCGCGAGACGCTCGAGCGGGCGGAGCGGGACTTCGTCACGAACGCGGCGCACGAGCTCCAGACCCCGCTCGCCGCGATCATCAGCGCCGTCGAGGTGCTCCAGGCCGGCGCGAAGGAGCGGCCCGAGGACCGGGACCGCTTCCTCCAGCACATCGCGGACGCGTCGGCGCGGCTCGAGCAGCTGACGCGCGCGCTGCTGCTGCTCGCCCGCGCCGAGATCGGGGATCGTGTCCGTACCGAGGTCGTCGCGCTCGCCCCGCTCCTCGAGTCGATCGCCGCGTCGTCTGCGCGCGAGCGCGAGGTTCGCGTCGAGTGCGACGCGGACCTCGGCGTGATCGGGAACGGCACGCTCCTCGGGCAAGCGCTCGCCAACCTCGTCGACAACGCCACGAAGCACACGCGCGCCGCGGTCGTGATCGCCGCCAAGCCCGAGGCCGACCGCGTCAGGATCGCGGTTCGCGACCAGGGCGACGGGATCCCGGAAGCCGATCGCGAGCGCGTCTTGGAGCGCTTCTACCGCGGCGAGGGCGTGACGCAGGAAGGCTCCGGCCTCGGTCTCGCGATCGTCGCCGCCGTCTCGCGCGCGCTCGGCGGCGAGCTCGAGCTCGAGTCCTCGCAGGCGGGAACCACCGTCTCGATCGTCCTCCCCGCCGCGAGGCTCGTCTCGCGGTGACCAGGCTCCTGATCGCGGAGGACGAGCCGGCGATCCTCGACGCGCTCGCGTACACGCTGCGCGGCGAGGGCTACGAGGTCGAGACCGTAGAGGACGGCGAGGCGGCGCTCGAGCAGGCGCTGACCGACGAGTTCGACCTGATGATCCTCGACCTCATGCTGCCGCGGCTCTCGGGGACCGAGATCCTGCGCCGTGTCCGGCAGCAGAGCGCGCTCCCGGTGATCGTGCTGACCGCGAAAAGCACCGAAACCGACCGCGTCCTCGGGCTCGAGATCGGCGCCGACGACTACGTCACGAAGCCGTTCTCGATGGCGGAGGTGGTCAGCCGCGTGCGGGCGCTCCTCCGGCGGCGCGAGCTCGACCTCTCCGGGCCCTCGCAGCGCGTCCGCGTCGGCTCGCTCGAGCTCGACGCCTACGCGCACCGCGTCCTCGTCGACGGCGAGCCCAGGGACCTGACGCGCTCGGAGTTCAGGCTCGTCACGCTCCTCGCATCTCAGCCCGACCGGGCCTTTTCGCGTCGCGAGCTGATGGAGCACCTCTGGGACAGCACGTACGTCGGCGACCAGCGTGCCTGCGACATCCACATCTCGAACCTGCGTCGCAAGCTCGAGCGCGACCCCGCCAGGCCGGAGCGGATCGTGACCGTTCGCGGCGTCGGCTACAAGCTCACCACCGTGTGAGCAAACGCAAACGCAACGCTCGGTGAACGCTGATCTCGACCGGGGTACGGTGGCCTCGTGGACTTCGTGAACCCCCTCGAGTTTCGGCTCAGCACCGCCCAGATCGCCGACGAGACCTACGTGGTGACGCTCGCCGGCGAGCTCGACCTCGCGGACACCGGCAAGGTCGACGCCGAGCTGGAGCTGCTCGGGGACGAAGGCGCCCGCAGCGTGATCGTCGACCTGCTCGCCGTCCCCTTCCTCGAGTCCTCCGCTGTGGGGCTCCTGCTCCGCCATTCGCGCAAGCTCCGGTTGAAGGGCGGCTCCCTGACCCTCGTCTCCGACGACGTTCGAATCGCCCGCGTGCTGGAGATCTCGGGCCTGACCTCCCACTTCCGGATCAGGCCGACGTTGAGCGAGGCGATCGGCGACGCGGTGGCGGAGGCCTACTCGTGAACGGCGACGGCGAGCGGCTCGTCGAGCTGGTCGACGAGCTGCGCAAGCGAAACGCCCAGCTCGAGCTCGCGCTGTCCTCGCGGATCGTGATCGAGCAGGCGAAGGGGATCCTGGCCGAGCGCTACCGGCTCGACCTCGACTCCGCGTTCGCCGTGCTCCGCGGCGCTGCGCGCCGGCACCGGCTGCGCATCCACGTGCTCGCCGAGGCGGTCGTCACATCGCCGCGGACGCCGAGCGCGATCGAGCTCGAGCTCGTCCAGGGACGCGCGCCGAGCCTCTCCGAGCGCGCCTAGCGCTTCTTCTTCGGCTTCGGCTTCGGTTTCGCGACGGCGAAGGTCGGCTTGCTGACGACGAGCCGCGCGGGCTCCGACCAGGCCATGAACTGCGCGTTCGTCGGCAGGTTGAAGCTGACGCCGCGCACGCGGTACCACCACGTCCCGGGCTGGAGCGGCAGCACGGCGGAGTTCGCGAACGTCAGGAACCCGGCTGCGGCGCCCCGGTCCTGCCAGATGACGTCGACGGGGACGAAGGGCGAGCGCTTCTTGCTCCACTGCACGTGGTACGCGTCTGCTCCGAGCGACGGCGTCCAGGCGACGAGCGGCGCGCCGTAGAACTTGGACGTGCCCCCGGTGGCGGTGGTCAGGCGGCCCCTGGGCGAGAGCCCGGACACGAACGGCGTCCCGGCGGCGACGAGCGTGGGCTCGCTGCTCTTGCCGAACCGCAGCACGCGGCCGGCCGCGCACGCCTCCTGCGGAAGCTCGCGGTCGACGTAGCTGACGTTGCCGCCGACGCGCGTCACGGCGTGGAGGATCATGTGGTTGTTCCGGACGGGGTCGGTCAGGGTGATCACGTTGCCGCTGACGGTCGCGATCCTGGCCGTCTCGATCGCCGCGCTGGCTCCGATCTGAATCACGTCGCCGGCTGCGAACCCGCCGGGCTGCTCGACCTCGATCGAGGTGGCCCCGGTGGAGACCGCGTCCGAGAGCACCGTCGAGAGCGACCCGGCCGAGACCGCGTCGACGGGCACGGTGGTCCAGTAGTAGCCGCCCTCCGGCCAGTCCGTGTCCCAGAGGTCGACGGGCGCGCCGAGGTTGCCGGAGACCGTCAGGAAGGAGACCGCGCCCCCCGTTCCTGGAGCGGCTCCGGGCGCGGGGGTCGCCGCCGCCGCGCCGGGGAGCGAGGTGGTCGGCGTCGCCTGCGAGCTCGACTCGGTCGGCTCGAGCGGCTCGCCGTCCTGCGCGAACGTCACGCCCTGCGGGCCCTCCGGGGAGTACGCGCCGCGGAGCGCCTCGATCGAGCTGCCCGAACGCGGCAGCGAGAGCGGCCCGTAGGGGCGCGGGGAGAAGCTCGGGCTGCCGACGATCGAGCCGGTGAAGACCCGGTTGAGGCAGTCGCGGTCGGTGAAGACGTAGACGCGGAAGAGCTCGGCGTCGACGCCGTCCAATCCCTTCGTCCCGCTGAACACGAACGCCGGCATCAGCCGGTGCGCCGAGTCGGTGGCCGTGCCGCGCGCGACGACGTCGGAGACCGTCCCGACGAGCCGGAGCGACCCCGTGTCGAGCGACGGGTTCTTCGACTCGTAGACGGGGCTCCAGGGGCCGTGCGACGTGATCGGGATCCCGTTCACGCGCTTCACGTCGGAGCTGACGTCCCAGCGCAGCGTGCGGATGCGCCAGCGCACGTTGCGGATCCAGGGATCGCTCTGGTGGAAGGTGTAGACCTCGCGCTGGTCGAGGACGTTCGAGTTCACGGTCAGGTGCCGGTCGAGGTCGATCAGCCATACCTCGTAGGCGCCGGCGCCCTCGACCGGCGTCCACCGGAGCAGGCCGGGGAACGACGGGAGCGGCCGCGGAACGTCGGGCTGGCGGAGGTTGAAGCCGAACGGCTTGCTCCAGGCGGTTGCGCCGCTGCGCAGCACCGCGCGCACCCGCGCGTAGAGCGAGTACGGCGAGCCGGTGATCCAGGGCAGCGTCAGCTGGAGCGACGCGACGGGCGTCTTCAGCGTGCGGTCGGCGACGATCAGGCCGTTCTCGCGGAACGCGTTGCTCGTCGAGAGCTCGAACTCGTACCTGAGCGCCCCCGCGACGGGCGACCAGGCGAAGGCCGGCGTCCGCGGGAACTCGTGCCGCTGGGGCTCGTCGGCCCGGAAGAGGAAGGCGCGGAGGCCCGTGGGAGCGGCCGCCGAGGACGCCGAGGACGCGTTCGCGGTCGTGACGAGGACCAGCGTCGCGAGCAGGCTGACGAGAAGGCGGCCGAGAACCATCCCTCCCGTTTTCGGCAGTTCCTATGCGGTGGGAGTCCCTCGAACGAGGGATGCCCCGACCCCCAGGACGAGCGCGTCGGCGCCCGGCTCGCCCACGAGCTGGAGCGAGGCCGGCAGGCCGTCCTCGGCCTCGCCGCACGGCAGCGCGAGCGCCGGCCGGCCGAGGCAGTTGAAGGGGTACGTGAGGCTGATCGCGCGCTCCCGGAACCCGAGCTCGTCCGCCTCCGCGGGCGGCGCGACCATCGGGACCGTCGGGGTCAGGACCACGTCGACGTCGGCGGTCGCCTCGGCGTAGCGCTCGCGGAGCTCCTCGCGGAGGCGCGCCGCCGCCTCGGCCTCGGCTTCCGTCACCGCGAGGCAGCGCTCGATCTTCGGCCGCACGTTCTCGCCGTACGAGTCGGCGTGCTCGGCGAAGAGCTCACGGTGGACGTCGGCGACCTCCCGCATGAAGAGCCGGTACGTGGGGGCCGTGTCGGGGAGCTCGAGCGGCCGCCCGTGCGGGAACCGCGCGATCGCCTCCTCGACGCGGGCGCGCACGAGCGGGTCGGCGTGCTCGACCCAGGCGACGCCTGCCCGCACGTCCTCGAGCTCGACGGCCTGCGGCTCGAACCCGGGCGCGAGCGCGCGCATCGCCTCCTCGCACTCGTGCACCGTGCGCGCCATCGGGCCGGCGTGGTCGAACGACGACGCGAGCGGGAAGCAGCCTTCGAGCGGGACCAGCCCCCACGTCGGCTTCAGCCCGACGATCCCGCACCACGCCGCGGGGATCCGGATCGAGCCGCCGGAGTCGCTCCCGAGCGCGAGGTCGACGAGACCGGCGGCGAGGGCGGCACCGTTCCCCCCGCTCGAGCCGCCCGCGAGCCGGCCGGGGGCGATCGGGTTCGGGACGGTGCCGAAGTGCTGGTTCTGGCTCGAGACGCCGTACGCGAACTCGTGCAGGTTCGTCTTGCCGACGTTCGCGTAGCCGGCGTCCTCGAGCAGCCGGACGGCCTCGGCCGTGCGCGCCGGGACGTGCTCGGCGAACAGGACCGACCCGTAGGTGGTCACGAGGCCCTCCGTGTCGAAGAGGTCCTTGACCGCGAGCCGTGGGCCGGACGTGGGCGCGTCGGGACGCGCGAGGAAGATGCCGTCGAGCTGGTCCGTTTGGCGGACGCTACTTCGTGACGAGCAGCCGGCGCGTGACGCTCGCGCCTCGGGCGCCGGAGTCGGCGACGCTCGTCACTCGCAGGAGCCGGGTCGCCGCGAGCGTGCGTGCGAGGCTCCTCGGGAGGGTGAAGCGGAGATCGTTGCTGCCCGCGCGCAGCGTGCGAACGCCCAGCGCGCTGCCGCCGGCGACGGCCTCGAGCTTGCCGCCGCCGCTCGAGAAGACCACGAGCCTGAGCAGCCGCTTCTTCTTCGAGACGCGGAGCGTCTCCGGGCCGTAGAGCGCGATCGTCGGCGCGTCGTCGGCGTCGGGCGCCGGGACGGTCGGGCCTGCGTAGCCC
This sequence comes from Thermoleophilia bacterium, assembly GCA_025929895.1. Lineage (GTDB taxonomy): Bacteria > Actinomycetota > Thermoleophilia > Gaiellales > Gaiellaceae > JACCTU01. The sequence continues at coordinate 26,657 of JAICPI010000009.1, forward strand.
GGGGGTGGCGGCGTTGCGGTCGCGAGGCGGCTCTTGTCGACCGTGAGCGTCCCGCGCACGGTGAAGAGCGCGGCGTCGACGCTCGTGGATGGGTTCTGGAGCACGAGCACGCCCTGGTCGGCCCAGGTGCAGGTGTCCCAGGGCAGGCTCAGGGAGGCGGTCGAGCCGTTGACCGCGAGCGGGATCGCCGGGCTGTCGGGCGCGCTCCAACGGAAGAACGGGCGCGAGCCGAGACCGCTCGGCAGCGACACCTCGAGGTTCAACGTCGCCGCGTAGCAGGGGCCGGTGCTCCCATCCGTGCCGCGCGTGAACGCCAGGTAGCGCGCGGCGAGGTGGTTGACGACGACCGTCTGCGTCGGCAGCGCGCCGCTCACGCTCCCGGTCGAGACCGTCGACGTCACCGCCGCCTCGACCCCCTTCAGCGCGGTCGCCTGGTAGTCGCCGGAGAGGTTCGCCACCGTCCAGTCGACGAACGCGTCGGAGAGCGTCGCGCCGTTGCTCATCAGCGACTGGCTGAGCAGGTCGGTCGCGGGGATCGACGGGTCGTTCAGCTCCTTGCCCTTGTCGAAGATCGCCTTCACCGCGCCCGCGCCGCGGCGCTCGGTCAGGTGCTGGTAGAAGTGCCAGCGCGAGTAGCCGCCGCGCTCGTACTCGTCGAGCCCGCAGGCGGCGCCGGTGCAGCTGAGCGACATGTCGGGCGAGCCGAGGGTCTTCGCGAGCTCGGTCGGCTCGGCGTCGCCGAGGTCGACGGCGGCGGGGAAGTTCAGGAACCGGAAGCTGGCCCACTCGGCGGTGCCCTCCAGCAGCCAGGGCTCCATCGGCGCCCAGATGCCGAACTGGAAGACGTGGAAGAGCTCGTGCGCGGCGGCCGCCGGCATCCGCACGGCTTCGTCGTGCAGCTGGACGTACCCGGACGACTGGTTCGCCGCCGTGTCCGTGAACGCAAGCCCGAGCGCGCCGGTCAGGCTCAGGTCGGTGACGTACACGTCGATGTACGGGTCGCCGTCGCTCGGGGGCGCGGGGTAGCCCCAGCCCGTGAAGGTCGCGTAGGCCTGCTCGAGGTTGCTCGCGAGCTCGGCGGCGTCCTGGTGGAGCACCGGCTTGCCCGTCAGCGGGAAACCGGAGTAGTGGACCTGGAAGTGCGCGGTCGTCATCGTCTCGGGCAGCCCGAGGATCCGCGTCGCCCCGGCGGGGGACGCCGAGACGGCCGCGAAGGCAGCCGCGAGCAGCAACAGACGGACGAGCCGCACCATCTGCCAGAAGGATCGGCCGGAGGGGGCGCCGACTTGAGCCGGGCGCGGTGCCGGAGAGTGTTAGCTCACGGTGCCAGGCACTGTGAAGAACCGGTGCCGGAGAGTGCTCGGTCGCTCAGTCGAGGGCCAGATAGAGGAGCGCGACGCCGATCGAGCCGGCGAACAGGAGCAGGAAGAGGGCGAAGAGCCCCCACCCGATCAGCAGGTTCTTCCGCTCGATCTCGCGTTGCTCGCTCACGCCAGCACCGGGTCGAGCGCCATCGCGACGAAGAGGAGCGCGAGGTAGGCGAGCGAGTAGTGGAAGAGGACGGCCGCGCGGGCCGGGACGAGCTCGCGGCGCAGGCGCCAGGCCAGCCAGAGGAGCACGCCGCCCAGCCCGAGCGCCGCGACCGCGTAGAGCAGCCCGAAGACCCCGAAGGCGACGGGGACGAGGGTGACCGCGATCAGGACGACGGTGTAGAGCACGATCTGGCGAACGGTCTCGCGCTCGCCGCGGACGACCGGGAGCATCGGCACGCCTGCGGCTGCGTAGTCGCGCTTGATCAGCAGCGCGAGCGCCCAGAAGTGCGGCGGCGTCCAGAAGAAGACGATCGCGAAGAGCGCGAGCGCGGGCAGCGCGAGGTCGCCCGTCGCCGCGGCCCAGCCCACGAGCGGCGGCACGGCACCGGCGGCTCCGCCGATGACGATGTTCTGCGGCGTCGAGCGCTTGAGCCAGCGCGTGTAGACGAGCACGTAGAAGAGGTTCCCGACGAGCGCGAGCACCGCGGTCAGCAGGTTGGTCAGGCTTCCGAGCAGCACGAACGACAGCGCCGAGAGCGCGAGCCCGAACTCGAGCGCGTACGCCGGCTCGATGCGGCCGGCCGCGACCGGGCGCGCGCGCGTGCGCTTGCCCATCAGCCGGTCGATGTCGCGGTCGAGGTAGTGGTTGAGGGCGCTCGCGCCCCCGCAGGCGAGCGAAAGCCCGACGAGCATCGCGGCGAGATCGGCGAGCGGAGGGACGCCGTCCGCGCCGACGAACATCCCGCCGACCGCGGTGACGAGCAGCAGCGACATGATCCTCGGCTTCGTCAGCGTTACGTAGTCGCGCAGGACGCCGACGGGCGCCGTCGACCCGCGGAAGAGGAGCGCCGTGGTCACGGCGACGACCGCGAGCGCGACGGCGGCCGCGCCGACGTGCAACGAGCCGGCCCACCAGGTCGCGATCGCGAGCAGGAACGAGCCGAGCGCGGCCGCAGACCACGGGAGCAGGCGCCGATGCTCCGTCCAGGCCGCGACGACGAGCGCGACGAGCGGTGGGAGCGCAACGATCGCGAGCGCCCGGTGCGCGATCCCGAGCGACCCGCTCGCGACGGTCGCGGCCGCCGCGCCCGTGGCAGCGAGCCCACAGAGCCGGAGCGCCGGGCCGGGTGCCAAGTAACAGTCTGTTACTTGCAACCGGCTCACGCTCGCTGCTCGGCCAGGCGCCTGCGCAGGTCGCGCAACGGCCGGGGGCTCGAGATGTAGGGGAGCCTGTCGAAGTTGTGCTCGGGCGGCGGCGACGTCGTGTACCACTCGAGCGTGTCGCCGAGCCACGGGTCGTTGCCGACGCGGCGCGACTTCCGCGAGCGCAGCACGTTGAGGAAGAACACGAGCACGCCGAGCCCGATCATCAGCGACCCGATGCTCGAGACGACGTTCCAGGTGACGAGCCAGTCCTCGTCGCGGTAGCCGGCGACCCGGCGCGGCATCCCGAGCAGCCCGAGCATGTGCTGCGGCCCGAACGTCAGGTTCATGCCGACGAAGAAGAGCCAGAAGTTGAGCTTGCCGAGCCCTTCGCCGAGCATCCGACCGAACATCTTCGGCCACCAGTAGTAGAGCGCGGCGAAGATGCCGAAGATCGACCCGCCGAAGAGCACGTAGTGCATGTGCGCGACGATGAAGTACGAGTCGTGTACCTGCCAGTCGAACGGGAACGCCGCCACGAAGACGCCTGAGATACCGCCGATCGTGAACACCGAGATGACGCCGAGGGCGAACAGCATCGGCGTCGCGAAGTTGAGGTTGCCGCGCCAGAGCGTCGCCAGCCAGTTGATGATCTTCACGCCGGTCGGGACCGCGACGAGAACGGAGGCGATCATGAAGAAGCCGTTCAGGAAGTTCGGCATCCCGACCGTGAACATGTGGTGCGCCCACACGAGCATCGAGACGAACGCGATCCCGATCGTCGAGAAGGCGATCGCGGCGTAGCCGAAGATCGGCTTGCGCGCGAACACGGGCAGCACCTCCGAGACGATCCCGAACGCGGGCAGGATCATCACGTAGACCTCGGGGTGCCCGAAGAACCAGAACATGTGCTGGTAGAGGACCGCGTTGCCGCCCTCGTCCGGCAGGAAGAAGTGCGTCCCCGCCTGGCGGTCGAGGAGCAGCATCGTCAGCGCCGCGCCGACGACCGGCAGGGTGGCGATCAGCAGCAGCGAGTAGGTGTAGATCGCCCAGACGAACAGCGGCATCCGCATCCAGGTCATCCCCGCGGTGCGCAGCGTGTGCACCGTCGCGACGAAGTTGACCGCGCCGGCGAACGAGCCGATCGCGAGCAGGTGCAGCGAGAGGATGGTCAGGTCGACGGACGTCGTCGTCTGCGCGGAGTACGGCGGGTAGAGGTACCAGCCCGTGTCGGCGGGCCCGCCGGCGGAGAACCAGCTCCCGTAGAGGATCACACCGCCGAACAGGAACGCCCAGTACGAGAACGCGTTCAGGCGCGGGAACGCCATGTCCGCGGCGCCGATCATCAGCGGGATCAGGAAGTTGCCGAAGCCGGCGAAGATCGGCACGACGACCAGGAAGATCATGGTCAGGCCGTGCATGGTGAAGAGCTGGTTGAACGTGACCCGGCCGACGACGTCGGCCGTCTCCGGCGTGAACAGCTCGATCCGGATCAACAGCGCGAGCGCGCCGCCGAGCACGAAGAACAGGAGGCTCGTCGCGACGTAGAGGATCCCGATCCGCTTGTGGTCGGTCGTGACGAGCCAGCTGGCGAAGCGGCCGCGGTACCAGGGGATCGGGTAGATCGGCTCGGTGCGGACCGCCAAACTAGCCGCCGCCTTCCGCGAAGCGCTGCGTGTACTCGACGAGCGAGCGAACCTGGTCGTCGCTCCAGCCGCGGCCGACCGCGGGCATCGCGCCGCGCCCGTTGCGCACGAGCTCGCCGAGCGCGCGCGGGTCGGCGAGCGTCGGGTTGCCCCGGAGCGTGGGGCCGATCAGCTGCGGCCCCTCGAGGTTGTGGCACTTCGCGCACGCTGCGGTGAACTGCTCCTCGCCGTTGCCCGCGAAGCGCTCCAGCTCGGCCTCGTACTCGTCGGCCGCGACCGCGCGGACGCTCATCCGCATCGCGGAGTGCTGCACGCCGCAGAACTCGCCGCAGCTCCCGTCGTACACGCCCTCCTCGTCGGCGCGGAACCACGTGCGGTTCGGGTCACCCGGTACGGCGTCGATCTTGCCGCCGAGCGCAGGCACCCACCAGGAGTGGATCACGTCGTGGTCCGGCGCAGTCACGCGCACGTCGACGTTGCGGCCGACCGGCACGACGAGCGTGTCGTACGTGACCGAGCCGTCGGGGTAGCGGAACTCCCAGTAGAACTGACGGCCCGCGACCTCGATCTCGAGCGCGGCGTCCTCCGGCGAGGCGATCGCCTCCTCCGAGAAGTCGCTCACCTCGGGCAGCTTGTAGAAGACGAAGCCGACGACGAACGCGACGATCAGCACCGGCACGACCGTCCAGAGCACCTCGAGGCTCGTGTTGCCGTGGATCTGCGGGCCCTCGTCGTCGACCGGGCGGCGGCGGCGCCGGTAGCGGAACATGAACGCGATCAGCGCGCCCTCGACGAGCAGCAGGATCACGCCGCCGACGCCGACGAGCATCCAGTACGTGTCGTTGATCGCCTCAGCGTTCGGCGACTTCGGATCGACGGGCGTCAGCCCGGCGTCCTCGGCAAACGCCGGGGACGCGAGCGCGAGCGCGCCTGCGGCGACGACGATCCAGACCAGGCGGCGCACGGGCGGTGGCATTCTACGAGCGGTGGACTCGCGGACGACGGTGGACCTGCCGCCCGATCTCACCGGGGCGTTCGAGGTCTTCGTCAATGGTGTGCTTCAGCACGAGGGCGTCGACTACCGCCGGGAGAACGACACGCTCGTCTTCTCCCGGCCGCTCGCCCGCGAGGGACGGCTCGGGTTCTGGCGCTGGTTGAGCATCGTGCTCGGGATCGCGGGCACCTACCGCCAGAACGACAGCGTCGACGTCGTCTACGCGCGCGGCGGGCGACGGGTCGTCGCGACGGGCCTCCGGCTCCGTTCCGATTAGCGGCTTCCCGGCGTGGTCATACTTGGCACGGATGAGCGACGCCGAATGGCCAGCGCCCGAGCCGGCGGCGCCTGGTGAGCCCGAGCGGCGCCCCGCGCCGCTGCCGCGGGTCGAGGACCTGCCGCTCGCGGAGCAGGGCTACGACCGCGAGAAGGTCCGGGAGGCGTTCGACGCCTTCTACCGGCACGCGGCGCAGCTCGACGCGACGCTGAGCACGCTCGAGGCGGTCGAGGTCTTCCAGCGCACCTCCGCGGAGCTGCGCGCCGAGCTGCGGACGATCCGCGGCTCCGGCTGGACGGTGCAGTCCTGGCAGGCCGGCGGCGGGAGCTACGGGACGCGCGGGCGCGTGTCCGAGTGGTCGCTCCCACCGGCGTTCCCGCGCGTGGCGGGCGAGGCGCTCTTCCTGATCGTGATGGGGGTGATCGTCGGCGTCGCCGGCTGGAGCCGCCTGACGATCGTGCTGGTGATGGCGCTCGCCCTCGGGGTCGTCTGGCTGATCGAGTGGGTGGCGGCGCGCGAGCGCGCGATCCCGCAGGCGGTGTCCCCGGTGACCGTTCCCGACCTCGACGAGGAGGTGCCCGAGCTGCCCGCCGGCGAGGCGAAGGAGTGGGGCGCCGCGCAGGAGGAGGGCCCCGAGGCGATGACGATGCTCGGCACGCCCGCCGTGCGGGAGAGCGACGAGCCCGTGGAGGAGGGGGAGAAGGAGGACGAGCCGGCCGACGAGCCCGTGGAAGCCGACTCCGAGGACACCGAGGAGGAGGAGGCGTTCGTGCAGGCCGAGGCCGAGCCGGTCGAGGAGCCGGTGGAGGAGCCGCCGCCCGTCGAGGAGCCCGAGCCGGAGCCGGAGCCCGAGCCGGTCGCCGAGGCGGACGAGCCGGAGCCGGAGCCCGAGCTCCTCGTGCTCCCCGAGCCCCCGCCGGGCCTCGAGCCCGAGCCGCGGAGGCGCTTCGGCTTCTTCCGGCGTCGGCGCGACGACGCCGAGGCTCCCGCCGTCGAGCTCGAGCCGCTCGATCAGGAACCGGAGGAGCCGGAGCTCGTCGCGGGCCCCGAGCCGGTGGACGACGAGGTGCTCGACGGCGCCGTGGAGCTGGTCGCGGAGCCCGAGACGGCGGAGCCCGAGCTCGATCCGTGGGAGGCGCCCGCGGCCGTCCCCGAGGAGCCCGTCGCGTCGGCCGAGCCGGACGAGCCGGAGGAGCCGGAGGCGGTCGACGAGGTCGAGCCGCTCGAGCCGGAGCCCGAGCCGGCGGCCGAGGCCGAGCAGCTCATGGAACCCGAGCCGGAGCCCGAGGCCGAGCCCGAACCCGAGCCGGAGGGCCCGCTCCCGGTCGAGGCCCTCGCGGAGCAAGCCGCCGCGGCGCTCGAGCGCTCCCGCGCGCGCCGAAGGAACCTCCGGCGCGCGCGGAGACGCTAGAGCCCGCCTATTCGTACTGGAGTGCCTCCAGCACGTCGAGGCGGGACGCACGCCGCGCGGGGAGAAGCGCGGCGGCCAACCCGGCGAGGACGGCGACGAGCGCGAACACGGCCAGCGCCCCCACCGGGATCGAGAGCGACAGGTCGTACTCCGCGAGCGCGCGGGTGACGGCGGTCGCGAGGAGCAGCCCGAGCGGGACGCCGAGCGCGGCGCCGATCAGCGCGGTCACGATGCTCTCGTGCCGCACCATCCGCCGCGTCTGCCGGCGGGTCAGCCCGACGGCGCGGAGCATCCCGATCTCGCGCGTCCGCTCGAAGACCGCGAGCACGAGCGTGTTCACCATCCCGAACAGGCTCACGATCACGGACAGCGCGAGCAGCGCGTAGAGCAGGTTGAGGATCCCGTCGATCTCGGCCGCGCGGTCGTCGACGAACGTCTCGTCGTCCACGACCCGGGCGTCGGGGTATGCGGCCAACGCGTCCTCGAAGGTCGAGAGCGGCTGGCCGGACCAGATCAGCGTCAGCGAGTCTCCCGGGCGTGAGAACGACCGGTCGAACGTCGCCCGTGAGACGAGCACGCTCCCGAGCAGCGAGTCGAAGCGCGGCGGGTCGTAGACGCCGGTGATCCGTAGGTTCAGCATCAGGCCGGTCGGCGTCCGCACGAGGAACTCGCCGCCGGTCGCGAAGCCGTACTCGTCCGCGAAGGACTTGCGCACGATCGCGTCGCTCGGACCGAGTGAGCGAAGCGCGGCCGGCGAGCCCTCGGACCACTCGACGTGGAACACCTCGCCGAGCGTGGCGGGATCGATCCCCGACACGTCGACGCCGTCGCCGAGCACGCGGCCGCGCTCGCGGCGGATGCTCGACGCTACCTCGACGCCGTCGACCTCGGCCGCCGTCTCGCCCACCACGGCGGGGAGCGTCGACCAGCCGTTCTGCGACACGACGACGTAGTCGGCGTCGATCTGCCGGACGATCGCGTCGCGCTCGGACTGGCGCAGGCCGTTGCCGACCGCGGTCACGAACGTGACGAGCGCGAGCCCGATCATCAGCGCCGCCGCGGTCGCGGCGGTGCGCCCGGGCATCCGCACGGCGTTGCCGCGCGCGAGCTGCCCTGCGGCGCCGCCGAGCTTCGCGCCGGGCCAGCCCAACACGTGCGCGAGCGGCGTCACGAGCCGCGTCGCGACCATCGCGACCCCGACGAAGAGCGTCAGCAGACCGACCACGAGCGCGAGGATCCGCGTGGCGACCCCGACGTCCGAGGCGAAGAGCCCGTACCCGAGCGTCGCCGCGGACACGACCACGAGCGCGACCGAGATCGGGAACGCGGACCGCGCGAGCCGTCCACGAGGCGCAACCGCGCCTTCGCGGACCGCGGCGATCGCGTTCACGCGCGTCGCGCGCAGCGCGGGCGCAACGGAGGCCGCGAGCGTGACGAGCGTCCCGAGCGCGAGGCCGGCGACCCACGTCCGCGTCTGGAAGACGGTGCTCGCGCGCGGCAGGTCGAGACCGGCGGCCGCCATCAGCTCGGTCAGCCCGACGGCGAGCCCGACGCCCGCGGCGATGCCCGCGAGCGAGGCGACCAGGCCGACCGCGAAGGCCTCGAGCACGACGCTCCGCAGCACCTGCGCCGGGGTCGCCCCGAGCGTGCGCAGCGTCGCGAGCTCGCGCGTGCGCTGCGCGACCGTGATCGAGAGCGTGTTGAAGATGACGAACGCGCCGACGAAGAGCGCGATCCCGCCGAATCCGAGCAGCGCGTAGCGGATGAAGGAGATGAACTCCGAGACGCCCTTCTTGTCGGCGTCCGCCTGCTCCGCCGCGGTGCGCACCTGCGCGTTCGCGGGCAGGAGCGGGGCGATCGAGCGCAGGAGCTCGTCGTCGGAGACGCCCTCGCGCCCGGCGACCGAGATCACGTCGTAGCCGGGCTTCTCGAGCAGCCGCTGCGCCTCGTCGACGTGGAAGATCGCCATCGTCGCGCTACCGATCGTGTCGACGTCGCCGTACTTGGCGATCCCGACGAGCTCGAACGTCTTGATCGGGCCGCCGACCGCGATCTTCACCCCGTCCCCGATGGAGAAGCCGAGCGTCCGCGCGCTGCTCGCGTCGACCACGACCTCGCCCGGCGCCTGCGCGAAGCGGCCCGCGCTCAGCTCGAGCGGATTGAACCTGGGCTCCGAGGGATCGACGCCGAGCCCGAACGTCGGGTTGCCGTTGCCCATGACGATCTCGCCGTCGCGGTCGATCAGGTGCGCCTGGTTCGCGCTCGAGTTCAGGTCGAGGATCGAGCCGGCGGCGGCCTCGACGTCGGGCAACGCGCGGACCTGCCGGAGCAGGCTGTCGGGGACGAGCGCGTTCCCCTCGTCCGACCAGTCGACGAGGGAGCGGCCGCTGACGACGACGTCGGTCTCCTGATACGACGACTCGAAGATCGAGTCGAACGCCTTCGACATCGTGTCCGTCAAGACGAGGCTGCCGGTCACCATCGCCACGCCGAGCACGACGGCGAACGCCGTCAGCGCCGTGCGGAGCTTGCGCCCGAAGATGCCCTTGAGCGCGACGCGCTTCATCGTCCGGTCACTTCCTGCATCGCGGCGATGACCTCGCGGGCGGTCGACTCGCGCAGGTCCTTGACGATGCGGCCGTCGGCGATGAAGAGGATCCGGTCGGCCATCGAGGCGGCACCGGCGTCGTGCGTGACCATCACGGTCGTCTGCCCGAGGTCGTCGACCGCGTTCCGCAGGACGTGCAGGACGTCCTTCGACGTCGCCGAGTCGAGGTTGCCGGTCGGCTCGTCCGCGAACAGGACGGCGGGGTTCGACACGAGCGCGCGCGCGATCGCGACGCGCTGCTGCTGGCCGCCGGAGAGCTCGGAGGGGCGGTGCTTGCGCCGGTCGGCGATCCCCACCGTGAGGAGCAGCTCCTCGAGCCACTGCTCGTCCGGCTTGCGGCCGGCGATCGAGAGCGGCAGGAGCACGTTCTCCTCGGCCGTCAGCATCGGCAGCAGGTTGAAGAACTGGAAGACGAAGCCGATCTTCTCGCGGCGGAGGAGCGTCATCTTCTTCTCGCTCAACCCCGTCACGTCGACGCCGTCGAGGACGACGCGGCCGGCGGTCGGCCGGTCGAGGCCCGCCAGGATGTGCATCAAGGTCGACTTGCCGGAGCCCGAGGGCCCCATCACGGCGGTCAGCTTGCCGCGCTCGATCTCGAGCGAGACGCCGCGCAGGGCGTCGACCGCGGTGTCGCCGTCGCCGTAGCGGCGGGAGACCTGCTCGATGCTGACGATCGCCTCGGCGAGCGGGGCTTCGTGCTCGGGGGCGCGGAGTTCGGCGACGGACATGGCGTTCAACCTCCTGTGGACGTGTTCGCCTGCCCAGGGTGCGGCAGACGGCCGCTCCACCGCGTCGGGCGACCCCCCCAAAGGCCTCCCTAGTCTTTTCTCCCGGGAAGAAAATCCCCGTACCCTTGGTCGAGGGTGACAGCATGAGCGCGCTTCCGACCGGCACCGTCACCTTCCTGTTCAGCGACATCCAGGGCTCGACGCAGCTCCTGAAGGATCTGGGCCGGGAGGAGTACGGCCGTGTGCTCTCGATCCACAACGACCTGCTCCGGACGGCGTTCGAGGGGGTCGGCGGAGTCGAGATCGACCGCCAGGGCGACTCGTTCTTCGCCGTCTTCCGCAGCGCGGGCACGGCCGTCCAGGCCGCGATCGAGGCCCAGAAGGCGCTCGCGCGCGAGGAGTGGCCGGGGCGGACGGTGCTGCGCGTCCGCATGGGCATCCACACGGGCGAGGCGACCGTCGGGGAGGACGGCTACGTCGGGTTCGCCGTCCACCAGGCCTCGAGGATCGGCGACGCCGGGCACGGCGGCCAGATCCTGCTCTCGACGACGACGGCGCGGCTCGTGGAGCACGACCTTCCCCGTGGGGTGTCTCTCCGTGACCTCGGCGAGAACAGGCTCGAAGGGCTCGATCGGCCCGAGCAGCTCTTCCAGCTCGTCGCGGAGGGGCTCGCGGACGACTTCCCGCCCCTGACGACGCGCTCGACCGGCGCCGTCGGCCCCGGCGAGGCGGCGCTGCTCGAGCGCGAGGCCGAGCTCGCCGCGCTGCGCGCGATGGTGGAGGTGGCGCGCGGCGGGAACGGCCGCTTCGTCGCGATCGAGGGAAACGCGGGCATGGGCAAGTCGCGGCTCGTCGCCGAGACGCGCTCGCTCGCGACGGCGGCCGGGATGCGGGTGCTCTCCGCCCGCGGCGGCGAGCGGGAGCACGAGTTCTCGTTCGGCGTCGTCCGGCAGCTCTTCGAGCCCACGCTCGCGCTCGCCTCCTCCGACGAGCGCGCCGACCTGCTCGCCGGCGCGGCCGCGCTCGCGGCGGCGCTGTTCGACGAGCGTGCGTTCAGCGATCCCGAGACGGTGGCGGACGGGTCGTTCTCGACGCTGCACGGGCTCTTCTGGCTCGCGGGCAACGTCGCCACGCGACAGCCGCTCCTGCTCGCCGTCGACGACCTGCACTGGTGCGACGCGGCCTCGCTGAGGTGGCTGAACTACACGGCGCGGCGCCTCGAGGGACTGCCGATCCTCGTCGTGGTCGGCACCCGTCCGCCCGCTCAGAGCAACGAGGAGGCGCTCGTCGCCGAGATCGTCGCCGACCCCGGCGCAGTCGTGATCCGGCCCCAGGCGCTGACGCTGCACGCGACCGCGTCGCTGATCCGCGACACGCTCGCGCGCGACGTCGACGTCGAGTTCGCGGACGCCTGCCACGAGGCGACCGGCGGAAATCCCCTCCTGCTGCGCGCGCTCCTGGACGCGCTCGCCGGCGAGGGGATCGCCCCGAAGAGCCGGAACGCCGAGCGCGTCTACGAGATCGGCCCGGAAGCCGTCTCGCGCGCGGTGCACCTGCGGCTCTCGCGGCTCCCGAACGAGGCGACGGCCCTCGCGCAGGCGGTCGCGATCCTCGGCGACGACGTTCGCCTCTCCGACGCGGCGACGCTCGCCGGCGTCGACCGTGAGCTCGCGGCGCACACGGCCGCGACGCTCGCCCGGAACGGCCTGCTCCGCGTCGACCGCCGCCTCGCGTTCGTCCATCCCGTGCTACGCGCCGCCGTCTACGGCGATCTCGACGGCGCCGCGCGCGAGCGCCAGCACGCCGCGGCCGTCGACCTCCTCCTCGACACCGACGCGCCGAGCGAGCAGGTCGCCGCGCACCTGCTCCTGACCCGCCCGGGCGCGATCGACGCCGCGGTCGCCGTGCTCCGGACGGCCGCGGAGCGCTCGGTCGGGAAGGGCGACCCCGACGCGGCCGCGTCGTTCCTGCGCCGCGCGATCGAGGAGCCGGTCGAGGACGCCGTGCGCGCCGAGCTGACCTACCGGCTCGGGCACGTCGAGCGGCTCGTCGACAACCCGCAGGCGATCGGCCACCTGCGCGAGGCCCACGCGCTCACGACCGACCCGATGGAGCGGGCTCGGATCTCGCTCGACCTCGGGCGCGCGCTCCTCTACAACCTCCAGGCCGAGGAGGCCGTGGGCGTGCTCGAGGAAGGGATCGCCCTCGTCGGCGACCGCGACCTCGACCTCCGCCGCAGGCTCGAGGCGGGGCTGCTCACCGTCACCCTCCTGTTCCCCCCGCTCCACGAGCTCGCCCGCAGGCAGCTGGAGCGGGTGCAGGAGCTCCCGCTCGAGGACGACCTCGGCTCGCGCATGCTCCTCGGGCTGCTCTCCTTCTCGGGCGCGCGGGCGCTCGACGACCGCGAGCAGTGCATCGACTACGCCGAGCGCGCCGTGGCCGGCGGGGCGCTCTTCGCGGACGAGAGCCCCTCGTTCGCCTTCTCGACGGTGACGCTCACCGTCGCCGACCAGTGGGACACGGCGGGGGCGATCTTCGACGACGCCTTCGCCGACGCGCGCGTGCGGGGGTCGGTCTTCTCCTTCGCGATCGCCTCGATCTTCCGGGGATACCTGCACATCTTCATGGGCGATCTCGCCGAGGCCGAGGCCGACCTCCGGAATGCCGTCGAGGCGAGCGAGCAGCACGGTCTCGCGAGCGGGATGCCGTACGCGCTCGCGTTCCTCGCGGACGCGCAGATGCAGCGGGGCGACCTCGACGCCGCGATCGCGACGCTCGCGCGGCTCGACACGCTGCCCGAGAACGCGCGCGGCCAGGCCTTCGTCCACGACGCGAAAGGGCGGCTGCGCTATCTCCAGGGGCGCTATCGCGACGCGGTCGCCGAGTTCGAGCGGGCGCGCGTCTTCTTCGAGGGGGTCGGCGGGCTCAACCCGGCGATCGTGGCGTGGCGCTCGCAGACGGCCCTGGCGAAGCACCAGCTGGGGGAGACGGACGAGGCGAAGCGCCTGGCCGCGGAGGAGGTCGAGCTCGCCCGGCGCTGGGGCGCGCCCCGCGCGCTCGCGAAGTCCCTCCGCGTCGCCGGCATGGTCGAGGGCGGCACGCACGGGCTGGCGCTGCTCCAGGAGGCCGTGGAGCTGCTGGACGGGTCGGGGGCGCTCCTGGAGCGCGCGAGGGGGCTCGTCGAGCTCGGCTCGGCCCTGCGCCGGGCGAACCGGCGCTCGGACGCGCGCGAGCACCTGCGGCAGGCGCTCGAGCTCGCCCATCAGGGCGAGTCGGTCGCGCTCGCCGCTCGGGCGCAGGAGGAGCTGATGGCGACGGGCGCCCGGCCGCGGCGCGTCGCGCTCTCGGGCGTGGAGTCCCTGACCCCGAGCGAGCGGCGGGTGGCCGCCATGGCCGCGAAGGAGCTGACGAACCGGGACATCGCGCAGGCGCTCTTCGTCACCCCGAAGACGATCGAGGTGCATCTCTCGAGCGTCTACCGCAAGCTCGGGATCACCTCGCGCGCGCAGCTCGCGGGCGCGCTCGCGGCCGAGGACTCGCTCGAGGCCCCCGTGTTCGGTTAGGAGGGCTTGGCGAAAGAGGCGCTGTGCCGTCGGGCCGCGCTGGACGCCGCGATGCTGCGTCCTCAGTCGCCCCGTACCTCCTGGTACGAGGGCTCCCTGCGTCCTTGCCTCGCGACCCCCAGCGCACCCCGACGACGAGGCCTTCCGCCAAACCCTCCAACGCACCCCTAGACCGGCCACCCCCCAAACCTCGGTGGCGATCTTTGGGGGTCGCCCCGATGCGAGCCGTAGGCGTCTCGGCGCAGGATCAGCGCACTGAACCGACCCCACGGGCATTCGAGGAGGAACCACCGTTGATCCAGGCAGGCGACACACTGGCGAACCCCGTCACGAAGGAGCGGATGACGTTCCTGAAGACGGCCGCCGAGACGAACGGCGAGTACGTGCTGATCGAGCTGAGCGCCGCCCCCGGGGCGGTCGTCGCGGCCGCCCACGTCCACCCGTCCCAGACGGAGACGTTCGAGGTGGTCAGCGGCACGCTCGCGGCGAAGCTCGGGCGCAAGCAGGTCGAGGCCCGCGCCGGCGACGTCGTCGTCGTCCCGCCCCGCGTCGCCCACAAGTGGTGGAACGCCGGCGAGGACACGCTCGTGTTCCGCTGCGAGGTCCGCCCGGCGCTCGGGTTCGAGCAGCTGATCGAGACGATGTTCGGCCTCGCGGCCGACGGCAAGACGAGCAAGAAGGGGATGCCGAACCCGCTCCGGCTCGCCGTGATCGCGAACCACCACCTCGACGACGTCCAGCTCCCGGTCGCGCCGCGGTGGCTCCAGCAGGCCGCGCTCGCGCTCGGCGCCCCGCTGGGCCGGCTGCTCGGCTACACCCCGCAGTACGTCCCGACGGGCGTTCCCGTCTCGGCCCCCACGTCATGAAGAAGTGGACGTACCTGAGCATCCTGGCGCTGGCGCTGCTCACGCTCGCCGTGGGCGGCTGGATCGCCAAGGGAATCGCCTCCGTCACCCGGCCGTCGGGGCGCCTCGCCCCGCGGCCGGCGTGACGGGCTAAGCCGCGAGCTCGTCGGCGAGCGCGAGCACCTCGTCGAGCACGCCCAGGCCCTCGTCGAGCTCCTCGCGGGTGATCGTCAGCGGCGGCGCGACGATCACGACGTTCCAGTGCACGAACAGGTAGAGGCCGCGCTCCATCGCGGCCTTGACCACGCGCCCCACGGGCGCGGCGGACTCGCCGCCGGCGTTGAAGGGGACGAGCGGCTCGCGCGTCGCGCGTTCGCGCACGAGCTCGAGGCCCCAGAAGAGTCCCTTGCCGCGCACATCCCCGATCGACGGGTGGCGCTCGGCGAGCCGCGGCAGCTCGCCTGCGAGGTACTCGCCGTGCGCGGCCGCGTTCTCGACGATGCCCTCCTCCTTGAACGCCTCGATCGACGCGACGGCGGAGGCGCACGCGAGCACGTGCCCCGAGTACGTCAGCCCGCCGGCGAAGGCGTGGTCCTGGAGCCAGTCGCCGAGCTTGCCGTTCACGACCATCGCGCCGAGCGGGACGTAACCGGAGTTGATCCCCTTCGCGACCGTGAGGATGTCGGGGACGACGTCCCAGTGCTCGCAGGCGAACCACTTGCCCGAGCGCCCGAAGCCGGCCATCACCTCGTCGCAGATGAGCAGGATCCCGTGCCGGTCGCAGACCTCGCGGATCGACTGGAGGTAGCCGTCGGGCGGGACGATCAGCCCGTTCGTGCCGACGATCGTCTCGAGGATGACGGCGGCGACCGTGTGCGCGCCTTCGTACTGGAGGAGCTCCTCGAGGTGCGGTCCGCCCGAGCAGACCGGGCACGGGTCGGGGTGCCCGGCGGGGCAGCGGTACGTGTACGGGTCGAGCATCCGCACGACGCCGGGGATGCCCGGCTCGGCCGGCCAGCGGCGCGGATCGCCCGTGAGCGTGATCGCGCCGCCGGTCGCGCCGTGGTACGAGCGGTAGCGCGCGATCACCTTGTGGCGACCCGTGTACCAGCGCGCCAGCTTGATCGCGTTCTCGTTCGCCTCCGCACCGCCGTTCGTGAAGAACGACATCGTCAGGTCCCCCGGCGTCACCTCCGCGAGCAGCCGAGCGAGCTCCGAGCGCGCCTCGTGCGCCATCGGCGGGCCGATCGTGCAGAGCTTGTCCGCCTGCTCCTTGATCGCGGCGACGACCTTGGGGTGCTGGTGGCCGATCGAGACGTTGACGAGCTGCGACGCGAAGTCGAGGTAGCGCTTCCCCTCGTGGTCCCAGAAGTACGAGCCTTCGGCGCCCGCGACGGGCAGCGGATCGATCTGGCCCTGGACCGACCAGGAGTGGATCACGTGCCGCTTGTCGAGCTCGCGGATGCGCTCGGCGAGCTGAGGATCCGTGTCCACGACTGCCATCGGACGAGAGCCTAGTCGCGGTACTGTGGAGCTGTCACGTGAGGAGGGTGGGATGACGGAAGTCGCAGAGGTACCGGTCGCCGAAAGGCGCGGCGAGGGCAAGCGCATCTCGCACTGGATCGCAGGCAAGAGCGTCGCAGGAACGTCGGGCCGGAGCGGGCCCGTCTACAACCCCGCCAGAGGCGAGCAGACGGCGGAGGTCGATTTCGCGTCGGTCGAGGAGGTCGACCGCGCGGTCCAGGCGGCGAAGGAGGCGTTCCCCGCGTGGCGGGCGCTCTCGCTCTCGCGCCGGACCGAGCTCTTCTTCCGCATCCGAAAGCTCGTCGACGAGCACCGCACGGACATCGCGAAGCTGCTCACGGCCGAGCACGGCAAGGTCCTCTCCGACGCGAAGGGCGAGGTCGCGCGCGGGCTCGAGGTGATCGAGTACTGCTGCGGGATGCCCGAGCTGCTCAAGGGCAGCTTCTCCGAGCAGGCCTCGACGGGGCTCGACGTCTACTCGATCCGGCAGCCGCTCGGCGTCGTCGCGGGGATCACGCCGTTCAACTTCCCGGCGATGGTCCCGATGTGGATGTGGGCGCCCGCGCTCGCGTGCGGGAACACGTTCGTGCTCAAGCCCTCCGAGAAGGATCCGTCCGCGTCGATCTTCGCGGCCGAGCTGCTGAAGGAGGCCGGCGTGCCCGACGGCGTCTTCAACGTCGTGCACGGCGACAAGGTCGCGGTCGACGCGATCCTCGAGCATCCGGAGATCCGCGCGGTCTCGTTCGTCGGCTCCACGCCGATCGCGAAGTACGTGTACGAGACGGCGACGAGGCACGGCAAGCGCTGTCAGGCGCTCGGGGGCGCGAAGAACCACATGATCGTGCTGCCCGACGCCGACATCGAGATGGCTGCGGACGCCGCGGTCTCGGCGGCGTACGGCTCTGCGGGCGAGCGCTGCATGGCGATCTCGCAGGTCGTCGCGGTCGGCGACGTCGCCGACAAGCTGATCGACGCGATCAAGCAGCGCATCCCGAAGGTGAAGGTCGGCGACGGCATGTCGGACGACTCCGAGATGGGCCCGCTCGTCACGCGCGAGCACCGCGACAAGGTCGCCGGCTACGTGGCGCGAACGGCCGAGGAGGGCGGCACCGTCGTGGTCGACGGACGCGAGAGCGCGCCCGAGGGCGACGGCTTCTGGCTCGGCGTCTCGCTGCTCGACGACCTCGAGCCCGGCATGAAGGCCTACGACGACGAGATCTTCGGCCCGGTCCTCGGCGTCACGCGCGTCGCGACGTACGACGAGGCCGTCACGCTCGTGAACGAGAACCCCTACGGCAACGGCACGGCGATCTTCACGCGCGACGGCGGCGTCGCCCGGCAGTTCCAGTTCGACGTGCAGGCCGGGATGGTCGGGATCAACGTGCCCATCCCCGTGCCCGTCGCGTACTACTCGTTCGGCGGCTGGAAGGCGTCGCTGTTCGGCGACACGCACATCTACGGGCCGGAGGGGATCAGCTTCTACACCCGCGGCAAGGTGGTCACGTCGCGCTGGCCCGACCCGGCCACGTCGAAGGTCGACCTGGGGTTCCCGCAGACGCGCTGAGGCTTGAACGGCGCCGCCGGGCGGCGCAGGATCAGGGCGTGAGCGAGCTCCTCGAGCGGGAGGACCTGCTCGCGCGGCTCGAGTCGGCGCGCGAACAGGGCGGTCGGCTCGTGTTCGTGGGCGGCGAGGCGGGCGTCGGCAAGACGTCGCTCGTGCGCGCGTTCGCCGAACGGGTGGACGGACGCGTCCTCGCCGGGTCGTGCGAGAACCTCGGGGCGCCGACCCCGTTCGGCCCGCTGCTCGACGTCTCCGAGGCGCTCGTGGCGCCGGCAGAGCCACGGCTCGTCGCGAACGCCCTGCTCCAGGAGCTGGCGGATCGCGCGCTGCTCGTGCTCGAGGACGTGCACTGGGCGGACGGGGCGACGCTCGACGTCCTCCGGGTGCTGGCTCGGCGAATCGATCGCACTCCGTCCTTGGTCGTCGCGACGTATCGCGACGACGAGGTCGCGGGCGACCATCCGCTTCGCGTCGTGCTCGGCGAGGTCACCTCGGCCCCCGGCGTGCGGCGCCTCGCGGTCCCACCGCTCTCGGTCGGCGCCGTCCGAACTCTCGCGGGCGATCGGGCGGCCGACGCCGACGCGATCCACACACTCACGCGGGGGAACGCGTTCTTCGTCACCGAAGTCCTCGCGTCCCCCGAAGCCGCTCTCCCGGCGACTGTCCGCGACGCCGTCCTCGCGCGCGCCGCCGCCCTGGACGACGATGCGCGACGGCTCCTGGACGTCGTCGCCGTGATCCCTCGCAGCGCCGATCTCTGGCTGCTGGAGGTCGTCGCGCCGACCGAGCTCGAGTGCCTCGAGTCCTGTATCGCGTCGGGGATGCTCCGGCCGGCCGCGACGGGCGTCGCTTTCCGCCACGAGCTGGCACGCCTCGCGGTCGCCGACGCGGTTCCGCCGCAGCGCCGCCGCGCGCTGCATCGGTCGATCCTCTCGGCGCTCCGCTCGCCGCCGTCGGGCGAGCTCGATCACGCTCGGCTCGCGCACCACGCCGACGAGGCGGACGACGCCGACGCCGTGCTCGAGTTCGCCGCGGAAGCCGCACGCCGCGCCGCGGCCGCGTCGTCGCATCGCGAAGCTGCCGCGCAATACGAGCGTGCGCTGCGCCGCGCGGACCGGCTCGCCGACGTCGAGCGCGCCGACCTCCTGGCTGCCTACGGGCTCGAGGCTCAGCTGACGGGTCGTGGGACGGCGGCGATCGACGCTCGGACGCGTGCGGCGGAGCTCTATCGGTCGCTCGGCAACACGGTCGGCGAGGCGCAGCAACTCGCGGAGCTCGCCTTCCCGTTCGTCATGGTCGGACGAAACGCGGAGGCGGAGGAGGCGAACCTCCGCGCGATCCGCCTCCTCGAGGGGTTGCCTCCCGGCGCTGAGCTCGCGAATGCGTACGCGATCCAGGCATACCTGCGGATGCTCAACCGCGACAACGACGAGGGCGTCGCCTGGGGGACGCGGGCGGCGGAGCTTGCGCAGGAGGTGGGCGACCGCGAGCGGCTCGCGATCGCGCTGAACATGATCGGCACGTCGCACTTGATGGCCGGTGCCACGTACGAGGGCATCGACTTCCTGGAGCAGAGCATCGAGGTCGGGCGGCGGGACGGCCGCATTCGCTCGATCGCGTCCGGGCTCTCGATGCTCGGGAGTGGGCTCGGCGAGATGTACGAGCTCGAGCGGTCGGAGCAGTACCTGCGCGAACACATCGCGTTCTCGGAGGAGCACGACCTGTTCGCGCTCTACTCGCAGGCGTGGCTCGCGCTCGTCGCCGTGTACCGCGGCCGCTGGCAGGAAGGCGCGTCGGCGGCTGCGGCGATCGCGCATCGCTCCGAGAGCGCGATCAGCCAGATCACGGCCCTGATCGCGCTCGGACGCGTGCGCGCACGCCGCGGCGACCCCGGCGCCGCCGAAGCCCTCGACGAGGCGCTCGAGCTCTCGCGAGCGGGCGGCCATCTCCAGCGGCTGGGGCACGTTCACGCCGCGCGCGCCGAGGCTGCGTGGCTGACCGGCGACCGCGAGCGGACGATCGAGGAGGCGCGAGCGGCGTACGAGCTGGCGCTCGAGAAGCGGCACCTGTGGTTCGCGGGCGAGCTCGCGTATTGGCAGTGGAAGGCCGGCGCCCTCGACGGCGCCCCGGGCTGGATCGCGGAGCCGTACGCGCTCCAGCTAGCGGGGGACGCCCGCGCCGCCTCGGCCGCCTGGCTCGCGCACGGTTGCCCCTACGAGGCGGCGCGCGCGCTCGCCGAGGGTGCCGCCGACGCGCGGCTCGAGGCGCTCGCCGCGTTCGAGGCGCTCGGGGCGCAGCCCGCAGCGAAGCTCCTCCGGCGCGCGCTTCGCACGCAGGGCGTCTCCACGCCGCGCGGGCCCCGGCCGGCCACCCGGGCGAATCCGGGCGAGCTCACGTCGCGGGAGCTCGAGGTGCTGCGCCTGGTCGCGGTCGGCAAGCGGAACGCCGAGGTTGCCGAGGCGCTCGTGCTCTCACGTCGCACGGTCGACCATCATGTTTCCGCGATTCTCCGCAAGCTCGGCGTGGCGAACCGGGGCGAGGCGGCCGCGGCCGCTTCCAGGCTCGGCCTGCTCGAAGATCGGTAGCCCGCGCCTCCAACATGGGCAATGCCGCCGATGCCCCCCGGCTGCCCGGCTCCTAGCCTCGAACACGACGTTCGACGAAAGGAGACCAATGGAGACCTACGTGATCCTCCGGCGCAACGGCTGGCGCACGGCGGAGGACCTCCAGGAGGCCGCGGCCCGCTCGACCGCCGAGGGCGAGCGGACGCCCGACGAGGTGCGGTGGATCCGCAGCTACGTGCTCGCGGAGCAGGACGGCTCCGTCGGAACGGTCTGCATCTACCAGGCCTCGAGCCCCGAGGCGATCCGCGACCACGCGCAGCGGGCGGCGCTGCCGGTCGACGAGATCGTCGCCGTGGCCGACACCGTGATCGTCAGGCCCGACCCGCAGGCGGTGGCGGCATGAGACGCGCGCTCGTGCTCACCGCGCTCGTCTCGCTGCTCGCGATCGCGGGCACCGCGGTCGCGGCCTCGGCCTTCGACGGGGCGAAGTCGGCGACCGCCAGGTTCCACGACCTCGACCAGGCGCAGGACGCCGGCTACACCGTCCGGGTCGCGGACGCGGCGGGAATCGAGTGCATCGCGCAGCCGGGCGAGGGCGCGATGGGGATCCACATGCTGAACCCCGGGCTCCTGAGCCCGACCATCGAGGCGGATCAACCGGAGCTCCTCGTCTACGAGCCGAGGAACGACGGCACGTTGAAGCTCGTCGCGCTCGAGTACCTCGTCTTCGTGGCGGATTGGGAAGGCGCGTCGCCGCCGGCGCTGTTCGGCCGGGAGTTCGACCTCGTGCCTGCGGGCAACCGCTATGGGCTCCCGCCGTTCTACGCGCTGCACGCGTGGATCTGGAAGCCGAACCCGAGCGGGATCCTCCACGCCTGGAACCCGAGGGTGGACTGCGGCGGCTCGTGACCGTCGTGACGGGGGCCGGCGTCGGTCACCGGCCCCCGTCTCGATCGGGCTGCTCGGTCTCGGCCTCGGCCTCTGCGGGCTCGTCCGTCGCCTGCTCGTCCTCGCGCTCCCACGGGCCCTGATCCTTGATGTCGCCGAGCTCGTCGCGCTCCGCGGTCATGCCGTCACCGCCCGTCCGCCCTTCAGCTCCTCGCCGAACTTCGCGCGCGCGACGAACTGCCCGACCCCGGGCGAGGCCACGAGCCGGTCGTTCTCGACGAGCACGTTGCCGCGCAGGAGCACGACGGCGGGGCTCCCACGCACCGTCGTCCCCTCGTAGAGGTTGTAGTCCGTCTTCGAGTGGTGCGTCGACGCCGAGATCGTGTGCTCGCGGCTCGGGTCGAACACGACGATGTCGGCGTCGGAGCCGACGGCGATCGTTCCCTTGCGCGGGTAGAGCCCGAACAGCTTCGCCGGGTTCGTCGCCAGCAGCTCGACCATCCGGTTCAGCGTGATCCGGCCGGCCCGGACGCCGAACTCGTGGATCATGTGCAGCCGGTTCTCGAGCCCCGGCCCGCCGTTCGGGATCTTCGAGAAGTCGTCCTCGCCCATCGTCTTCTGACCGTCCCAGAGGAACGCGCAGTGGTCGGTGGACACGACCGAGAGCGCGTCCGTCCGGACCGCGTTCCAGAGGACGTCCCAGTTCGACTTGTCGCGCACCGGCGGCGAGAAGACGTACTTCGCACCCTCGAAGCTGGGCTTCTCGATGTCCTCCATGCTGGTGAAGAAGTACTGCGTGCACGTCTCGCCCCAGACGTTCCAGCCCTTCTCGCGCGCGAGCGCGATCGGGTCGACCGCCTCCTTGCACGTGACGTGGACGACGTAGAGCGGGGCACCCGCGACGCGCGCGAGCTGGATCGCCCGATTCGTCGCCTCGCCCTCGGCCTCCGGCGGGCGCGTGAGCGCGTGGTAGCGCGGCTCCGTGTTCCCCGCCTCGAGCGCCTGGCGCACGAGGACGTCGATCAGGTCGCCGTTCTCCGCGTGCACCATCACGAGCGCGCCGGTCTCCGCCGCGACCTCCATCGTGCGGAAGAGCGTCTCGTCGTCGACCATGAGCGCGCCCTTGTAGGCCATGAAGAGCTTGTACGACGTGACGCCCTGCTCGGGCAGCGACGCGAGCTCCTCGAGCGTGCCGCCCTCCTTGAGGTCGGTCACCGCCATGTGGTAGCCCATGTCGATCACCTGCTTGCCGTCCGCCTTCGAGCGCCAGTCGTCGAGCGCCGCCGCGAAGGTCGCGCCCTGCGGCTGGATCACGAAGTCGACGTGGCAGGTCGTGCCCCCGAACGCGGCCGCGGTCTGGCCGCTCTCGACGTCGTCGATCGTGACCGTGCCGCCGAACGGCATGTCGAGGTGCGTGTGGGGGTCGACCCCCCCCGGCAGCACGTACTTGCCGCTCGCGTCGATCACGCGGTCGGCCTCGACGTCGAGGGACTCGCCGATCAGGGAGATCCGCTCGTCCTCGACGAAGACGTCGCCGACGTAGTCGTCCGCCGCGGTGATCACGCGGCCGCCCTTGATCAGAATCGACATCGTGCCTCCCTCGAGAGAAACGCCGTGGCCGCCGGAAGTATCGCTCCGGCGGCCACGGAAGGGAAACCGGCGCTACGTCGGCTGGGCGGAGACGATCCGCTCCTCGCGGGGCGCCGCCGCACGCATCAGCCCCCAGTACAGGAGGGCGGCCACGAGGAAGGTGAACCCGAACCCGTACGTGTAGAACCGCTGCCAGATCGTCGGGTCGACGAAGCCGTTGAAGTTCGCGGTCGTCGCCGCGTCGATGAAGCCCGGGACGACCGGGAGCACCGCGACGACCACCGCCGCGAGCGCCCGCCAGTTGAACCCGGCCGTGTACCAGTACTGCCCGTTCGGGTCGGCGCTGTAGAGATCGACGAGGTCGAGCCGCTGTCGGCGGATCAACCAGTAGTCGACGATCATCACCCCGCCGATCGCCCCGAGCAGGCTTCCGTACCCGACGAGCCACGTGAAGATGTAGGCGCCGCGGTTCTCGAAGATCTCCCAAGGGAACATGGCGATCCCGAGCACGGCGGTGATCACGCCGCCGGTCCTGAACGAGATCAGACGCGGGAAGAGGTTCGAGAAGTCGTTCGACGGTGCAACGACGTTCGCAGCCATGTTTGTCGTGACCTGGGCGAGCACGATCACCACCATCGCGAGGATCAGCACACCGGCGTTGCCGAGCTCCACGATCAGCGCGATCGGATCCCAGATCGCCTCGCCGAAGATGATCACGGTCGCAGCCGTCGTCGCGATCCCGATGAACGAGAAGAGCGCCATCGACAGCGGCAGGCCGATCGACTGGCCGATCATCTGCGAGCGCTGGCTCTGCGCGAACCGTGTGAAGTCCGGGATGTTCAGGCTCAGCGTCGCCCAGTAGCCGACGTTCGCCGCGAGTGACGGCCAGAACAGCGTCCAGAAGCCGGGACCGGTGCCCTCAAGCTGGTTCGACGCAGTGAACGGCTCGGTGATGCTGCCGACCTCGATGAACGCCCAGAGCAGGATTGCGATCCCGCCGCCCAGCAGGACCGGCGAGGCCCACGACTCGAGGTACTTGATCGCCTCCATGCCACGCACGATGATCGCCACCTGGATCGCCCAGAAGATCGCGAACGCGATCCCGCGGTGCCAGCCGATGTCGGCCCAACCGCTCCAGAGCTGCGTGAGCAGCGCATCGAGCGCGAGGCCGCCGAGCCAGGTCTGGATCCCGAACCAGCCGCACGCGACGAGTGCGCGCGCGATCGCAGCGACGTTGGCGCCACGAATCCCGAACGACGCACGCACGAACACCGGGAACGGGACGCCGTACTTCGTCCCCGCGTGCGCGTTCAAGATCATCGGGATCAACACGATCAGGTTGCCGAGCGTGATCGTGAGCAGCGCCTGCCACCAGTTCATCCCACCGGCCATCAGGCCCGCAGCCAGGACGTACGTCGTGATCACGACGGACATCCCGATCCACATCGCCGTGATATTCCACGTCGACCAGGTGCGGCGTGACGGCCCGGCCGGCGCGAGGTCGCGGTTGAAGTAGGGAGAGTCGTCCACGCGACGCACGAGCTGTTCCAGATCGGCGTCCGACTTCACCGCGAGATCCGCGAGGTTGACCTTGCTCAGGTCGTCGAGCCGCGCCTCGTCAGTGACGCTCGGCATCGACACACCTCCTCTCATGTCGCTGACGGCCGTTCTTACCACACTCGTCGGTCCCTTTCGAAATGCCTCTAGGCTCTCGTCGTGGCACTGGAGCCGGGCCGCACCGTCGAGGAGCTGCGCGAGCTCCGCGAGCTGACGGGCGACGAGAATGGCGCGCAGCGCGTCGCGTGGACGGACACCTGGGCCCGCGCGCGCGAGTGGCTCCAGGCCAAGGTCGCGCCGACGGGCGCGCGCCACGAGGTCGACGAGGCCGGCAACCAGTGGTTCACGCTCGAGGGCGACTCCGAGCGCGCGCTCCTGATCGGCGGGCACATGGATTCGGTCCCGAACGGCGGCTGGCTGGACGGCTGCCTGAACGTGCTCGCCGGCGTCGAGGTCCTGCGCCGGATCGCCGAGGACGGCCGCCCGCCGCTGACCGTGCGCCTCGTCGACTGGGCCGACGAGGAGGGCGCGCGCTTCGGCCGCTCCCTGTTCGGCTCGAGCGCGGCCGCGGGCTCAATGACCGACCAGGACGAGCTGCGCGAGCGGCGCGACGCCGACGGCGTCTCGCTGCCGGACGCGATCGCCGCCCACGGCGTCGACCTCGACGGCGCCCTCGCAGCGCGCAGCCGGCTGGAGAACGCCGCCGCCTACCTGGAGCTGCACATCGAGCAGGGCCCCGTGCTCGAGTCGCTCGATCGCCCGCTCGGCGTGGTGCTCGGCACCTTCGGCGTCGAGCGCCACCTGATCACCTGGCGGGGGCAGGCTGCGCACGCCGGCTCGACGCCGATGGACAAGCGTCGCGACGCGCTCGCCGGCGCGGCCAAGCTCGCGCTCGAGATCCGACCGATCGCGGCGCAGGTCGGCGACGGGGCCGTCTGCACGTCCGGCGGCGTCGTGACGAAGCCCGGGATCGTCACGTCGGTCGTCGAGACCGCGGAGCAGCTGCTCGACCAGCGTCACCTGGACGCCGCGAAGCTCGCGGAGCTGCTCCGGCTCGCGCAGGAGGCCTCCGAGCGGTTCGCGCGCGAGGAGGACGTCGAGGTCGAGTGGGAACGCATCTGGAGCATCGAGCCGATCCCGTTCGACGCCGGGCTGATCGAGCTGGCCGATGCGGCGATCACGGAGGTGTCCGGCACCTCGGACCGGCTCCCGAGCGGGCCCCTGCACGACGCGGCCGAGGTCGCGCGCGCCGGCGTCCCGACGGTGATGCTGTTCGTGCAGAGCCTGCGCGGGCTCTCGCACACGAAGCTCGAGGACACGAAGCCCGAGCACATCGAGCTGAGCGTGCAGGCGCTCGATCGGTTGGCGGCCAAGGCGATCGAGCGCCTCGCGTGACGCAGTCGCTCGACGTCAGCGTCGTCGTCGAGAGCTACAACCTGGCTGAGGGCACGTCGGCCGTAGAGCGATTTCGGCTCGCGCTTGCCGCGGCGTCGCGGATGCTCGCCGTATTCGGCGCCGGCGAGCTCCTCGTGACGGATGCCGCCGGCGACCCCGCGGTCGCCGAGCTCCTCGACCGTGAGTTCCCGCGGGCGCGGCTCGTCGACGCGCGCGGCCTCGGCTACGACGAGGCCAAGTACAAGGCGGCCGTCGAGGCAGCCTCGAAGTACGTGGTCTTCCTGGACGGCGACTGCGTGCCGAACGACCAATGGCTGAGGGCACATCTCGAGGCGCTGCGAGCTGGCGCGCACGCAACCACGGGTGTAACCCGGTACGACGGCGGTTGGCGGAGCGCGGTCGAGAGCATCCTCGACTTCGGGTTCATGTTCCCGCCGCGGGCGCGATGGGTCGACTGCTACGGCTCGAACAACTCGGGCTTCAGGCGCGACACGCTGATCGCGACGCCGCCCCCGCAAGGCCCGATGCGCTGCACCTGCTACGCGCACGCGCGTGAGCTCAAGCGTCGCGGGACGCCCGTGAGGCTGGTTCCGGACGCGAAGACCCGCCACGAGCCGCAGCCGCTCGTCGCAGAGCGTTATCGCCAGGGGTTCGACACCATCGCCTCCTGCTGGATCGATACGTCGCTGCCCGAGGCGCGGCTCCTCCGGCTCGGTGTCGCTGCGGCGCCGCTCTTCTACGCTCGCGCGGTGGTCAACGACTGGCGGCGGTTGCTGCAGAGCCGCCGCGAGCTCGGGCTGGCGTCGTGGCAGGCCGTCGTGTCGCTGCCACTGTTCCCGCTCCTCCGGTTGATCGACCTCGCCGGCATGGTCCGAGCGCTCGCGCCAGGAGGTCGCGCCAGCGGCGTGGGGCTCAAAGCCGCAGCCAAGTGACGCCCGGGCCGAACCTCTTCGTCGTCGGCGCGGCAAAGGCCGGAACGACTGCGCTCTGGAGGCACCTCGACGCGCATCCCGACGTCTTCATGTCGAAGGTCAAGGAACCGCATCACTTCTCGCGCGCCGGGTTGCGGCCTGGGCAGGGGGCGGTCAAGGACCCGGCCGCGTACGTGCGGCTGTTCGCTGAGGGTGCGGCGCGGCGCTACCGGGGCGAGGCCAGCCCGTCCTATCTGTGGGACCCGGACACACCATCGAAGATCGCGCGCGCTGCCCCGGACGCGCGAATCGTCGTCTCGCTGCGCGACCCCGTCGAGCGCGCCTGGTCCGGCTACGTGATGCTCGTGACCATCGGCTGCGAGCCGCGCACGTTTCCGGAGGCGGTCGAGGAGGAACTCGCGGGCCGCGTCGCGGTCGACGCCCGGCCGCCGCCCTACCTGGCGCGTGGCCGCTACGCCGAGCAACTCGAGCGCTACCTCGACGTGTTCGGCGCCGCACTGGCGCTGATCTGGTTCGAGGAGTTCACGCGCGACGTCCGGAAGACGATGGTGCACCTGTACGACTGGCTTGGGCTCGACCCGGGCGTCGCCCTGCAGCTTCCGAGCGCTCCGATCGTCCCGCACCTCGAGCCGCGGAACGGTCTCGCGCGCGCGATTCTCGCCGTGCCGGGCGCTCGTCGAGCGGGGGCGGCGGCTCTCAGTGGTCGCGCGCTTCGTGGCGCACAACGCGTTTTCTTCCACCACGTGAAGCCGGAGCTCGACTCGGCAATGCGCGAGCGCCTCCGCGAGGTCTTCGCCGACGACGACGCGCGGTTGCGTTCGCTGGTCGGCCGCGAGCTCCCCTGGGATGCGGCCAAGTGATCGCGGTCCGCACCAGCGTGATCCTGCCCGCCTACCGCGCGTGGGAGACGCTGCCGGCCGCGCTCGACGCGCTTCGACCGCAGGTCGACCGACCGGACCGCGAGCTCGTGCTCGTCGAGAGCTCGGGAACCGTCCCGCTCGGAGAGCTGGAGCGCCGTTGGCCGTGGGCGAGGGTCCTCGCGCCCGCCGAGCGAACGCTGCCCGGGCGTGCGCGGAACCTCGGCCTCGAGGCCGCGAGCGGGGAGCTGCTCGCGTTCACCGACGCAGACGCGGTCACGGAGCCCCGTTGGCTCGACGAGCTGGAGCGCGCGCTCGAGCCGGGCGCGGACGGCGTGGCGGGCGTGATCCTGAACGGCGCTCCGCGGAGCGTGCTCGGCACGGCCGACTACCTGCTCGAGTTCTCGGACTGGCTGCCGCGCCCGCTGCTCCCGCTCCGCCACGGCGCGACCTGCAACCTCCTGCTCCGGCGGAGCGTGCTCGCCGGCCGCGGCTTCCCCGAGGAGCTCTTCCCCGGGGAGGACACGGTCGTGACCTTCCCGCTCGGCGCGGCGGGGCGCCTGGCGTTCGCTCCCGACGCGCGAGCGCGCCATGTCGGGCGCACCGGGCTCTTCGCGTTCCTGCGCCACCAGGTCGAGCTCGGCGCGGCCTTCGCCGCGGTGTGCACCGAGGTCGACTTCCCGTACGGCCGGCTCGCTCGTGCCCGCTACGCGCCGCTCCTGCCGGCCCTGCGCCTGTTCGCGGTCGCGCGACGCGTGCGCGGGAATCCGGCGGCGGTCCGCCAGGCGCTCGCAGTCTCGCCTGCGCTCGTCGTCGGCGCGTTCGCGTGGTCGGCGGGCCTCGTCCGCGCCGACCTCAGGCGTAGCGCACGAGCGCGACGCCGGC
Source organism: Thermoleophilia bacterium (assembly GCA_025929895.1). Classification (GTDB taxonomy): domain Bacteria; phylum Actinomycetota; class Thermoleophilia; order Gaiellales; family Gaiellaceae; genus JACCTU01. The sequence continues at coordinate 55,157 of JAICPI010000009.1, forward strand.
GGCGACGAAGCCGATCCCGAGCAGGCGACCCGGCGTGACCGGGTTCTCCTCGAACCCGACCCACCCGAAGTGGTCGACGAGCAGGGACGCGGCCGCCTGCCCGGCGAGGATCAGGGCGACGAGCGTGACCGCGCCGAGCTTCGGGGCGGCGACGACGCTCCCGAGCACGTAGAAGGCGCCGAGGAGCCCGCCGGCCCAGACCCACCAGGGCGCGCTCCCCATGCGTTCCGCCGACGGCCAGTCGCGGTGGGCCGCGAGCATGACGACGGCGAGAGCCGCCGTCCCCACCGCGAAGGAGACGAGCGTCGCGCGGAGCGGGCTGTCCACCCACGTGGCCAGCTGGGCGTTGATCCCGAACTGGATCGGCAGCATCGCTCCGGCCAGGAAGCCGAACAGCAGGTAGGGCCAGATTGCCACCGCGAGGATTTCGCGCGAAGATCATGCTTTCCCTGCCAGCGCCCGACAGCGGAGGTCCCATGCTCACGTTCGGCGTCACCGTCCTGCCCGACCCGCCCTACACGCGCCTGATCGAGCTCACGCAGCTCGCCGAGCAGCACGGGTTCGAGTACGGCTGGACCTACGACTCGCACATCCTCTGGCAGGAGTCGTACGCAACGCTTCCGCTCGTCGCCGACCGCACGGAGCGGATCAAGCTGGGCCACTTCGTCACGAACCCCGGCATCCGCGACCCGACGATCACCGCGAGCTGGTACGCGACGATGCACGACCTCTCGAACGGGCGCATGGTGATGGGCATCGGCCGCGGCGACTCGTCGCGCCGCGTCGTCGGGTTGAAGCCGGTGAAGGTCGCGGAGTTCGAGGCGCGCTGCGCGATGATCAAGGACCTGATGAACGGCCGTGCCGTCGAGTGGAACGGCAAGGAGCTGAAGCTGGAGTGGGTGCGCGACGACCTGCCGGACATCGAGCTCTGGGTGGCGGGCTACGGGCCGAAGGCGCTCGCGGTCGCGGGGCGCGTCGGCGACGGCGTGATCATCCAGCTCGCCGATCCGCAGATCATCCAGTGGATCATGGACACGGCGCGGAAGTCGGCGGAGGAGGCCGGCCGCGACCCCGCGGCGCTGAAGTGCATCGTCGGCGCGCCGAGCATGATCAGCGACGACATCGCCGACCAGCGGGAGCAGGTGCGCTGGTTCCCCGCGATGGTCTCCAACCACGTCATGGACCTGATCGAGCGCTACGGGTTCGACTCGGAGATCCCCGACGCGCTGACCGAGTTCGTGAAGGCGAGGAAGTTCTACGACTACAAGGACCACAGCCGCGTTGGCGCGGCGCACGGGGAGTTCGTCACCGATGACATCTGCGACCGCTTCTGCGTGCTCGGGAACACCGAGCAGGTGATCGAGAAGCTGCGCGAGCTCGAGTCGGTCGGCGTCGACCAGTTCAACATCTACCTGATGACGGGGCAGCAGGAGGCGACGCTCGAGGCGTACGGCGCCGAGGTGATCCCGAAGTTCGCGGGGGTGGCGGCCTGCGTGGCGGAGGCGAGGGGCCGCGGGGGGTCACCGCAGCACCCCCCTCGGTGTCGAGGGGCCCGAGCTACTTCCTGAAGCTCATGTACGCGAGGCCCGCTCGCGGCGTGCCTTCGCCGAGGTCGAGACCGAGCGACTTGCACGAGCCTGCGTAGCTCGTCGGCGTCTTCCAGTTGAGCTGGTAGTAGCCGTCCCCGAGGTTCTGGAGGCCCGAGCTCCCGGCCGCGGCCTCCTCGACGAGGTCGGTCGTCGCTCCGAGCGCGCACGAGCTGCCGGTGACGAAGGCCCTGACGGAGCCCAGGTCGAGAACGGGCTGTCCGAGTGCGTCGGTGAGCCGCCACTTGAGCGGGATCGCCTGTCCGGCGCGTGAGACGTTGAGCGTGCTCGGCCGGTCGATCGGGGCGAAGAGGCCGGAGAAGACGTAGTTCACGTCGTAGTGGCACGTCTTCGACGCCGTGTGCCCGACACCGTCCACGGCCGTGAACGTCACTGCCTTCGAGCCGACCGAGCCGGTGTCGACCGATCCGGCGAGCGTGCTCGCCGCGGCGTCGACGCCCGAGCCCGTGTCGGACGCGCCGATCGGCCCGACGGCGTGCGCGCCGCTGTTCAGGACGAAGGGGCCGCCCGCCGGGCAAGGGCCGAACGTCGGCGCCGAAGCGTCGACGTTGACGCCGCCCACGAGTCCCGTGCCGGTGTTTCCGGCGGAGTCCGTCGACTCCGACGACGCCGAGTGCGTGCCGGTCGTCGAGAACGCAGCCGTCGCGGGCGTGGGCCCGGTCTTGACGCCGGACCCGGCCGATCCGTCGGCGAGGATCGGATCGGTCGCCGACCACGTGAACGTGACGTCGTCCTTGTACCAGGGTGTTCCGCCGACGACGACCGCCACGGATCCGGTGCTCGCGGTCACGTGCGGCGCCGTGCGGTCGATGCTCACCGCGGGGAGGCTGGTGCCGGTCGTGACGTTGCCGGCGTTGTCGCGGATCGGCCCGAGCGTCGCGGCCAGGTCGCGGCCTTCGCCGACGATCGCCGTCGTTGCCGGGCAGACGTCGGCCAGCCCTGAGGGACCGACGTCGGCGCACGACCAGTCGATCGTCACGTCGCCGCCGTACCAACCGTCGGCGTTCGGAGCCGCCGCCGGAATGCCGGTCACCGTCGGCGGCGACGCGTCGCGCTTGATGACGACGTCGACGGGACCTGCCGAGCCGCCGGCGCTCCGCGCCGAGCAGGAGAAGGCGGTGGCGGGCTGGTCGGCGACGATCGTCGCGTCGACGCAGCCGGTCTTGGCCAGGGAGCCCGGCGACTCCGGCTCGCTCACGTTCCAGGTGATCGTGACGTCGCCGACGAACCACCCGTCGAGTCCCGCCGGCCCCGAGAGGAGGTAGCCGATGGCCGGGGGCGTCGGATCGACGATCCCGTAGTTCTCGGAGGCGGAGGCCATGAGGCCGCCCGTGTCCGTGTAAGCGCACGAGGCCTCCTGCGTCCCGATCCCGTCCGCGGCGTCGGGCCCGCTGATCGCGCTCAGCGTGGCCGGGAAGGTCGAGTCGCCGTCCTCGGCGTCGGTCACCAGGCACGTCGCGGCTGGGACAGCGCCCTCCGCGTAGCTCGCGCCGCCCGTCACGCCGGCGACGGCGACCTGCGGAGGCGAGTTCGGGGGCGGCGAGACGACGACGGTGAACGTCGCGGGCGCGACCGAGAACGTCGCGCCGGTCGTGTTGGCGGTCTCCACCAGCGTGACCGTCGCGGAACCTTGTCCGTGCGGGGTCACCGTGAGGAGCGGGCCGGTGGCGGCGTCAGCGCAGCTGCTGAACGTGATCGACGTCGGGCTGACGGTCGCGACCGCAGCGTTGCTGGAGGCGACGGACACGGTCAGCGTCGTGCTCCCGGTCAGGTTGCATCCGTTCTTGCCGTCGCCGTTTCGCGGCTGGACGTACAACCGGGTCGTCCCGCTCGACGCGCCTTCCACGAGCGGCATGGTCTCGGCGACGGCGTCGAGCGTCAGGTCGAGCGTGTTGGAGATGTCGTCCGCGTTCGCGCCGCCCGTGAAGGCGACGGAGGCGAGCAGCGCCGCGACGACGAGACTCCGTCTGCCTCGCCGCCTCAATCGTGTCGAAACGTCCATGCGACCCATCTCCCCCGTCGTGTCGAGACGCACGTAAGCGAAGCGACGCAGGGCCCTGTCCTCCCCGTGCGTCCTGCCCGACCAGACGAACGGACAGGCAGCGGCTCACCACTCGAAGCGCGAGAGGTCCGCGGGCCCACACGCTGGAGCGCGGGCGAGCGGCGGTGCTAGCGTCAGCCGCGTGAGCTCCGCCGCAGACTCGCCCCTGATCGAGGCGCACGACCTCACGAAGCGCTTCGGCGACTTCACCGCAGTCGACTCCGTCGACTTCTCGGTGCGCGCCGGAGAGACGTTCGGGTTCCTCGGCCCGAACGGCGCCGGGAAGACCTCGACCATGCGGATGATCAGCGCCGTCTCGCCCGTCAGCGGCGGAACGCTGCGCGTCCTCGGCCGCGACCCCGCGACGCACGGCCCCGAGATCAAGGCGCGCATGGGCGTCGTGCCGCAGCAGGACACGCTCGACTTCGAGCTCACCGTCTACGAGAACATCCTCGTGTACGGCAACTACTTCGGGCTCGCGAAGGACGTGATCGCCGCGCGGGCCAACGAGCTGCTCGAGTTCGTCCAGCTGAGCGAGCGGCGCGACTCCAAGGTGGAGCCGCTCTCCGGCGGGATGAAGCGCCGGCTCACGATCGCGCGGGCGCTCGTCAACGAGCCCGAGCTGCTCCTGCTCGACGAGCCGACGACCGGGCTCGACCCGCAGGCGCGGCACGTGCTCTGGGACCGGCTCTACCGGCTCAAGCAGCAGGGCGTCACGCAGGTGCTGACGACGCACTACATGGACGAGGCCGAGCAGCTCTGCGATCGGCTCGTCGTCATGGACCAGGCGAAGATCGTCGCCGAGGGCTCGCCGCGGCAGCTGATCGACCGCTACGTGCAGCGCGAGGTCGTGGAGCTCCGCTTCGCGGGGACGCCGTCGGTCGACGGACAGCTCGAGGGGCTGGGCGAGCGCGTCGAGGTGCTCGCCGACCGGATCCTGATCGGCACGGACGACGGCGACGGCACGGCGCACGCGGTCCACGAGCGGGGCGTCCCGGTCGAGAGCGTGCTCGTCCGCCGCAGCACGCTCGAGGACGTGTTCCTGACGCTGACCGGCAGGACGCTCGTCGACTGATGGCCGCCGTCGCGCACGTCCCCTCGACGACGCCGCTCGAGCGCACGTTCGCCGTGACCTCGTGGCACGCGCGCAGCTACCGCCGCACGTGGCGCGCGACGATCACGACCGCCTTCCTGAACCCGATCTTCTTCCTGCTCTCGGTCGGCGTGCTGCTCGGGCAGCTGATCGACGACGATCGCGCGCAGCTCGGCGGGCTCTCGTACGTCGAGTTCGTCGCTCCCGGGCTGCTCGCCGCGACCGCGATGCAGATGGGCGCGAACGACGCGATGTGGCCGGTGATGGCGGGGATCAAGTGGCTGCGGACGTACCACGCCGTGCTCGCCACGCCGGTCCGGGTCGGGGAGCTCGTGATCGGGACGATGGGCTGGTCCGGGGTCCGCGTCCTCTCCGCGGCCGCGATCTTCACGGCGGTCGCCGCGATCGGGGGCGCCATCCCCTCGGCGCTCGCCGTGCTGGCGCCCTTTGCCGCCTTGCTCACAGGGTTGGCCCTGAACGCGCCGATCACGGCGTTCTCCGCGAGCCTCGAGGGCGGCGACGACGGTTGGTACCCGGCGCTGAACCGCTTCGCCCTGATCCCGATGTTCCTCTTCGCCGGGACGTTCTTCCCGGTCTCGCAGCTGCCGGACTGGCTGGAGCCGGCCGCCTGGGCGACGCCGCTCTGGCACGGCGTCGAGCTCTGCCGGATGCTGACGACCGGCGACCTCGACGTCCTGGCGCTCGTGCACGTCGGCTACCTGCTCGCGTTCGTCGTGGTCGGCACGATCCTCGCGGTGCGCCTGCACCGGAGGGCGCTCCTCAAGTGACCGACTACACGATTCCGACCCGGATCGCGCCGTGGTTCGCGTTCGGCGCCGACCGGTCGTTCCGGCTCGTCTACCGCAACCTCCGCGCGGCGCGGCGCTACTGGCTCGTGATGGTCTCCGGCTTCTTCGAGCCGCTCTTCTACCTCGTCGGGCTCGGCGTGGGCGTCGGAGCGCTCGTCGGCGATGTCGCGTTCGGGGGGCAGACGATCTCGTACGAGCTGTTCGTCGCGCCGGCGCTGCTCGCGGCCTCGGCGATGAACGGCGCGATCTACGAGACCACCGGCAACGTCTTCTTCAAGCTGAACTACGCGAAGACGTACGACGGCGTGCTCGCGACGCCGCTCGGCGTCCGCGACATCGCGGTCGGGGAGACGATCTTCGCGCTGATGCGCGGCACCGTCTACTCGATCATGTTCGTCGCGATCATGCTCGCGCTCGGCCTGATCGAGTCGGCATGGGCGATCCTCGCCGTGCCCGCCGCGCTCATGATCGGCGCGACCTTCGCTGCCCTCGGGCTCTCCGCCGTCACGCTGATGCGCTCCTGGGCCGACTTCGCGTTCATCGAGCTGCTGACGCTGCCGATGTTCCTCTTCTCCGCGACCTTCGTCCCGCTCTCGCAGTATCCGGAGCCGGTCCAGTGGGTGCTGCCGCTGACGCCGCTGTACCACGGCGTCGACCTGATGCGCTCGCTCACGCTCGGCCAGGTCGGCTGGGACGCGCTGCTGAACGTTGCGTACCTGCTCGGCGTGATGGCGCTCGGCGTCTGGTTCACGGCTCGCCGCCTCCAGCGAAAGCTGCTCAAGTGAGCGAGGCGACCGCCGCGGGCGTGGAGTGGGATCTCGGCGACCTCTACGCGAGCTCCGACGACCCGGCGCTCGCGCGTGACGCGGCGGCGG
>JAICPI010000065.1 GCA_025929895.1 Thermoleophilia bacterium
ACCGGCGCGGGGTCGGTGATGTCGTCGGCCGGGACGTACACCGCCTGCATCGAGGTCACCGAGCCGTCGGAGGTCGAGGTGATGCGCTCCTGGAGCGCGCCCATCTCGTTGGCCAGCGTCGGCTGGTAGCCGACGGCGCTCGGCATACGACCGAGGAGCGCCGACACCTCGCTGCCGGCCTGCGTGAAGCGGAAGATGTTGTCGACGAACAAGAGCACGTCTTGCCCTTCCTCGTCGCGGAAGTACTCGGCGCAGGTCAGCGCGGAGAGCGCGACGCGCGCACGCGCGCCCGGCGGCTCGTTCATCTGACCGTAGACGAGCGCCACCTTGTCGATCACGCCCGACTCGGTCATCTCGAGCCAGAGGTCGTTGCCCTCGCGCGTGCGCTCGCCGACGCCGGCGAAGACCGAGACGCCGCCGTGCTGCATCGCCACGTTGTGGATCAGCTCCTGGATCAGGACCGTCTTCCCCAGCCCTGCCCCGCCGAAGAGGCCGATCTTGCCGCCCTTCACGAACGGGGCGACCAGGTCCACCACCTTCATCCCGGTCTCGAAGATCTCCATCGTCGGCGTCAGCTCGCGGAACTCCGGCGGGTCGCGGTGGATCGGCCAGCGCTCGCCGCCGTTCGAGGGCGCGTCCTTGTTGTCGACGGGGTCGCCGATCACGTTCCAGAGCCGGCCGAGCGTCGGCTCGCCGACGGGGACCGTGATCGGTGCGCCGGTGTCGACGACGTCGGTGCCGCGCGCGAGCCCGTCCGTCGAGTCCATCGCGACGGCGCGGACGCGGTCGTCGCCCAGGTGCTGCTGGACCTCGGCGATCAGCGTACCCCCGTCGTTCGGGAGCTCGATCGAGAGCGCGTTGTAGATCGCGGGCAGCGCGGCGGGAAAGACGACGTCGAGGACGACGCCCTTGATCTCGACGATCTTGCCGACGTTGCCGCCGTTTCGCTGGTCGGGCATTGGCCTCCTACGAAGACGTGGGTCTCGGGCCGCAGGGCGTGCCCGGCGGCGTCAGTCTACCGAGGGGGCTAAGCCTCTAGCGCAGGTCCGACGTGGCTGCCATCAGCCGAGGACGCTCGGAGAGCACCTCGATGAACTCGACCTCGGACTCGAGCTCCTCGCCCGTCGGGAAGACCGTCGGGCCGCTCCGGGCCGTCGAGCTGCGGTCGCTCGTCGCCAGGTCGGTCGCGATCTGCGTCGTGATGCCGACGAGCGCGAGCACCAGCGCCGCCGCGACTGCCGGGGCGCGGAGCGAGCGTGCCGCGACGCCCCTGCGCGGGACCGCGAACGGGCGGCTCGGCCGCTCCGGCGGCGCCTCGCGGAGCAGGCGCGTGAACTCGCGGAGGTCGGCCTCGAACGCGCGGCACTCGGCGCAGTGGGCGACGTGCGAGACCCGGCGCGCACGCTCGAGCTGCGAGAAGTCGCGGTCGAGCTCGAGCGCGATCTGGGCGCGCACGCGCTCACAGGTGGCGGATCGGTGTCTGCTGCCCACGTGACCTATGACGACAACGGGGCCGGAGAGTTAGAGCTTCGACGGGGCCGAGGCGGGCTCGGTCGCCAGCGGCCGCATGACCTCGGCGAAGTGGCAGGCGCTCGGATGCCCGTGCCCACGGTCGATCAGCGGCGGCTCCTCCACGGCGCAGATCTCCTGCGCCTTCCAGCAGCGCGTGCGGAAGCGGCACCCGGACGGGGGATTCGCGGGGCTGGGCACATCGCCCGTGAGGATGATCCGCTGGCGCTTGCCGCGCTGGTTCGGCGACTCGATCGGGACCGCCGACAGGAGCGCCTGCGTGTACGGATGGGTCGGCTCCTCGTAGATCTCGTGGCGGGTCCCGACCTCGACGATCTTGCCGAGGTACATCACGGCCACGCGGTCGGAGATGTGCCGGACGACCGAGAGGTCGTGCGCGATGAAGAGGAACGTGAGCTCGAACTCCTTCTGGAGGTCGGCGAGCAGGTTGACCACCTGCGCCTGGATCGACACGTCGAGCGCCGAGACCGGCTCGTCGAGGACCATCATCGACGGGTTCAGCGCGAGCGCGCGCGCGACGCCGATGCGCTGGCGCTGGCCGCCCGAGAACTCGTGCGGGAACCGGTTCGCGTGCTCGGGGCTGAGGCCGACGGTGCGGAGCAGCTCCTCGACGCGCAGGCGACCCTCCCGCCCGCGGTAGACGCCGTGGATCCGGAGCGGCTCGGAGACGATGTTGCGGACGGTCATGCGGGGGTTGAGCGACGCGTACGGGTCCTGGAAGACGATCTGGAGCTCGCGGCGGACCGGCCGCATCTGCCGGCGGCTGAGCTTGGTGATGTCGCGCCCGCCGAAGGTGATCGACCCTGCGGTCGGCTCCGTCAGCTTCATGATCGTGCGCCCGAGCGTCGTCTTGCCGCACCCCGACTCACCGACGACGCCGAGCGTCTCGCCCTTCCGGACCGTGAGGTCGACGCCGTCGACCGCCTTCACCGTCCCGACCGTGCGCTTCAGCAGGCCTCCGCCGATCGGGAAGTGCTTGACGAGTCCCTCGACGCGGAGGAGCTCGTCCACGTCGGCGTGCGCCGTCGTCTCGACGGCGTTGTCCACCGCGGCGTCGGTCACGCCGGCTGCTCCGCTCCGATGCCGACCACGTGCGCTTCCGCGAGCTCCTCCGCGAAGTGGCAGGCCGAGAGGTGATCGGCCCCCTCGCCGAACGTCCGCAGCGGGGGGACGTCGGTGCGGCAGACCACGCGCCCGCGCGAGTGGAGGCAGCGCGGGTGGAAGGCGCAGCCGGGAGGCGGCGCGATCATGCTCGGCGGCTGGCCGGGGATCGGCTGGAGCATCTCCTGGTCGACGTCGACGCGCGGGAGGCTGTTCATCAGCCCGACCGTGTACGGGTGCCGAGGCGAGTTGAAGATCGTGTAGACGTCGGAGAGCTCGACGACGCGGCCCGCGTACATGACGCAGACCCGGTCGGCGAGCTCGGCGATCAGCCCGAGGTCGTGCGTGATCAGGATCGTGGCCGCGTGGGTCTCCCGCTGCGCGGTTCGCAGCACCTCGACGATCTGCGCCTGGATGGTCACGTCGAGCGCCGTCGTCGGCTCGTCGGCGATCAGCATCGAGGGCTCGTTCGCGATCGCCATCGCGATCATGCCGCGCTGGCGCATGCCGCCCGAGAACTCGTGCGGGTACTGGTCGAACCGCTGCTCGGGGTTCGGGACGCCGACGAGCCGCAGCAGCTCGATCGCACGGTCGCGCGCGGAGTCGTCGTCCGCGTCGCGGTTGTGCGCGAGCACGGCCTCGGCGATCTGCGAGCCGACGGTGAGCACCGGGTTGAGCGAGGTCATCGGGTCCTGGAAGATCATCGCGATGTCGCCGCCGCGGACGTCGCGGAGGTCGCGCTTCGACATCGTCAGCAGGTCCCGCCCCTTGAAGATCGCCTCCCCGGAGAGCACCTTGCCCGGCGGCTTCGGGATCAGGTCGAGCATCGTCATCACCGAGACGCTCTTTCCCGCGCCCGACTCGCCGATCACCCCGAGGATCTCGCCCGGGAAGACGTCGTAGTTCACGTCCGTGACCGCGCTGACGACGCCGTCCTCGGTCGAGAACTCGACGGTCAGGTCGCGGATCGAGAGGACCGGCTCAGGCACGGATCCTCCGCTGCGTCGGGTCGAGCGCATCCCTGAGACCGTCGCCGACGAAGTTGACGGCGAGCGCGATGACCACGATCACGAGCCCGGGGAACGTGACGAGCCACCAGGAGTCGAGCCCCTGGGTCTGGCCGTCGGCGATCAGCTTGCCGAGCGCCGGGTTCGGCGGCTGGATCCCGAAACCGAGGAACGAGAGCGCCGCCTCGACGAGGATCGCGGCCGCGAGGATCAGGGTCATGGCGACGATGATCGGCCCGATCGCGTTCGGGAGCAGATGCCGGACGATGATCCGGGCGTCACCGGCGCCCGCGGCCTTCGCGGCCTCCACGAACTCCTTCTCGCGGAGCGAGAGGAAGACGCCGCGGACGATCCGCGCGAGGCCCGTCCAGAAGAGGAGCGCGAGGATGACCCCCACGCGGAACGGGTCGCCGTTGCCGACGAAGACCGACGCCGTCAGGAGCACGGCGAGCGTCGGCAGCGTCAGCACGAGGTCGGTGAAGCGCATGAGCAGGTTGTCGACCGTGCCGCCGTAGTAGCCGGCGATCGAGCCGATCGTCGTCCCGATCGCGGTCGTTAGGCCGGCGACGAGCAGTGCGACCCAGAGCGACGTCCGCAGCCCGAAGATGACGCGGCTGAGGTAGTCGCGCCCGAGCAGGTCGGTGCCGAACCAATGGGTGTCCGTCCGCGTCGGCGGCTGGGCGATGTTGAAGAGGTCGAGCTGGTCGAAGTCGTAGGGGGCGACGCGCTTCGCGAAGATCGCGACCAGCGCGAGCCCGACCAGCACGAGCAGGCTCGCGACGGCGAGCCGGTGGCGCAGGAAGCGCGTACGCACGTAGTACCACTGGCTGCGCGGCTTGACCGCGATCCCGGACTCGTGCGCGAGCGCCTGGTCGGCGTCCGGCAGCTCCTCGCCGCCCGGGCGCTCCGGCTCGACGGGCTTCGGATCCTCCTGCGTGCGCAGCACGTCAGTCATGGCGCACCCTCGGGTCGAGGATGCCGTACGTGATGTCGGCGAGGAGGTTGAAGACGATGACCCCGGTCGAGACGATCATCAGCCAGGCCATCACCGGATACGGATCGCCGGAGTTGAGCGCGTTGATGAAGTAGAACCCCATGCCGTCGAGCGCGAACACCGTCTCGGTCACGACCACGCCGCCGATCAGCGCGCCGAAGTTGAGCGCGACGACCGTCGTCAGCGGGATGAGGGCGTTCCGGAACGCGTGCCGCATGATCACACGGCGCTCTTTCAAGCCTTTCGCCCGCGCCGTCCGGACGTAGTCGGAGTTGATCACCTCGAGCATCGCGCCGCGCATGTACCGCGAATAGGTCGCGATGTTGGCGATGCTCAGCACGATCACCGGCAGCGCGAGGTGCTGCGCCCGGTCGAGCACGAAGTCGATGCCGCCGCCGGGATCCACGCCGCTCAGGTTCGCGGTGTAGAAGATCCGGATGTCCCACCATAAGTAGACGTTCACGAACAGCACCTGGAGCATCAGCGCGAGCCAGAACACGGGCGTCGCGAGGCCGAGGAAGCTGAACGTCGTCGCCAGGTAGTCGAAAACGCTGTACTGGCGCAAGGCGGAGTACACCCCGATGCTGATCGCCAGCGTGATCGCGAGCAGCTCCGCCGCGATGATCAGCTGGAGCGTGTGACCCATCACGCGCTGGATGTCGGGCATGATCTTGCGCTCGCCGATGATCGTCGTGCCGAACTGATCAGTGACGGCGTCGCGGAGCCAGTACCCGTAGCGAACGATGATCGGGTCGTCCAGGTGCTTGCGCTCGGTGATGTTCGCGATCGTCTCCTGCGAGACGCCGGGCGACATCTTCAGGAACGAGAGCGGGTCGCCCGAGACCGTGACGAACGTGAAGATCAGGAAGCTCGCGACCAGCAGGACGACGACGCTGTAGAGCAGCCGACGGATGATGTAGGTCAACACGGCTGGGTCACCTCCGGGTCACGAAGCGAGTCTAAAGCGAGAAAGGAGGCCCCGCCGTCCGGGCGGGACCTCCTTCTCGGTCAAGCAGGGCCAGGCAGTGCCAGCCCGTCCTTCGCTACTGCGACGTCCGCCAGAGCTCGGCGTTCCAGGTCGAGCCCTGCTGCGTCGGGTTGATCGACAGGCCGGTCACCGTGCGGCGACCGATCAGGAAACCAGGCCGGACGTACATCGGGATCGACGGCACGTCGTTCGCCATGATCCGCTCCGCCTGGTGGAGCAGGTTCCGACGCTGCACGTTGTTCGGTGTGAACTGCGCCTTCTGGAGCGCATTCGACACCGACCGGTTGCAGTACGTCATGTAGTTCTGGTCACCGCCGCACCCGTAGAGGGCGAACGCGGTGATGGAGCTCGTCGGCCCGCCGAGCCACGTGAACATGCTGATGTCCCAGTCGCGCGAAGGCAGGATCTGGGTCAGCGCGTTCGCCGCGAACCGCGGCTGGAGCTCGATGCCGACGCTCTTCAGCTGTGCCTGCGCGATCTCGAAGGTGAGCGCGCGCAGCTGGTTGCCGGCGGTGGTGTTGAACCGGAAGGAGAGCCTTCCGACACCGGGGCAAGACCAGATGTCGTTGTTGTTGCGGTTCGGCGTGGCGGGACCGCCGGTGCAGCCGTTCCTGCGGAGCAGCGAGATCACGTTCCGCTGGTTGAAGCCCCACCGGGCGAAGAACGCGCGGTAGTTGGCCTCGAACGGCTTCCAGATGAGGCTCTGCAGCACGGGCAGCTGCCGGGCCGATGCGACGAGGCCGGGCTGCACGTAGAGCGCGTTCCGGACGTCGGACCGGTTGATGCCCATGGCCAGCGCCTGGCGGACGTAGCGCCGCTTCAGCGCAGCGTGGCCCTGCGGGCCGAACTGGAAGTCGAGGTGCTCGAAGAAGTACCCCGGGCCGGACTGCACGCGGAAGGCGTTGTTCCGCCGGATCTCCACGATCTGGAGCTGCGGCTGCGGCTCCGTCACCTGGATCTCGTTCGAGCGCAGCGACTGGAAGAGCGAAGCCGTGTTCGGGATGTAGCGGAAGACGAGGCGGTCGAGCCTCGCCGCCGACCCTGCGCGGAACCTCGCGTTCTTCTGGAGCACGAGCTGCGTGCCCTTCTGCCAGCTCACGAAGCGATACGGGCCGCTCGAGACGTCGAGCCCGCTCTGGTACAGCTGGTTGACGTTCGCACCCGCGAGCTTGTGGGCCGGGTAGATGTTGCCCGAGATGAGGGCCTCCCACGCCGCGTACGGCCGGCGGAAGACGATCGTGACGGTCTTCCCACGGACGGCGACGCTGCGGATGTCCTCCCAACCTTCACGGGACGTGATGTCCCAACGGCGGTCCATGATCGCCCGGTAGGTCGCCCGCCAGTCGTTGCCGGTCACCTGCCGACCGTCGCTCCAGCGCGCGTTCGCCTTGATGCTGAAGCGGATGGTCAGAGGGCGGTTGCGGGTGATCCGCGGCTTGCCCGCGAACAGCTGCGGGACGAGCACCGCGCGAGAGTTGTACCGCTGACCGCTGGCCAGAACGAGGTTCGTGACCAAGCTGGTCGTGTACGCGTTGCCGGGCGTGATCAGGTTGTTCAGGGTGGCCGGCTCCTGGTCGTGGCCGATCACCACCGTCCCTGCCGACGCTCTGCTCGGCTCGGCTGACGCGGTCGGCCCCACGACGAGCGCTGTCGCCGACAGCGCCGCCGCAAAGAGCCAAATCGCTTTCTTACGCATGTATCCCCTCCTGTAGATGCTTCCTGCCCTCCGGGCCGCGGACGCGGTCCACCGAGATCCCTTGTACGCCGTTGGTCGAGTGCAGGCCGTGGAGTAAGACGCTCCCGTGAAGGGTTTGTTAGCGCGCCGTGGTCAACGGCCGAGACGCCCGAGCAGGAGCCCCAGCGGGAGGAAGGCGGCGAGCGTGAGGTAGGGCCCGAGCGGCCGCCGCTCCCGCTTCGAGGCGACCGCGACGCTCGGGGCCTCGCCGAGCAGCCCCCAGCTTCTCGCCACGGCCGCCGCGAGCTCGCCCTCCGAGTACACGGCCCCCTCGTTCGCGTCCGCGAGCCGCTCCAGACGGTCGCGCGAGGTCGAGTCCGGGCGGTACTCCGGCTCGGCGACGCCCTGCGAGTAGACCCGCTCGCCGGCGTCCCAGACGTGGACGAAGACCGTCTCGACGGACGGCGGGCGGCGGAGCCTCGCCGCGATGCTGAGCTCGTTCACCGCCCGGCTCTCCCCGTCCGTGACGACGACCGCGAGCCGGTGGCGGGCGTCGCGGGAGAAGAAGTTGCGCGTCGCGAGACCGGTGAGGGCGTCGAGCGTGGTGGCGTTGATCGAGAGGCTCTCGCGCGGCGGGGGGCGCTCGATCCCGAGCGTCCGCCGGACCGCGAGGCCGAACGCCTCCTCGTCGGAGCTCGGAAACAGGTGCGGCAGGACGCGGTCCGTGAGCGAGCCGACGCCGACGCGGATCCCCGCGAGCCCCTCGCGGATCGCGACCGCCGCCGCCTGCGCCCGCTCCAGCCGGGTCGTCGCCTCGGGGTCGCTCCGCGCGAGCATCGAGCGCGAGACGTCGACGACGACGAACACCTCCGTGTCCGACCGGACGCGGAGGGTGAGGTCGCGCTCGAGGATCGGCTGCGCCGCGGCGAGACCGAGCAGCGCCGCGGCGAGCGCGAGCCCCGCGACCGGGAGGAGCCGGAGCGCGCGCGACGGGCGCGCCAGGCCGAGAACGGCGCGCACACGGTCGGCGCGGCCGGCCGCGAGCGCGGCGGCCGCGAGCGGCACGAGCGCGGCGAGCGCGATCAGGGCCGCGGTGGGCGTCAGGAACGTCAGCCGCATCAGTAGCCGCTTCCGGCCGTGCCGGCGCCGGCGCCCCGTGCGCCCTCGCCGCCGGGCGTCGGGTTCTGGCCGCCGCCGCTCTCCCCCGCCTCGCTCTCGCGCTGGAGCCCGACCTCGAGGTTCGCCTTCGCCTCCGCGTTGTCCGGGTCGAGCTCGAGCGCGCTGCGGAACCGCGCGAGCGCGTCCTGGAGCAGCGGCCCCTGGTCCTGCGGCTCGGCGATCGCGCTCGCGAAGCTCAGCACCCCGAGCAGGCTGAGCGCGCGCGAGCGCCGCACCGGGTCCTCGTCGCGCTCCGCGACCGCGGCGATCTGCGCGCGCGCCTCGCTGCGGCGGGCCGCGAGCGCCGGGTCGGAGACGTCCGGCGCGCTGATCCCCGCCAGGCCGAGCGTGCGGAGCGCGACGCGGAACTGCACGTCGTCGTCGACGTCGAGCAGCGACCGGGCGAGGTGGAAGGGCACCGTCTCCTCGGAGCTCCAGTGCCCCTGCTCCGCCGGCGCGACGCGGTAGCGCACGTCGCCGTCCGCAACGGCGCTCCGCCAGCGGGCGACGTCGAGGGCGAGGAGCCCGAGCCCGGCGGCGAGCGCGAAGCACGCGAGCGCCGCAACGATCAGGGCGACGCGCCTCACGCGGCGCCCCGGGTCAGGGCGAGACGGGCGGCGAGGCGCTCGTGCAGCGCGAGCGCCACGAAGAAGAGTGCGGTCAAGACCAGGAGCCCCGCCGGCAACCCCGCGCTGTCGGCCGTCCGCAGCGGGATCACCTCGCCGGCGAACTCGGCCGGCGCGGCGAAGCCCTCCTCCCCGAGCAGGCGGGTGAAGAGCAGGCGTCCGTCGGTGAGCGCGCCGATCGGGACGACGCGGACGGTCACGGAGCGGCTGCGCAGGTTCTCGATCGCGCGCGTGAGGGCGCCGACGTCGTCGGGCGAGGTCTGGAGGTCACTGACGAGGATGATCGAGCCGTTCTCGACCCGGTCGCGCTCGAGCATGTCGGCGGCGAGCGCGAGCGACTCGGAGATCTTCGTGCCGCCGCGGAAGCTCTCCGTCCACGGCGTGATCGCCTGCCCGCGGCGCGGCGGCTCGAGCACGCGCAGGATCGGACGGAGCTCGGCCGCGGACGTTCCGGGCGGCAGCAGCTCGTAGGCGACGTCCGAGAAGACGACGAGGCCGACGCGGCCGTCGCCCTCGATCACGTTCTCGAGCGAGCGCTCGACCGACCCGTAGTCGTCGGCGATGCTGAGCGAGACGTCGAGGACGATCACCGCGGTCGAGCCGGTGGGGACGATCGACCGCTTCTGGATGTCCAGCGAGCGCGCGGACACGAGCGTGGCGGCGAGCGCAGCGATCGCGGCGGCGGCGAGCACGAGGCGCACGGCACGCGTGCGCCTGATCGCGCCCTGGAGCGCGCCGACGTCGTGCGAGTCGACGGCGCTACGCCG
Organism: Thermoleophilia bacterium; assembly: GCA_025929895.1. Taxonomy (GTDB): domain Bacteria; phylum Actinomycetota; class Thermoleophilia; order Gaiellales; family Gaiellaceae; genus JACCTU01. The sequence goes on from JAICPI010000065.1 coordinate 9,847, forward strand.
GAGGCGCACCGTTTCGCTCCGCGATCGTGGGCTCCAGCCGCTCGCGCTCCGCCTCGAGCATCGCGCGCACCCGCACGGCCAGGCTGCGCGCCTGCGCGGCGGCCGGCTTCCCGGCGGCCCACGCGAGCGTGCGCACCGAGCCCGCGAGCGACGCGTCGCGGTCGTGCAGCTCGTCGGCCACGAGCTCGAGCGCGCGCCTGCGGCCGGCGGCGCCGTCGACCGGGTTGGGCGCCTCGAGCAGCTCGAGCGCGCGCTCGAGCGGGGTCAGGTCCGGCGGCGGCTCGGGCTCCGGCTCGGGCGGGAGCTGGACGCTCGGGGCCGGGAGCGCCGCGTACGCGAGCCCGGCGCCGGCGGCCGCGAGCGCGAGCGCTCCCCCGACGAGGAGCGCGACCAGCAGCGCCGGCGACAGACGGTAGGTGGCGGCAGGGATCGTCTTCAGGTCGGCGCGCCAGGGGGTTCCGTACTCGTCGTCGCGGCCGAAGTCGTCGCCGACGAGGCGCGTGTTCGTCACGACCACCGGCCAGCGCAGCAGGAAGGTGTGGTCGACGCCGTCGCGGTCGGCGTACTCGACGCGGGCACGGCGGAACTCCCACTCGAGCGGCCGGCCCTGCGGGACGCAGCGGAGCCCGAGGCAGCGCAGCGCGAAGCGGTGCTCGACGTAGGTCGTCCGCTCGCCCTCGCTCCGCGTCTGCACCGGCGTGCCCACCTGGACCCACGGATCGAAGAACGTCGTGATCCTGAGCGTGTCGGGGTCTGCGCGCTCCCGGTCGAGCGCGACCTGCACGTGTGCGGTGATGGTGTCGCCGAAGAGCACGACGCGCGGCGTGACCACCGCGCGCGTCGAGACGGGCGGCGCGTCCGCGGGCTCGGTGCGGTCCCTCGTCGCGAGCGCGACCGCAACGACCGCGGCGAGCGCGAGGGCGGCGAGGACGAGACCGGCGGCGCGCCGCGTTGCCGAGCTCATACGCGGGCCACCCGCCGCGTCCGCCGGGCCTCGGCCCAGTCGAGGAACGCGGTCAGGATCTCGACCGGGTCGGCCGACGAGAGGACGACGGGGTCCACGTCGAGCGTCCGGAACCCCTCGAGCAGCGCGGTCAGGCGTTCCTCGTTCGCGGCGCGGCGCTCGGCGGTCTCGCGCGAGGTCAGGAGCGCGGGCGCGACGCGTCCGCTCCGCGGCCGCCGGAGCGGCACCGCGATCCCCGCGACCTCGGGGAAGCTCTGCTCCCAGACGGGGTCCTGGATCACGATCGGGACGACGTCCCAGCGACGCTCGAGCGCCTCGAACCACGTCTCCTGGGGCGGCGCCGGGATGAAGTCCGAGAGGACGAACACGAACGTGCCCGACGAGACGGAGCGGTCGTGCTCGACGAGGTGTACGAGCGCGCGCTCGACGCTGTCGTCCGGCGCGCGGAACGGCGCCGTGTCGAGCCGCTGCTCCATCACCTCCTTGAACCGCCGCACGCCGCGCGGCGGAACCCAGTACGGGTCGCCCTCGGCGTGGTCGAGGTAGCCGACGAAGCCGCCGGCGAGGAGCGCGCTCTGGAGCACGAGGTCGGCGGTCCGCCGCAGAGCGAGCGGCTTGTCGAGCCACGGGAGCGGCGCGGAATAGAACGACATCTCCGGGCGGCGGTCGCAGACGATGACGACGCGCGGAGCCTCGTCCGCGTAGCGCTCGCGGACGATGAACGCGTCGCTCTGCCGCGCCGAGGCCCAGCGCGCCGAGGCCGCCCAGTCGATCGCGTGGACGTCGTCGCCCACCTGGTAGGGGCGCGAGCCGATCACGTCGGAGCCGCGCCCGCGGTGGAGGCTGCGCATCGTCCCGAACGACAGGCCGGCGAGCCGGCCCCTCGGGATCAGCGGGAACGTCACCGCTCGGTGGGCGCCGACGCGAAGAGCGGGTCGTCCGCGGAGCCCGGGCTTGGCGCGCGCTCGAGGCACTGCCGCCGGAGCTCCTCGACGACGTCCACCGCCCCACCTGCGCGCGCCCGGGCCAGGAAGCCCGAGACGAACACCACGCGGTGCGCGACGACGGGCGCGAACAGATGCTCGACGTCCTCCGGGACGACGTAGTCGCGCCCCGCGAAGAGCGCCCACGCCCGCGAGGCCTGCTCGAGCGCGAGGCTGCCGCGGACGGACGCGCCCATCGCGACCGCGTCGAGCTCGCGCGTCGCGCGGACGAGCTCGACGACCCAGCGCCGGATCACCTCGTCCATGTAGACCTCGCGCACGGCGTCGCGGAGCTCGAGCACCTCCTCGACGGAGAGCACCGGCTCGAGCAGCTCGAGCGGCCGCGTGTAGCGCCGCTCCTCGAGGATCTGGAGCTCGTCGTCGAGCGACGGGTAGCCGAGGCCCGTCTTGAGGAAGAAGCGGTCGAGCT
>JAICPI010000096.1 GCA_025929895.1 Thermoleophilia bacterium
CTGCGCGAGGCGCGCGACGACGTCGACGTTTTCGAGGCCGCGACTCTCGGGGAGGTCGAGCGGCTCGAAAGGTGGGTACAGGAGGACCGGAGCCTGGTGAGCCGACGCTCGCCCGACGACACGACGCCGCTCCACTTCGCGGCGTTCTTCGCGCGGCCCGATGCGGCGAAGCTGCTGATCGAGCGCGGCGCGGACGTGCACGCGGTCTCCCCGACGTTCGGCAGGGTGACGCCGCTGCACAGCGCCGCCGCCGGCCGCTCTACGGAGATCGTGCACGCGCTCCTCCTCGCCGGCGCGGAGCCGAACGCGCGCCAGGAGGGCGGGTTCGTCGCGCTGCACGCCGCCGCGCAGAGCGGAGACGTCGAGATGGCTCGCGACCTGCTCGAGCACGGCGCAGATCCGCGGCTCACGACGGACGACGGCAGGACCGCGCTCGCGATCGCGGAGGAGCAGGGCCACGACGAGCTCGTAGCCCTGCTCCGTGCGCCCCGTTAGGCCGCCTCGGCGAACTTCCCGAGCACGTGCTCCCAGCCGCCGTCGTAGCTCGACCGCTCGCCGGGCCCGCACTTCTCCCAGCCGCGGTGCTCGAGCTCGACGCGCGTGCCGGTGCCCTCCGGCTCGAACCGCACCTCGACCTCGGTGCCGGGCCTCGCCGGGTTCACGCGCCACCCGAGCAGGAACCGGTTCGGCGGCTCCCACGCGAGGATGTCGCCCCAGTCGTGTTCCGTTCCGTCGTCGGCGCGCTCGTACAGGCGCTTCGCCTCGACGTCGAAGACCGCCGCCTCGACGGCCTCGCCTCCGATCGAGTGCGTCGCGAAGGGCCACCACGTCCCGATCCCGTCCGTGAAGAGGCGGAATGCCTTCTCCACCGGAAGCGCGACGTTCACCGTCTTGCGGATCGCCTCGGTCTCCGTCGCCTGCGACGTCATTCGTCCTCCATTTCCGCCTCCGCCTCCGCCGCGGCCTCGAACGCCGCGAGCACGTCGGCCCAGAAGCTCTCGAAGTATTCGCGCACCTCCGCCAGGCCGTCGGTGTCGACCCGGTAGAGCCGGCGCGTCCCGTCCCGCCGCTCGGCCACGAGCCCCGCCCCCTTGAGCACGCGCAGGTGCTGGGACACGGCCGGCCTGCTCACCGGCAGCCCCTGCGCGAGCTCGCCGACGGCCATCGGGCCGCGTCGGAGCCGTTCGAGGATCTGCCGCCGCGTCCCGTCGCCGAGCGCGTCCATCGCCAGTGCGTAAGTTGCCACTAACGGTAAGTGTAGACTTACCTCATGACCGATGTCAAGCTTCCGCCGTGGACGAGCTCCGCGAGCAGGACGTCGATCCCGACCCGCTGCGCCAGTTCGACCGTTGGGCCGCCGCGGGCGACGCCGACGCGATGGCGCTCGCGACGGCGACGCCGGACGGGTCGCCCTCGGTGCGGATGGTGCTCCTGAAGGGGGCGAGCGCGGCCGGCCTGACCTTCTTCACGAGCTACGCGAGCCGCAAGGGGCGCGAGCTGGCCGCGAACCCGCAGGCGGCGATCCTCTTCCACTGGCGCGAGCTCGGCCGGCAGGTGCGCGTCGAGGGTCGCGTCGAGCGCCTGCCCGCAGCGGAGTCCGACGCCTACTTCGCGACGCGCCCCGCGGGCGCCCGGCTGAGCGCGACCGCGTCGCCGCAGAGCGTGGTCGTCGCCGACCGCGCCGCGCTCGAGGCGCTCGTGGAGGAGACCCGAGGGAGGTCAGTCGGCGAGCCGCCGAGGCCCGAGACGTGGGGCGGCTTCCTGCTCGTCCCGGTCGTCTGGGAGTTCTGGCAGCACCGCGACGACCGCCTGCACGACCGGCTCGTCTACCGCCGCGACGGCACCGCATGGCTGCTCGAGCGGCTCGCGCCGTAAGCTCCCCCGGATGGCCGAGAAGGACCAGAGCGATCTCGACCGGGAGCTGATCGAGCTCCTGAACGAGCTCCGCGTCACGCTCCCGGGCGTGCAGGTGCTGTTCGCCTTCCTCCTGATCGCGCCGTTCTCGCAGGGGTTCGACCGCGTGAACGACCTCCAGAAGTACGCCTACCTCGCGGCGCTCGTGCTCACCGCGCTCGGCTCCGCCCTCCTGATCGCGCCGACGCCCTACCACCGCATCCGCTTCCGCGAGCGCGACAAGGAGGCGATGCTCCAGATCGCGAACCGGCTCGCGATCGCCGGCACCGTCTGCCTCGCCGCCGCGATCTCGTGCGCGCTCTTCTTCGTGACGGACTTCCTCTTCCGCTCGCCGGTCCCGGCGCTTGTGACGGCGCTCGTCGCGGGCACGATCGCGTGCTTCTGGTACGCGTTGCCGCTGTTCCGCAAAGCCACGGGCTAGTGCGCTTCTGCGACGAGCAGGACTTCGGCTTCGGCTGGCTCGACCAGGACGACCCGCTGCGGCGCACGTCGCACGCGCTCGTCGCCGAGGGCGGGGTCTGGCTCGTCGATCCCGTCGCCTGGCCGGAAGCGGAGGTGCGCTCGCGGGAGCTCGGGCGGCCGCTCGGCGTGCTCCAGCTCCTCGACCGACACGAACGCGACTGCGTGGAGACCGCCGCGCGGCTCGGCGTGCCGCACCACGTCGTGCCGACGGCTCGGATCGAGGGCGCGCCGTTCGACTTCCTGCGCGTCGCTCGCAGCCGCTTCTGGCGCGAGTCGGCGCTCTGGTGGCCGATCCCGCGCGTGCTCGTCGTCGCCGACGCGCTCGGGACGGTCGGCTACTTCCGCGCGCCGGGCGAGCCCATCGGCGTGCATCCCCTGCTGCGCCTGCGGCCGCCCTCGGCGCTCCGCCGCGTGTTTCCGGAGCACGTGCTCACCGGCCACGGCGCGGGCGTGCACGCCGACGCGGCGCACGCTCTCCACCGCGCGCTCCGGACGTCGCGGCGACGTCTGCCTGCGGCGCTGTGGTCGGCGTTCCGCTCCCGCGCTTCGTAGCGCGTCCCCGTGCGGCGGCGACGACGCGCTCGACCGCGTCGGAGAGCTCCTTGGGCACGGGCCTGCTCGAGCTGAAGCGCCTGTACGCACGCTCGGGCTTGCGCGTGCGGCGGTTGCGCGAGCGGATCCCGATCACGCTCTCGAAGTCGGGCGCGAGCTGGACGACGCGCGCGCGGCCGGCCACCTCCGCGATCGCCTGGTTCGTCACGCGCTCGGACTCGTTCGGCGCACGGCCGCGCTCCGCGTCGCGGTCGTGCACGACGACGTACGGGATCCCGCAGGCGTTGCACACGCGCACGAACAGCGGCATGTTCGCCTTGCCGCCCGTCTCGAGGATCAGGACCGCCTCGCGGTCGGGCTCGTAGCCGAGCGCCTCGAACACGAACGGGAAGACGAGCTTCTCGGTCATCCCCTCGACGAGCAGGACCGCCCGCGAGAGGAAGATCTCCGCGCGCTCGGCGTCGAACTCGGCGAGGGCGCGGAAGCTCTCGTCGGCCGGCAGCTGCTCCGGCTGGCGCAGCGCGGTGCCGGGGCCCGGCCGGTGCGTCACGAGCGCGAGCTCGTCGAGGTGCGCGACGCTGAGGAACGACGACGCGTGCGTCGAGTAGAAGACCTGGTTGCCGCGCTCGGCGAGCGTCCGCAGCTGCCGGTAGAGGTGGCGCTGCGCCTGCGGGCTCAGGTAGAGCTCCGGCTCCTCGATCAGGACGACGAGCCCCCGCGTGCGCGCGGCGACGAGCCGCTCGACCGCCTCGATCACCGCGGCGCCCCCGTCGGCGCTCTCGACGCCGTTCACGAGCGCGGCGGCCTTGGTCGCGCGCGGGTGGGACGCGCTGGAGGCGAGCTCGTTCCCTCCGCGCCGCGCGGCGGGGAGGAAGATCACCGGCGGCGCGCCCTCGCGGTTCAGGTTCAGCGTCGCCGGCGGGCGCGCGTCGAGGAAGAAGGTGCTGCCCTTCCACTCGGCCTCGAAGCGGATTCGCCCGTTCTCCGCGCCGTGCGACACGTCCGTCGCGTTCGGCACCGGCGCGGTCGCGTCGAGCAGCATCCAGATCGCGGTCAGCACCGTCGACTTGCCGCTCGAGGACTCGCCGACGAGCGCGCACAGCCGCTGCGGCGTCAGCTCGACGTCGCGCACGCCGCGGAAGCCGTGGATCGTGACACGGTCGAGGAGGGTCACGCGGGCGGTGTACCCGCGCCGACGGTCTCTATGCTCGCGGCGTGCGCGCCCTCGCCGCTCTCGCCGTCGTCGTGGTGGCGGGGTGCGGCGGTGGCTCGGGCGAGCGGCGCGACGGCCCGCTCGAGGTCCTCGAGCGGCTGCGGGAGGGCGGCTACGTCGTCTTCCTGCGCCACGCCGCGACCGACCACTCGGAGCGCGACCGGCTCGGCGTGCCGCTGACCGACTGCGCGGGCCAGCGCAACCTCACCGACGCCGGGCGCGAGCAGGCCCGCGAGCTCGGCCGTGCCTGGCGTGCACTCGCGATCCCAGTCGGCGACGTGCTCTCGAGCGGCTACTGCCGCACCCGCGAGACCGCGGAGCTCGCGTTCGGGCGGGCGACGATCGTCCCCGCACTCACCGGCATCCAGACCGAGCAGGTCGGCACGTACGCCGGCCGCGTGCGCGCGCTGCGGCGCCTGCTCGGCACGAGGCCGGACGCCGGTGAGAACGTCGTCGTCGTGGGCCACATCGCCAATCTCGAGGCCGCGACCGAGGTCGAGCTCGAGGAGGGCGACGCCGCCGTGTTCGAGCCGCATGGCGACGGCCGCTTCCGGCTCCTCGCGCGCGTGCCCGCCTCCGTTTGGCCTCAGCTAAGAGACCGCGTCGACGCTACTGCCGCCCGCGCCTCCCGCTCGAACGGGTTCGCGCGGTACGGGTAGCGCAGCCACGCCCAGAGCTGTGCGAACCGGCGGTGCTGGGCCTGCCAGACGTGGCAGAGCTCGTGCGTGAGCAGGTTCTCGGAGGCGTTCGCGCTGCGTACGACGATCGTCCGCCAGAGCGCGTAGCCGTGGTAGCGCCGGAAGCCCGGCACGCGGAAGAACGACGGCCAGACGAGGACGCGCACGCCCCGGAGAGACACCGGCCGCGGGTAGAGCGCGAGCCGGTCGAGCCGGGCCTTCGCCGCGGCGAGTCGGCGCTGCTCGCCCGGGAGCCGTCGCATACGCTCGGAGTGTGCGCGATCAGCTCGTGGCGCTGCTCGGGGAGGAAGGCGTCTCGACCGGCGAGACCGTGCTCGACCTGCACGCGGGCGACCTGAGCTACCACCCTCGCCGCGTCCCCGACGCGGTCGCGTTCCCGACGACGACGGAGGAGGTCGCACGCGTGCTCGCGTGGGCCAACGAGCGCCGGGTGCCGGTCGTGCCGTTCGGCGCAGGCACCTCCCTCGAGGGCCACGTGATCCCGGTGGCGGGCGGCATCTCGCTCGACCTCGCGCGGATGAACCGCGTGCTCGAGCTGCTGCCGAACGACCTCCAGGCCATCGTGCAGCCCGGCGTGCTCCGCAGCGAGCTGAACGCGGCCGCCGCCCAGCACGGCCTCTGGTTCCCGGTCGACCCCGGTGCGGACGCCTCGCTCGGCGGGATGGCCGCGACGAACGCGAGCGGCACGACCACCGTCCGCTACGGCGGCATGCGCGCGAACGTGCTCGCCCTCGAGGTCGCGCTCGCCGACGGGACGGTGATCCGCCCGGGGTCGCGAACGGTCAAGACCTCCGCCGGCTACGACCTCCGCTCGCTGTTCGTCGGCTCCGAGGGAACGCTCGGCGTGATCACCGAGCTGACGCTCAGGCTCCACGGGCTGCCGGAGCGGCCCGTCGCGATCCGGGCCGCGTTCCCGAACGTCGGTGCGGCGTGCCGGACCGCGGTCTCGCTGGTGGGCGCCGGGCTGACGGTCACCCGCTGCGAGCTGCTCGACGAGGCGACCCTCCGCGCGGTCAACGCGTACAAGGAGACGAGCTACCCGGAGGCCGCGAGCCTCTTCGTCGAGCTCGACGGCGGCGAGGACGAGATCGCGTCCACGCGCGAGGTCTGCGGCTGGGAGGGCGTCGTCTCGTTCGAGGCCGAGACGGCGGCGGAGGCGAGGACGCGGCTCTGGGAGGCGCGCCACCACGCGGTGTTCGCGGTCGCGGCCGGGGCGCCGGGCAAGCGGTGGTTCGCGACCGACGCCTGCGTGCCGCTCTCGGTGCTGCCCGACGCGGTCGAGCACGGTCGCGCGCGCGCCGACGCCAGGGGGATCCCTGCCGCGATCGTCGCCCACGCCGCGGACGGCAACTTCCACCTCGCGCTGATGGTCGACCCGGACGACGCCGGAGAGGTCGCCGAAGCGCAGGAGCTGCACGCCGAGCTCGTCGAGTGGGCGCTCGAGCGCGGCGGCACGTCCACCGGCGAGCACGGGGTCGGCCTCGGCAAGCTCGGCTACCTCGAACGCGAGCACGGCGACCTGCTGCCCTACCTCGGCGCGATCAAGGCGGCGTTCGACCGGAACGGGATCCTCAATCCCGGCAAGGTCGTCCGCGGCTAGCGGCTCGTGGACAGCCTCCTCCGCGCCGCCGAAGCGTTCGTCGATCGGCTCGCCTCGCTCGGCTGGTCGGGGCGCGCGCGCGCCGCGCGCAGCCCCCCGGCCCCCCGCCGCGGGGGCGCGCCCGGCCGGGGCCCCCAGCGCGCCGGGGGGGGCCCCGGCCCCGAAGTGGGCCGGGGCAGCGGCGTGGGCGCCCAC
>JAICPI010000092.1 GCA_025929895.1 Thermoleophilia bacterium
CCGGCGGCGGGAGCACCCAGAAGTCGCTCAGCCAACGCTGCGTGTGGTTCTCCAGCACGGTGCGCTCCCGCGCGCGGTCGAGGTTCTGGGCCCAGAGGCGGAGCGCCCAGGGCGTCGGCCGGTCGCCGAACAAGGCTTCGACCGTGGCGAGGGTCGTCGCCCACAGGCGACCGACGCCCCAGCGGCGGGCGAGTGCCGCCACGGCACCGAGGTCGGCGTCGTCCAGCAGCGCGGCGATGTCCACCATGTCGCGGAGCCGGCGGAGCGGCTCGTGCGCCCAGGAGTGCGCGGCGAGGACGAGCACGTGCTGCTCGGGCGCGAGCGTCGAGAGGCCGAAGCCCGAGCCCGAGGGCACCGCCGCCTCGAAGAGCTCGTCGACGGGCGGAGCCGTCCTGCCCTCGATCCACTTCGGGACCGAGTGGAGCTCGATCGGCAGCGGGATCCCCGGGATCGCCAGTGGACGAATGTGGTGGATGTCGACGTAGAGCTCGGGCTCGCCCACCTCCTCGAAACCCGCGGCCCGGAGCGCGCGGCTCACCGCAGGCGGATCGGCGACGAGGAGGTCGAGGTCGCCGAAGCTCCGAAGGATGGGATCGGGGTACGCCGCCGCGACCTCGGGCCCCTTGAAGATGATCGCCGGCCCGTCGTACGCCTTCCGCATGCGCTCCAGGACGACGGGAACCGAGAGGAGCGCAACCGCGGAGAACCGCTCGGCGGCGGCGAAGTCCTCCGGGACCCGCCGATCGAGCTGCCGGAAGCGTCGCGCCGCGAGCAGCTCGAGCCGGTGGCTCTGGAGATCGTGCTCGCTCGGAGCGCGATCGATCAGCGCGTCGACTCGGCCCCAGACGTCCACGTGCGAATCGTGCCACCACCGCGGAGCCGTGCGGGCCTCGGACGCGCGCGAACCCCTCCAAACCTAGCCACTTGGGCAGTGTGCTCCCGAGACTCGAAAACGATCATGGCTTCATGTCGGCCGTTTCCGCGCCCGAACTTGCTGTCGTGCCCGAAGAGCAGGCGCCGCTCGGCGAGAGCCCGCGGCCCGCGCTCGAGGCACGCGGTGTCGTTCAACGATTCGGAGCGAAGCTCGTTCTCGACGACGTCGCGCTCGCCGTGGCCCACGGATCGATCCATGCGCTGCTCGGCCCGAACGGGGCGGGCAAGACGACGTTGCTGCGGATCTTCGCCGGGCTGCTCGTGCCGACGGGCGGCGAGATCCAGGTGCTCGGCCGCGACGTCGGGACGTCGCGGGCGTTCAGGCGCCGCATCGGCCTCGTCCCTTCGGGCGACCGATCCTTCTACCTCCGCATCTCCGGTCTCGAGAACCTCGCGTTCTTCGCACGGCTGCACGGGCTGCGTCGCCGCGATGCGGTCCGCCGCTCGCTCGAGCTCCTCGAGGAGGTCGGGCTCGAAGGCGCCGCCCGCCAGCCGGTGGGCGAGTACTCGCACGGGATGCAGAAGCGCCTCTCGGTGGCCCGCGCCCTCCTCACCGACCCGCCGATCCTGCTCGTCGACGAGGCGACGCACGACCTCGACCCCGAAGGGGCGAGACGTGTGCGCGAGCTCGTCCTGCAACGCGCGGACCGCGGGGCGGCCGTCGTCTGGGCGACGCAGCGGCTCGACGAGATCCGCGGCCTCGCCGACGGCGTGACGCTCATCGCCGGCGGCCGCACGGCGTTCGCCGGGACGGTCACCGAGCTGATGGCGCATGCGGTCCCACGGCGCTATCTCCTACGCCTGCGCGGCGGCGTTGCGGTGCGGGCGCGGGGCGCGGCGCGGTGGTCGCTCGAGCCGGTCGCCGGAAGCGACGAGCACTTCCTGCTCGAGCTCGCGGACGGCGTCGTGCTCGGCGCTGCGCTCGGCGCACTCTCGCGGACGGGGATCGAGATCCTGACGTGCCGCGAGGAGCGCTCCGAGATCGAGGAGGCGTTCCTCTCGCTGACGGAGGCGGCGGGATGACGACCTTCGAGGTCGACCCGGGACGCGTCCGCGGCCTGACGGGCGAGCTCCGCAAGCTGCCGGCGTTCGTGCGCCGGGACTTCCTCGTCGCGTGGAGCTACCGGATGAGCTTCGTCTCCGACATCGTCAACCTCGTCGGCCAGGTGATCGTCTTCTACTTCATCGGGAAGATGGTCGACCAGACCCGGCTGCCGACGTACGGAGGGAGCGAGGTGACCTACCTCGAGTTCGCCGCGGTCGGGATCGCCGTCGGCGTCTTCATCCAGTTCGGCCTCGACCGGGTCTCGGCGGCGATGCGAGGCGAGCAGATGATGGGCACGCTCGAGTCGATCCTCGTCACGCCCACCGCACCCGCGACGATCCAGCTGGGCTCGGTCGCGTTCGACCTCGTCTACATCCCGCTGCGGACCGCGGCGTTCCTGGGGGGCACGACGCTGGCCTTCGGCCTGCACTTCTCCGCCGGCGGCATCCTGCCCGCCCTGCTCCTCCTGCTCGCGTTCATCCCGTTCGTGTGGGGCCTCGGCGTACTGACCGCCGGGATGATCCTGACGTTCAGGCGGGGCGGCGGCGTGGTCGGCCTGGGAGCCGTCGCGCTCGGCCTGATGTCCGGGGTCTACTTCCCGCTCGACCTCCTGCCGGACTGGCTGACCGGTGTCGCCGAGGCGAACCCGATCGCGCTCGCGATCCAGGGGATGCGCGACTCCCTGCTCGGCGGCGCCACCGTCGCGGACGTCGCGCCGACGATCGCGGTGCTCGTGCCCGTTTCGGCAGCCTCCCTGGCACTCGGGCTCTTCGTCTTCCGACTCGCGGTGCGGCGTGAGCGCCGCAGAGGCACCATTGGCCTGTACTGAGATGTCCGAGCGACTGCGACTGCGTGCCGACGCGTTGAGCTGGCGCGAGATCGACGGCGAGGTCGTCGCCGTCGACATCCCGACGTCCACGTACCTGAGCGCAAACTCGAGCGGCGCACTGCTCTGGACGATGTTGTCCAAGGGAGCGACGCAGGAGGAGCTCGCGTCGAAGCTGGTCGAGGCGTTCGACATCGACGAGGAGCGTGCGCAGGCGGACGCTCGTGCGTTCGTCGACGCGCTCGCCGCCCGCGGCCTGCTCGAGCGATGAGACTGCGGTCGCTGGACGTGCCGACCCTGCGCGCGGCGTGGTGGACTCGGCGTGCGCTTCGGACCGTGAAGGCCGACCTCGACGCGAACGGGCTGGGCTACCACGGCGCTCCCGAGCCGCCGCCGCTCCCCGTGCACGCCCGCCGCGGAGTGCTCGCCGTGCTCCGGCGCGCCCCGAGCACGTGCCTCCAGCGCGCGCTCGTCCTCCAGCGCTGGGACGACGCGCACGGGACGTCGCGCGACGTGATCGTGGCGGTCCGGGGTCCCTCGGTCGACTTCGCGGCGCACGCGTGGCTCGACGGCGAGCCGGACGGAGACGTCTCGCCGTTCGCCGAGCTCCTCCGCCTTCCGCCGCGGTGAGCTCGACGGACCTCGAGCCGCTCGAGCTCGCCTCCGGGCTCGTCCTGGGCCTCGTCCCCGAGCTGGTGCCCGTCGGCTCGGCGGTCGAGCCGTCGCCGCGGGCCGCGCTCGAGCGCGCGGTCCTTCGCGGGCTCGCGCGGCCGCCGTGCGTCGTCAGCTTCTCGGGCGGTCGCGACAGCTCGGCCGTCCTGGCGCTCGCCGCCTCGGTCGCACGGCGCGAAGGCCTTCCGCTGCCGATCCCGGCCACGAACCGCTTCCCCTCGGTCGAGTCGACCGACGAATCGGAGTGGCAGGAGCGCGTCGTGGCGCACCTCGGCCTGGAGGACTGGATCCGGCTCGAGCACGAGGACGAGCTGGACTGCGTCGGGCCCGTCGCGCAGCGAGTGCTCGAGCGCCACGGCCTCCTCTGGCCCTTCAACACGCACTTCCACGTCCCGCTCCTCGAGCTCGCGCGAGGTGGCTCGCTGCTGACGGGTATCGGCGGAGACGAGCTGCTCGAGGTCTCGAGCTGGACGCGCGTGGCGGACGTCTTGCGCGGACGGGTCCGACCCGAGCCCCGCGATCTCCTCAGACTGGGGTTCGTCCTCGCCCCCGCCCCGGTCCGGACGATCGCGCTTCGCCGTCGGCTGCCCGACCCGTTTCCGTGGCTTTGGCCCGAAGCATGGAGCGAGTTCGTCGAGCGCTCGGCCGCCCGCGCGGCCACCGAGCCGCTTCGTTGGCGACCCCACGTGCGCTGGGTCCGGCGTTTCCGGTACCTGCACGTCGGCCAGGCGAGCCTGCGCAAGGTGGCCGCGGCCGAGGACGTGCAGATCGTGCACCCGTTCCTCGACCTCGAGTTCGCGGGTGCCCTGGCCCAGCTGCCGCCGCCGTCGCGCTACGGCAGCAGGACTGACGCGATGCGCACGTTCTTCTCGGACCTCTTGCCCGACGAGGTGCTGGCGCGGCAGTCGAAGACGTTCTTCGACGCGGCGTTCTGGGCTGAGCCGAGCCGGCGCTTCGCCGCCGAGTGGGACGGCCGGGGAGTCGACACCTCGCTCGTCGACGTGGAGGCACTGGCAGAGGTGTGGCGCTCGGAAGCTCCCGAGCCCCGCAGCTTCCTGCTCGCGCAGGCCGCTTGGCTGGCCGGGCGTGCGCGGTCAGCCGACCGCGTCGAGCAGGCAGTCGACGGCGTCCGGTAGCGCCGACCACGTCCGCGGCCTTCTGAGCTCCCAGGCAGGGAGCGACGCGAGCGCGAGGAACGCGTCGGCGTCACGCAGCGGCACCGTCGTCCCGCGGTTGTCGTGGAGCCGCATGAAGCGCTCGGGCGCGCGCACGGGCGCTGCTCCGACCGAGTCGCCCCAGGCCAGGAACACCCAGCCGCCGATCCGGGTCGTCCGGCCCACCTCGGGGATGCGAAACCGCCACCGCTCGCGCGCGCCCACGAGCCCGATCGCCTCGCCCACGCCGAGCCGCTCGGCGGCCTCCTGCCTGAGGTCGACCGACCGGGGCGCCTCGTGGGCGCGGTCTCCCTCGACGATCAGCATGTCGTCGCAGACGATCCCGACGCCTTCGAGCGCGAGCTGTGCCACGAGCGTGCTCTTCCCCGCGCCGCGCTCGCCGATCAGGCCCCACGCGGTGCCGCCCGTCGCGAACGCTCCGGCGTGGAAGCTGTCGCGGCCGTACCAGTACGACGTGACCGCCGCGACCGGCGCGAGGAGCGGGTGGACGATCTCCTCGGTCCCGAGCTGCCGCGGCACCACGTAGGTCGCCTCCCCGCGCTCGCGGTCGATCAGGATCTCGCCCCCGCTCTGGAGGTTCAGCCGGGCGGCGCGCTCGGTCATCCACTCGTCCCCGCCCTCTCCCAGCCCGATCCGGTGCTCGACCCGCAGGGCCGGCCAACCCGGCTCGGCGGCGACGAGCAGCGGGCGGGCGTCCTCGACGTTCGCGAGGCGAAGGCCGTACGCGCCGATGCCGGGGCGCTGCTCGGCGGGGGGCTGGGCGGCGGCCATCGTCGCCCGGCGACTCTATCCGGGCCGGATTCGGGGCTCGGACCAGTGTGTCAACTCTAGTCCAGCGGCTAGTTGTGACTGCTTGCCCCCCTGGCTAGCGTCCTCCGTGTGAAGTCCGGCTTCCAAAGGAGACACTGATGGAGGCATTGCCGAGGAAGAGCACCGCAGCCTACGAGGCCCCGGCGCTCGTGGAACTCGGTGCTCTCCAGGAGCTGACGCTGGGCTGCAACAAGGACTATGTCGGTTCGGACGGTTTCACCTTCCAGAACCAGCAGGTCGCCTGCACGTCCGGCTGAGGCTTCACGCGAACGGATGAGCCCCGTTCGGCTGCAGAGCCGGTCGGGGCTCATTCTCGTCCCCCCCAACCGGTGAGTTGCGCGGTTCGCGGCACGTTTCTAGGGTGAGTGCATGAAGCTCTCGGGCCTCGAGGCGTCCGCGCCCCCGTATGAACCGCCGATGCTCGTCCCGCTGGGCACCGTTTCCGAGCTGACGCAGACCGGCTGCTACTGGAACAAGCAGTTCGGCGGCACCGACGGCTGGACGTTCATGGGCATCAGCGTGCCCATCTCGAACTGCTCCTCCTGAGCCTCACGGCCGCCTAGGGGCCGGGACCGGTTCCGGGAAGAACGCCTCCTTGACGACGCGGAGCACCTTCGCGCGCCGTCCTTCGACAACCGGCTGGAGCCCAGCGAGCTCGAGGCGGACGAGCTCGACGCGACCTTGCGTCCGGACGGTGAAGAAGCCGAAGTCGGAGAGGAAGTCGCGCGGGAAGATCGTCTTGTGCACCTGGAAGCGCTCGTACGCCGACTCGCCCTCGGGATAGCGGTAGGCGAACGCCTCGAGCGCCTTCGCTCCCTGGTCGCGCGCGTCGCCGATCGCGGCGAGGAAGAGCGACTGCATCACCCACGGGCTCGAGAAGTCGACGAGGTACGCGCAGGTGACGAGCACGGCGTCGGGCGACGGCGGGCCGGTAGGCAGCTCGGCGGCACGCGGGAACAGCTCCGACGGGCCGTACTGCATCGAGCCGAGCGTGCGCCCGTGCTCGTCGTAGTAGACCGTCCCCCACGCCCCCCGGCCCTCTTCCGCGCGGTCGATCCACCGCGCCTTGTTCGCGTGCTTCCCGCCGCGTGACTGCCACCACACGCACTCGTGGCAGACGGTGGGTGCAGTCGCGAGCGTGCCACGCGTGAGACCCTCGAGGCGGGCGGCCACGAACCGGATTGTAGGAGGCCGGAGCTAGACCGAGGGCACGCGCTGGTCGTCGAGCAGTCTTGCGACGGCGGACGGGTGGTACGTGTTCCACACGCGGACGAAGGCGTCCAGCCGGATCCGGTCGAGCGAGGCCGGAACGATGCCCGCGCGCGGCTGCTCGAACTCGACCTCGACGAGGTGCGCCGCGATCGGGCGCGCCTCGCAGTCGAAGCTTCGGAGGAATCCCACCAGCTCCGATGCCGCCGCCGTGTCGTCGAGCTCGATCCGCACGTTTCGTTCCGCACGAAGGATCGCCCTGTGCCGCGGGACTGTCGCCCGCCGAACGGCCAGCTTTTCCGCTCAGAGCGGCGGTCCGACCTCGTCGACG
>JAICPI010000089.1 GCA_025929895.1 Thermoleophilia bacterium
AGGCCCGTCCTGAAGCTCCGTCACGAGCACCGCGACGGTGACGTCGCAGACGTTCGCCGCGATCGCGATCGGGACGAGGATGGTGTTGTCCTCGACGTTCACGTTCACGAGCCCTTCCTGCACGGTCGCGTCGCCGCCGCCCCCGCCGCCCGCGGGACCGGACACGATGCCCTCGGCGCCCGCATCCGCGGTGCACTGCGTGGCGTCGTTCAGCAGGATCTCGCTCGCGAGCACGACCACGTCGACGTCGCAGACGTTCGCGGCGACGGCGATCGGCACCAGCACGACGAGATCCTCGATGTTGACGTTGATCAGCCCGTTCTGCCGCGTCTCGCGGCTGTTGTTCGTCGGCTCGGTCACGGTCGCGTCGCTCGTCGCGAGCGCGTCGCAGGTCGCCGTTCCGTCTTGCAGATCCGAGGCGAGCACGGCAACGGTGACGTCGCACACGTTCGCCGCCACACTCAGCGGCACGAGGATCGTGTTGTCCTCGACGTTCACGTTCACGAGCCCTTCCTGCACGGCCGCCGTCGCGGGTGCCGCGAGCAGCAGGACCGCGAGGGCAGTTGCGCAGAGCGCTGTGATTCGGTTCATGGTCGACCCCTCCTCCGGGCTCCAGCCGAGCCCCGTTTCTCTTGTCTGCTAGGACGGGGGGTCTACCTCCGACGCCCCCGGCGAAACCTCGCAGCCGCGCGAATCGCCGGTTTCTCCAGGGATCGGCAGGTTCGGGCTAGCGCGGCTGGGCCGCAAGCCGCAGCCCGAACGCGACCAGCACGGCGCCAAGGGCCGCGTCCAGCGCACGCCGCACGCGGGGGCGGCGCAGGACGTCGCCGGCCCTGGCCACGACGACCGCGTACGCGGTGAGCCAGGCGAACGTCATCGCGCAGAAGACGAAGCCGAGGGCGAGCAGCGCGCCGAACGACTCGCCGCCGAACTGCGGCAGGAGGCTCGTGAAGAAGACGGCCATCTTCGGGTTGGCGAGGTTGCTGAGCAGACCCTGGCGCGCCGCGCGCCGCGCTGCGACGCGACGCGTGTCGCGCTCGTGCTCGACGCTCCGCGTGCGGGCGGCGTGAACGAGCGACTGCAGGCCGAGGAAGACGAGATACGCCGCCCCTGCGAGCTTGACTGCGCGAAACAGCGGCTCCGAGGCGGCGATCACGGCTGCGAGGCCCACACTCGTCGCGAGCGTCCAGACGGCCTGTCCGGCAGACACGCCCGCGGCCGTCGCGACACCGCCCCTCCGGGCGCCCACGAGCGTGTTCCGGATCGTGAGCGCGGTGTCCTGGCCGGGCGTGACGATCACGACCGCTGCGACGAGGAGGAAGGCGGCGAGCTCCACCTGCCCGGCGAGTCTAGGGTCCCGGGGTGGCGGTTTCCTCGATCACCTGCGAGGAGCTCCAGGGCAAGTTGGACGGCGAGGACCCCGTGGTGCTCGTCGATGCGCTGCCCCCGATGTCCTTCGCGCACTCGCACCTCCCGGGCGCGATCAACCTCGCTCCCCACGACGTCGACGCCGCCGCTGCCCGCCGGCTCCCGGAGAAGGACGCGGAGATCGTCGTCTACTGCGCGAACCCCGACTGCGAGAGCTCGATCGAGACCGCCGAGCGGCTGGTCGCGCTGGGGTACACGAACGTGCGCCACTACCCCGGCGGCAAGAACGAGTGGCGCGAGCGCGGCCTCCCGCTCGAGCGCGCGGGGAAGCCGTGGCCGGGTTGATCCGAAGCCCCGGCCCCGGTAGCGTCGCACCGTGTCCCAGACCCTCCCACCCCCGATCCTCGACCTGATCGGCGGCCGCGACTGGAGCAAGCCCACGACCCGGGACTGGGCGCGGGTGCTCGCCGAGCTGCCGCTCTTCGCGGACGTGGGGAAGCGGCAGCTGAACAAGATCGCCGAGCTCGCCCGGGTCGGCGAGTTCTCCTCGGGGACGGTCGTGATCCAGCAGGGCGAGCCTGGGGACGCGTTCCACCTGATCCTCTCCGGCCGCGCCCGGATCCTGGCAACCCGCCCCAAGATCCTCCGCACGGGGGACTACTTCGGCGAGATGGCGCTCCTGGACGGGGCGCCGCGCTCGGCGACGGTCGTGGCCGACAGCGAGCTCCAGACGATGCGGCTGCCCCGGAAGCCGTTCCTGCGCCTGCTCCGCAACGAGCCCAGCATCACGGTCGCGCTGCTGACGAGGCTCGCCGGGCGGGTCCGGGCGCTGGAAAAATCGTCAGACTGAGCCGGGAATAGCCCGGCCCCCGGGCGCGTTCCCTCTTGTACGGGGTAGTGCGCCCTCGGCGCGCCGCCTCGTTTCCTACGGATGCAAGGGAGTTGAGTAGCACTGATCACCATGCTCGAAGCACCGTTCGACGCGTTCCTCGAAGACACCGAGGAGCGCGGCCACATCGACGAGGCCGCCCTGGAGGCGTTCGCCGTCGAGCACGACCTCGAGGAGGACGACCTCGGGGCGCTTCGCGCTGAGCTCGAGAGCCGGGACGTCGAGATCCTCGCGCCCGAGCCCGAGCCGACGTACGAGGCGAGCCCGGCCGTCGGGACGGCCGACGCGCTCACCCTGTTCATGAACCGGGCGGGCAAGCACGCCCTGCTCACGGCGGCCGAGGAGGTCGCGCTCGCGAAGCGGATCGAGCGCGGCGACCTCGCGGCCAAGGAGCGGATGATCAACTCGAACCTCCGCCTCGTGATCTCGATCGCGAAGCGCTACCAGGGCCACGGCCTCGGCCTGCTCGACCTCGTCCAGGAAGGGACGATCGGGCTGAACCGCGCCGTGGAGAAGTTCGACTGGCGCAAGGGGTTCAAGTTCTCGACGTACGCGACCTGGTGGATCCGCCAGTCGTGCCAGCGGGCCGTCTCGAACCAGTCGACGGTGATCCGCGTGCCCGTGCACGTGCACGAGCGCCGGGTCAAGATCTCGCGCGAGCGCAACAAGCTCGAGGCATCGCTCGGCCGCGAGCCGACACGCGAGGAGCTGGCCGAGGCGACGCAGATCCCGCTGAACCACGTCCACGAGGCGCTCGACGCCGCTGCGGCCAACGTGTCGCTGAACCAGCACGTCGGCGCGGACGAGGGCAGCGAGCTCGGCGAAATGTTCGCCGACACGACGTCGGCAGACCCGGTCGACGAGGCCGCGGACTCGTACCAGCGCTACCTCGTCCGCCGCGCGATCGCGCGACTGCCCGAGCGCGAGGCGCGGGTGATCGAGCTTCGCTTCGGGCTCGACGGCCAGCCGCAGTCGCTCGAGGCGATCGGCGAGGAGCTCAAGCTCACGCGCGAGCGCGTGCGCCAGCTCGAGAAGCAGGCGTTCACGCGCCTCCAGAGCGAGCTCGAGAACGCCGCCTAACGGATGCAGACGAGCGTCGGGCCGAGGGGTGCCGCCGAGTCTCCACGAGACGCGGCAGCGCCCCGCCCGACGAGCGGGTCGGCAGTTCGCCTGCTACCGTACGTTCCAAGTTAGAGCGAGTCCGGTTCGCGCGTGTGCGCCCTCCTTACTTGTTCGTGAGTGATGTAAGGAGGTGTTTTTCATATGGCAAGCGGAACCGTGAAGTGGTTCAACGACAGCAAGGGATACGGCTTCATCGCCCCGGAAGGCGGCGGGAAGGATCTCTTCGTCCACCACAGCAACATCGCCGGTGAAGGCTTCAAGAGCCTGACCGAAGGCGCGCGCGTCGAGTACGAGCAGCGCGAAGGCGAGAAGGGCCCCGAGGCGACGAACGTCGCTCTCGTCGGCTAGTTCGTTCTTCCAGGCCGTGGTCGCTTCGGCGACCACGGCCTCACCCGAAAGGATCTGGATGCGCGGCCGGATGCTGTGGTTCAACGAGGAGAAGGGCCACGGCTTCATCGAGACGGACGAAGGCGAGCGGCTCTACGTCGGCGCCGACGGCTTCGCGGACTCGCCGCCGGTCGGCTCCTGTGCCGGCCTGCTCGTCGAGTTCCAGATCGGCAACGGCTCGGACGGACGCCATGCGGAGGCGACTCGACTCGTGGTCGAGATCGCTCCACGCCGCGCCCGCCGGCGTTCCCGCTAGTACCGCCCCTCGCCCGCGCGACCGGGGTTTTACCGTGCTCTTACGCCGTTCCCAGCGTCCTCTCAGCGCGAGCGTCCAGACTCTCCCGGCCGTGACCCGGAAGCTCCAGGCGCTCCTCGTCTCGCTCGTCGCGGCGCTCGCGCTCGCCACGGGGGCGAGCGCAGAGATCGTCACGTCGCAGGACGCGCAGGGCCGTGCGATCACCTTCGACGTGCAGGCCGCGGACGTCGACGTCGAGTGGTACGCCGCCCTCCTGCGCGCGGCCGCGCACGGCGACGAGATCAGCACCGTCGTGACTCGGATCGTGACGGAGAACGAGGTGCAGCGGATCTGCGGCCTGGCCGCCGAGGCCTGCTACTCGCGCGGCCGCAACACCGCCACGATCGTCGTGCCCGCGGGCAAGGACATCCGCGTCGCCAGCACGTTCCTGCACGAGTACGGCCACCACGTCGACCGGACGTGGAACGTGTCCGGCGTGCCCGAGCTGAACGGCACGCCCGTCTGGTGGCAGCTTCGGGGGATGGAGCGGCTCGCGCAGACCGGGCAGGTCGCGTTCGACTACTCGCGCGGCTGGAGCCGCAGCGTCGGCGAGATCTTCGCCGAGGACTACGCGTGGATCCACCTCCCGCACCGCTACTCGATCCCGTGGTTGAGCCCGCCGGACGAGCCCTTGAAGCAGGCGCTCCTCGCCGAGCTCGGCGGCACGCCCCCCGTCGCGCCGCCCGCCACTCCCGCGGCCCCGCCCCTCGTGATCACGCGCAGCGGCACGCTCGCCCCGCGGCGCGCGCAGGCGATCCCGTTCGGCCTGCTCGGCCCGGGTCGCCGCGTGACCTTCACGGCGAGGGTCGGCAGCGCGAGCAGGGCCGGCGTCCGCGCCCGGGTAGAGGTGAACTGCAACGGCCGCCGCGTCGCGAGCCAGAGCTTCGCGCGCGGTCGCGCCACGCGGACGATCGACGTGCCGAACCTCGGCCCCGCCACCTGCGCGGCGCGCGTGGTCAGCACCACCGGCGTCAGGCTGCCGTACTCGCTGCGCCTGCGGCTCGCGATCGAGCTCTGAGGGTCTATCGTCAGCGGCGTGTGCTTCGAGCTCGACTCGACACCGCCGGTCCCGAGCATCAGCGGCGCGTCCGTCTCGCACGACGAGCTCGTCCTCGAGTCGCGTGACGGGAACCGCTTCGCGGCCTTCGCGGCCGTCCCGGAGTCGCCCGGCGGCGTCGGGATCGCGATCCTGCCCGACGTCCGCGGCCTCTACCGCTTCTACGAGGAGCTGGCGCTGCGGTTCGCCGAGCGCGGCTTCACCGCCGTTGCCTTCGACTACTTCGGCCGCACCGCCGGGGTCGCGAAGCGCGACGACGACTTCGAGTACCGGGAGCACGTCCAGCAGACCACGACCGCGGGCGTCCAAGCCGACCTCGCCGCCGTGGTCGCGCACCTGCGCCAGACGTGCAGCGTCGTCTTCACGGTCGGCTTCTGCTTCGGCGGGCGCCAGTCGTGGCTCGCCGCGGCGGAACAGGACGGGCTCGCGGGCGCGATCGGCTTCTACGGCAGGCCGGGTCCGTTGGACGACGGCACGCCCGGCCCCGCGCAGCGCGCCGCCGAGCTGACGGCGCCGATCCTCGGCCTGATGGGCGGCGCCGACCCGGGCATCCCCGCCGAGGCCGTCGAGGCCTACGAGCGGGCGCTCGAGGCCGCAGGCGTCGAGCACGAGCTGATCACGTACGCGGGCGCGCCGCACAGCTTCTTCGACCGCAAGCAGGAGGACTTCGCCGAGGCCTCGGCCGACGCCTGGGAGCGCATGCTCGCGTTCATCCGGAAGCGGTCGGTGCCGCGCTGAGCGCGGCGAGCTCCTCCGCGGTCGGCTCCCACGCGCCCGCCGCGGCGTTCGCACGGACCTGCTCGGGCTTCGTCGCTCCCGCGATCACGGACGCGACCGCGGGCATCGCGGCGAGCCCGCCGATCGCGACGTCGAGCAGCGTGACGCCGCGCTCCTCCGCGTAGCGCTCGAGCTCCTCGACCCGGTCGAAGGCCTCGTCCGTGAGGTACTCCGGCCTGGTGACGAGCCGGCTGCCGGCCGGGGCGGGCCGGCCGCGGCGGTACTTCCCCGTGAGCAGCCCGCTCGCGAGCGGGAAATAGGGGAGGACGCCGATTCCGAGCCGCTCGCAAGTTGGCAGCAGCTCCTCCTCGGCGCCGCGCTTCAGGAACGAGTACTCGTTCTGCGCGCTGACGAAGCGCGCCCAGCCGCGGTCGCGCGCGAGGTCGTCCGCCTCGACGACCATGCGCCCGTGGAAGTTCGACGAGCCGACGTGGCGCACCTTGCCCTCCTCGATGAGCTCGTTCAGGGCGCCGAGCGTCTCGGCGACCGGCGTGATCCCGTCGGGCCGGTGGTACTGGTACAGATCGACCCAGTCGGTGCGCAGGCGCTTCAGCGACGCCTCGATCGCGCTCCGGACGTACTCGCGCGAGCCGCGGTTCGGCGGCGCGTCGTCGCTCATCGCGTGGCCGAACTTCGTCGCGAGCACGACCCTGTCGCGGCGCTTCTTCAGCGCCTTGCCGAGCAGCTCCTCGCTGCCGCCGCGGTTGCCGTAGACGTCCGCGGTGTCGAACAGCGTCACGCCGGCCTCGAGCGCAGCGTCGACGACGGCGCGCGTCCCCCGCTCGTCCACGCGCGACCCGAAGTTGTTGCAGCCGAGCCCGACGACCGATACCAACGGCCCGCCGTCGCCGAGTGGACGCGTGCGCATCGGGCGAGACTACCGTGCGTCCAGCTGCCCGGATTCGACACGGCGGCGCCACCGGAACGTTCGGAGCATCAGCCCGATCGCGGCGAAGCCGACCACGACGTTCACGGCCGTGATGACGGCCAGCCTTCCGACGCTGAAGCTGAGCAGCGCCCCGGTCGGTGCCTCGCCGCGGAAGACGTAGACGAGGAGCGCCTGCTCGGTCCCGAGGCCCCCCGGCGTCAGGGGCATGAGCGTCGAGAGACTCTGCGTGACCTGCACGAGCAGCGCGTTGTGGAGGTTTGCGACGAGCCCGAACCCGCGGAGGACGAAGTAGATCGTCGCGAGCCTGAGCATCCAGTCGAGGGCCTGCCAGGCCACCACGCGCCGGAGGTAGCGGCGCGGGCGCCGCAGGATCACGACACCCTGGGCCACGCGGTCGCGGAAGTCCCGCCACCGTCTCCGGCCGAACGCGTACAGGACCACCAAGCCGACCGTGGCGGCGACTCCCAGCGCCGCGGCGAGCTGCGGGTGATGGAACAGCCAGAGCCAGTCGATCGACGGCAGCCGCCGGACCGTGTCGAGCCCGGGCAGCACGCCGAGGGAGAGCGCCCACACGAGCAGCGAGGCCGAGACGAGGAAGTCGAACACGGCCTCGACGAGGAGGCTCGCGGTCAGCGTCGGATACGTCGCGCCCTCGATTCGATGCTTGGCGAGGTAGAGCCTGACGAGGTCGCCGCCGCGCGCCGGGAGGATCGCGTTCACGCCGACCCCCGCCGCGTAGGCGCCGAAGACGCTTCGCCAGCGCACATCCGTGTCCGGGTACGCCTCCGCGAGCACGTTGCGCCAGGCGCGCGAGCGCACGACGAGCTTGGCCTG
>JAICPI010000008.1 GCA_025929895.1 Thermoleophilia bacterium
ACGCCGCTCGTGATCGAGGTGGCGGCGAACGGGCTCAACATCGTGCTCGTCGCGTCGTTCGTGTACGGCTTCGGCTGGGGGATCCAGGGCTCGGCCGCCGGGACGGCGATCGCGCAGGCGTGCATGGGCGTCGCGTTCCTCGTCCGGATGCTCCGCAAGACGCACGGCCGGTTCGCGTTCCGGCTCGACCTCCTGCGGCGGCTGCTCCGCGTGGGCAAGCATCTGTTCGTGCGCACGACCGCGCTCTACGCGTCGTTCGCGGTGGCGGGGGCGGTCGCCGCGCGCTTCGGCGACGAGGCGATCGGCGCGCACCAGATCGCCTTCCAGCTCTGGGTCTTCCTCGCGCTCCTGCTCGACGCGATCGCGATCGCCGGGCAGGTGATCGTCGGCCGGATGCTCGGTGCGGGAGACGCGGACGGTGCCTACGCGGCGAGCGCGCGGATGATCGTGATGACCGTCTACCTCGGCCTCGCGTTCGCCGCGTTGATGCTGATGCTCGAGGGCTGGCTGCCGCGCGTCTTCACGAGCGACCCGGCCGTGCTCGACGCGGCGCGCGACCTCTGGCCGATCTTCGCGCTGATGCAGCCGCTGAACGGCGCCGTGTTCGCGCTCGACGGGATCCTGATCGGCGCGGGTGACGTGCGCTACCTGATGTGGTCGATGCTGGCCTCGATGGCGGCAGGCGTCGCGGTGGCGCTCGCCGCGCTCGCCTACGACTGGGGGATCGTCGGCGTCTGGTCGGCGCTGTTCGTGCTCATCTGCGTGCGGCTCGCGACCCTCGGCGCGCGCTTCAGGCGACGTCGCTGGCTGGTGACCGGTTGGGCCTAGTTTTCTCCACCCAGCGTTTCAGCCCCTGGTAGGCACCGGGGGGCGCGGCCGCCAGGTAGGCGTCGGCGGAGCGCCCGAGCTCGTCCTCGATGTCGGCGCGCATCGCGTCGTCGAACTCCTGCTCGGAGAGCCCGCGCTCGACCAGCTCCTCCCAGGCGTGGAGGCGCGCGCGCAGCCGGTCGAGGTGGTCCGGGACGTCGTCCTCGACGACGCCGAAGTGGATCAGCGCGAGCCGGCCGGGCTCGCGCCGGGCGATCTCGTCGAGCGCGGCGTTCCACGCCTCGACGTCGATCTCCGGCGGCGGCACGGGCGGGACCACGAGCCGCTCGGGGAGGATCCGGACACCGCACACGTCGCCCGCGTACAGCGTCCCCTCGTCGTCGAGGTAGCAGACGTGGTGGTATGCGTGCCCCGGAGTCGGGAAGCACTCGAGCCCGAGCACGTCGTTCTCGACGACCTCGACGTTGCGCTCCGGAACCGGTGCCAGCTCGCCCCAGAGCGCGTCGAACGACTCGCCGTAGAGCCGGCGCGAGCTCGCCTCCAGCCGCGACGGCTCGACGAGGTGCGGCGCGCCGACCTCCGAGACGTGGACGCGCAGTCCCGGATGCTCGCGGACGAGCACGCCCGCCGCGCCCGCGTGGTCGAGGTGGATGTGCGAGAGCAGGAGGTGGCGGACGTCCGTGAGCTCGAGACCGTGGTCGCGCAGGCCGCGCTTCAGACCGTCGAGGGCGGTGCTCGGCCCGCAGTCGAAGAGCGCCGGCCCGTCCCTCGTCTCGAGCAGGTAGACGCCGATCGACCGCTCGACGCCCTGGTGGTGGAGGTCGATCGGCTGCGGGATCAAGCGCCTGCGGCTGCCGCCGAGCGCACGAGCGCCGTCTCGAGGTCGGCGATCAGGTCGTCCGCCGACTCGATCCCGACGCTGAGCCGGATCAGGTTCCGCGGCGCCGCGAACGGCGCATCGGCCGTCGAGGCGTGCGTCATGCGGGCGGGATGCTCGATCAGCGACTCCACGCCGCCGAGCGACTCCGCGAGCAGGAAGAGCTTCGTCCGCGCGACGAGCTCGACCGCCTCCTGCTCGCTGCCGACGAGGAACGAGATCATCCCGCCGAAGTCCCGCATCTGGCGCGCAGCGATCTCGTGGCCCGGATGCGCCGGGAGCCCCGGATAGAGGACGCGCTCCACGCCGGCCTGCTGCTCGAGCCACGCCGCGATCGCGCGCGCGTTCTCGCAGTGCTTGCGCATGCGCACGGCGAGCGTCTTGACCCCGCGGAGGACGAGCCACGAGTCGAACGGCCCAGGCACGGCGCCGAGCGACTTCTGGAGGAAGTAGAGCCGCTCGGCGATCGTCGGGTCGTTCGTCGCGACGAAGCCGCCGATCACGTCCGAGTGCCCGCCGAGGTACTTCGTCGTCGAGTGGACGACGACGTCCGCGCCGAGCGCGAGCGGCTGCTGGAGGTACGGGCTCGCGAAGGTGTTGTCGACGACGAGGATGGCGCCGACCTCGTGCGCGGCGGCGGCGGCGGCCTCGATGTCGACCACGTTCAGCATCGGGTTCGACGGCGTCTCGATCCAGACCATGCGCGTGTTGTCGTCGAGGCGCTCGCGCAGGTTCGGGAACTCGTCGGCAGGCACGTAGTCGAAGAGGTAGCCCTTCGGCTCGTAGACCTGCGAGGTCATCCGGTAGACGCCGCCGTAGACGTCCGCGATCAGGACGGTCCGGTCGCCCGGGTTGAGCAGGTGCATCAGCGTCGTCGTCGCGCCGATGCCCGAGGAGAACGCGACCCCGTGCTCCGCGCCTTCGAGCGAGGCGAGGCAGAGCTGGAGCGCCGTGCGCGTCGGGTTCGCGACGCGCGAGTAGTCGTAGCCCTTGTTCTCGCCGACGGCGTCCTGGACGTACGTCGACGTCTGGTAGATCGGGACGATCGCCGCGCCCGTCGCCGGGTCGGGGTCCTGGCCGTCGTGGATCGCGCGCGTCTCGAAGTCCACGCAGCGATTGTAGAGAGCGGCGCCCCGGCTACGACGCCGGGGGCCGCTCTCGACGTCACACGTCGGGATCGACGTCGTCGGCCCGCGCGGCGGTCGTGCGCGCGGCTTCCCGCTCGTGGCGGGCCTCGTCGGCCCGCTGCTCCGCGAGCTCCTGCCGCCGCCGCGCCTCCCGCGCCTCGCGCTCGGCCTCCTCCTCTGCGCGCCGCGCCTGCTCCTCGCGGACGCCGGCACGGTCGCGCAGGACGCCGGCCTCGTCGCGCTTCGCGTCCAGACGCCGTCCGCGCCCGGTGAGGGCCAGCACGGCGCCGACCAGGATCACGGCGGCGATGATCAGGACGATCCAGACCCAGGTGTCCATCAGGCCTCCCCGCGGTCGCCGTAGTACGCGCCGAGCCGCGCGCGGTAGTCCTCGTCGGCTCGTCTCGACTCGTCGTACTCGGGCGCGTTCTTGATCTCGTCCTTCGTGAGCTTGACGTAGACCTTCTCCTCGTCGAGGTCGACTCGCTCGATCACGCCGGCCGGGAGCAGCACCTTCGTGCCGAGGATCCACGTGCCGGTGTCGACGACGAGCCCGCTCGTGCCGGCATCGTCCGTCGCCTCGTCGACCTTGCCGATGTCGCCGTCGCTCGCCACCACGTCGAGCCCGACGAGCGCGTTGCCGACGAGGGTGTCGTCGCGATAGGTCCAGATGTCGGTCGTCGCCATGAACCCTCCTTTTTTCGGTCGGTTCCATTCCTGCTAGGACGGGTCCACGTACCCCGGCCCGTTGCGCGCAAACGGCCGGTTCAGCCCACGACCCGGTCGGCCCCGAGCCACGCGGCGAGACCGCGCACGGCCTCGTCGAGCCGCGACGTGTCGCCCCAGGCGCCGAGGAGACGCAGCGTCCGCGTCTTCGTGTCGAAGACGGGCTCGGCTCGTCCGACGAGCTCGTCGCCGACGAGCAGCGGCAGCACGTAGTAGCCGTACTCCCGCTTCGCCTTCGGGACGTACATCTCGAGGCGGTAGAAGAAGTCCCAGAGCGCATGTGTGCGCGCGCGGTCGTGGATCAGCCTGTCGAAGGGGGAGAGCAACGTCGCACGGTCGGGGACGGCGCCGTCGGTCGCGTCGGGATGGGCGAGCCAGCGGCCCTTCTCGCTGCGGACGCCGAGCGCCCGGAACCGCCGCTCGGCGTGCAGCCGCTCGGCCTCCGGCCACGGGAGCGTCTCGGTCTCGGGGTACCAGCGGGCGGCCAGGTCCCACACGCGCTGCTTGCCGCGGCGCCCGACGATCGCGACCTCCCCTCTGGCGGCCAGGACCTCGAGCATGAGGCCCATCTGCCGGCTGCCCCACCAGTCGTGGCGCTCGGCGCCGCGCCTGCTCGCGTGCGTGTCGATCTCGCGCGAGAGCAGCGGGCCGCGCCGCTCGAGCTCTCGGAGCACGTAGCGGCGGAACGACGCGTGCTCCCGGACGTACTCGAGCCCGCGTGAGCTCCGGCGCCGCATGCGCGCGCGGAGGAGCGGTAGGTCCTCGATCGGCCAGATGAACGCTCGCCACTCGACGAGCTTCCGCTCCTCCCAGAGCAGGCGGTCGAGCTCGGCGCGGTCGAAGGCCCCGCCGAGCCGGCTCCAGAGCACGAGGTGCTGCGGCGGCGCGACGGTCGAGATCGGGTCGATCTGGAGGTACCCGAGCTGCCGTACGGTCTCGAGGACGCCCTTGGCCGATCCGTCGAGCAGCTGCGCCCGGACGGCGATGCGCCGCGCTTCCTCGCGACTGACCTCGGTTTCCCCGGCCGGGTGCACGCCGTAGGAATACCGGAGTTGGCCGGGCCGTTGAAACGAGGATGAGCGACCTGGAGCGCATCTTCGGCAGCGTGGCGACGAGCGCGCACTGCACCGCCGCGATGCGCGACACCGTCGAGGCCGTCCTCCAGCTCGCCGTCGAGATCGCGCGCGAGGGCCGCGAGGGGCGGAAGATCGGGACGCTCTTCGTCGTCGGCGACGTCGACAACGTGCTCGAACGGTCGCGCTCGCTCCTGCTCGACCCACTCTACGGGCACGCGACGGAGCTGCTCAACGTGGGCTCGGCGGAGTTCCGCGAGACGGTCAAGGAGCTCGCGCAGCTCGACGGGGCGTTCGTCGTCGACAAGCACGGGACGTTCGTCTCCGCGGCGCGCTACATCGACGTCGACTCGAGCGTCCAGCTGGTCCCCGGCCTCGGAACGCGACATGCGGCCGCGGCCTCGGTGACCGCGCAGACGAAGGCGGTCGGGATCGTCGTCTCGCAGAGCTCGATCGTCCGGGTCTACGCGCGCGGCGAGATCCGCGCCGAGATCGTCCCCGAGCTGTTCCTGCTCTCGCGCGAGGGGCTCTTCGCACGGGACGCCGCCGTCCGGCAGGTGCCGGAGGCGGGGATCACGCTCGCCGTCGCCGACTAGCGCCAGCCACCCGCGAGCGCCGCGCCGTGCGGCCGACCGCTCGCCTGGATCGCCTGCACCACCTCCGCGGGCTCGAACGGCACGCGGCGGAGCTCGATCGAGAGCCGCTCGTCCGAGTCGAGGATCGCGTACTCGGCCCACGGCGAGAGCCGCGGATCGTCCTCGTCCTCCTGCTCGTGGTCGTACGCCAGCCCCACGCTGCCGGGGTTCAGCAGGATGCGGTGCGCGATCGGGCGCGTCCACTGCAGGTGCACATGCCCGCCGGCGACGATGTCGGCGTCCGTGCCGGCGATCGCCTTCCGCACGGCGTCCTCGGGCGTCGACGGGAGCAGGATCTCGTCGAACGAGGACGGCGAGCCGTGCATCGCGAGCAGCGTGCGGCCGCCGCCGAGGTCGAGGCGAACCGTCGGCTCGAAGGCGCGAATCCGCTCGATCCCGTCCTCGCCGAGCCGCTCGCGCGTCCAGCGCGCGACGTCGAGCTGGTCCGGCGTCGCCGCCTCGATGCCTGGGTCGAGGTCGATCAGGAAGGCGTCCGCGTTCCCCAGCACGACGGGGCAGCCGAGCTCGCCGATTCGGTCGAGGCACTCGCGCGGCTGCGGCCCGCCCTGGAGCGCGTCGCCGAGGCAGACGTAGGCGTCGACGTCGCGCTCGGCCGCGTCGGCGAGGAACGTCTCGAGCCCGACGAGGTTGCCGTGGACGTCCGAGAAGACGGCCGTCCGCAAGGCCTCTACCGGCTGTGCGCGAGGTACTCGAGCAGGTCGGAGCGCGTGAGCACGCCGACGGGCTTGCCCCCGCGTGCGACCACGACGGCGTTCGTCCGACCGGTCAGCGTCGCGAACACCTCGTCGAGCGAGTCGCTGACCTCGACGGCCGGAAGCGGCGGCTGCATCGCGTTGGCGACGTCCTCGTGCAGCGCGTCCGGGTTCTTGAACACGCGGTCGAGGAGGTCGCGGTCCTGGAGCGAGCCGATCACGTCGGCGAGCGAGTCAACCTGCCCGTCGCGCACGACCGCGACCTGCGAGATCGAGTAGCGCTGCATCGTGTCGATCGCCTCGCCGACCTTCTGGTGCGCGGAGATCGTGATCAGCTGCGGGACGGCCGCCTCCTCGAGGGTCTTCGAGCGCAGGAGCTCCTCGACCGTCGGCAGCGGCGCCTGGCGCTCGACGAACCCGTGCTCGAGCATCCAGTTGTCGTCGTAGAACTTCGACATGTAGGAGCGTCCGGAGTCGGGGAGCATGGTCAGGATCCGCGCGTCGGCGCCCAGCCGCTTCGCGACCTGGATCGCCGCCCACACGGTCGAGCCGCCGGACCCGCCGACGAGCAGCCCCTCCTCCCGCGCCAGCCGGCGCGCGACGAGGAAGGAGTCGCGGTCGGAGACGCGGATCCACTCGTCGACCACGTCCGGGTCCATCGTCGCCGGCCACGTGTCCTTGCCGATGCCCTCGACGAGGTAGGGGTGGAGATCGCTCTCGTCCTTCGCGGTGTAGACCGACCCCTCGGGGTCGGCGCCGACGATCAGCGCACGCGAGCCCTGCTCCTTGAAGTAGCGGCCGATGCCCGAGATCGTGCCGCCGGTGCCGACCGAGATCACGATCGCGTCGACGTCGCCCCCGTCCGTCTGCTCCCAGATCTCGGGCGCGGTCAGCTCGTAGTGCGCCTGCGGGTTCGCGAGGTTCGAGTACTGGTCGGGCTTGAACCCGCCCGGGATCTCCTCCGCGAGCCGCGACGAGACGGAGTAGTACGACTCGGGCGAGTCGTGCTCGACGGCCGTCGGCGTGATCACGACCTCGGCGCCGTACGCGCGCAGCATCGAGATCTTCTCCTGGCTCATCTTGTCGGGCATGACGAAGATGCACCGGTAGCCCTTGAGCGCGGCCGCGATCGCGAGCCCGACGCCGGTGTTGCCGCTCGTCGGCTCGACGATCGTCCCGCCCGGCTTCAGGAGCCCGTCGCGCTCCGCAGCCTCGATCATCGCGAGGCCGATCCGGTCCTTGACCGACCCGCCGGGGTTCAGGTACTCGAGCTTGGCGAGGATCGTGCCAGGGACATCCCGGGAGAGCCGCTCGAGGCGCACGATCGGCGTGTCGCCGACGAGGTCGAGAACGGTGGGGTACTCGCGCGCCACGCGCAGGAAGCCTAGCCGCCTGACCATGGGCGGATCATGCGGCCGAGTCCACTCCGGACCTAGTGGACCCGGAGGTGTCGCGCCGGTTCAGTGACGAAAGTGGCGGCGGCCGGTGAAGACCATCACCGCGCCCGCCGACTCGACCGCCGCGACCACGTCGTGGTCCCGCTTGGAGCCGCCCGGCTGGATCAGTGCGGTGACGCCGGCCTCGAGGGAGAGCCTCGGGCCGTCGGCGAACGGGAAGAACGCGTCCGACGCGAGCGCCGTGCCGCCGAGGTCGTGCCCGTGCTCGCGGGCTTTCTCGACCGCGAGCCGCACCGCGTCGACGCGCGACTGCTGGCCGGCGCCGATGCCGACGGTCCGGAGGCCCTTCGCCAGGACGATCGCGTTCGACGTGACGTGCTTGCAGACCCGCCACGCGAAGAGCAGGTCGCCCCACTGCTCCTCGGTCGGCTCGCCGCACACGACGTGCATGCCCTCGCGGTCCTCGACGTCGAGGTCGCGGTCCTGGACGAGCAGGCCGCCGAGGACGCGCTTGTAGTCGCGCTCGCCCCGGTCGGGACGGCGACGCTCCGAGTCGGCGAGGATCCGCGTGCCCTGCTTGACGCGCAGCGCCTCGAGCGCAGCGTCGTCATAACCCGGCGCGAGGAGCACCTCGACGAACTGCTCGGCGAGGCGCGCGCCGAGCGCGGCGGACACGGGCCGGTTCAGCACGACGATGCCGCCGTAGGCGGACGTGGGATCGGACGCGAGCGCCTGCTCGTAGGCCTCCTCGATCGTCCCCGCGAGCGCGACGCCGCACGGGTTCGCGTGCTTGACGATCACGCACGCGGGCAGCTCGAACTCGCGCGCGAGCAGGCGCGCCGCGGACAGGTCGTTGAGGTTGTTGTACGAGAGCTCCTTGCCGTGGAGCTGCTCGACGCGCGAGAGCAGGTGGACGCGCGCGCCGATCTCCGAGTAGTAGGCGGCGCGCTGGTGCGGGTTCTCGCCGTACGAGAGCTCCGCCACCTTCTCGAAGGCGGGGATCAGCCGGTCGGGGAACGCCTCCACGTCCCCGAGCCACCGCGCGATCGTCGACTCGTACGTCGCGGTCGTCGCGAACGCCTCGCCCGCGAGCCAGCGCCTGGTCGCGAGCGTGACCTCGCCGTGCTCGCGGAGCTCGCCGAGGACGACCGCGTACTGGTCGGGTCGGCAGACGGCCGCGACGCGAGCGAAGTTCTTCGCGGCGGCGCGCAGCATCGCGGGGCCGCCGATGTCGATCATCTCGACGGCCTCCTCCTCCGTCGTCCCGTGCCGCGCGGCCACCTGCCCGAACGGATAGAGGTTGACGCAGACGAGGTCGAACGGCTCGATCCCGTGCTCCTCGAGCGCCGCTTCGTCGTCGGCGCGGTCCCGCCGCGCGAGGATGCCGGCGTGGATGCGCGGGTGGAGCGTCTTCACGCGCCCGCCGAGCAGCTCGGGCGCCCCCGTCACTGCCTCGACGGCGGTCACCTCGAGCCCGAGCTGCCCGAGCATGGCCGCGGTGCCGCCGCTCGCGACGAGCTGCCACCCGAGCTCGGCGAGGCCGCGCGCGAGCTCGTCGAGGCCCGTCTTGTCGTAGAGGGAGATCAGCGCGCGAGGCACAGATCCCTCACCACCCTCGGCAGCAGCTCGTGCTCGACGGCCTGGATGCGCGCGCGCAGCGTCTCGACCGTGTCGCCCGGCTCGACGACGACGCGTTCCTGCACGATCACGGGCCCGCTGTCGACACCCTCGTCGACGTAGTGGACCGTGGCGCCCGTCTCGGGCACGCCCGCGGCCAGCGCCTCCTCGATCGCGTGGGCGCCGGGGAACTCCGGGAGGAGCGCCGGGTGCACGTTGATCACGCGGCCGGTGAAGCGCTCGAGGAAGACCGGGCGGAGCAGGTGCATGTAGCCCGCGAGCACGACCCACTCGACGCCGCGCGTCGCGAGCCAGTCCGCCATCGCTGCGTCGCGCGCCTCGCGGCTCTCGTAGGCGCCGAGGGGAAAGCACTCGGCCGCGATCCCGGCCGTCTCCGCCCGCGCCAGCGCCCGCGCCTCGCCTCGGTTCGAGGCGACGGCGACGATCGGCAGCCCGTCGTCGAGCAGCGCCTGGAGGTTCGAGCCCTCGCCGGAGACGAGGACGCCGATCACGCGCGCACGATCCTTCCGATCACGTTCGCGTCGCCCGGGTCCGAGACCACGGCGCAGTAGCCGATCCCGAGGTTGAAGACCCGCCGGAGCTCGTCCTCGTCGACGTGGCGCGCGAGCCAGTCGAAGACGGGACCGCGCTCCCACGCGTCCCAGTCGAGCTCCGCGGCGAGCCCGTCGGGCACGACGCGCTCGAGGTTGCCGAGGATCCCCCCGCCGGTCACGTGCGCGAACGCCTTCGCCCGGTCGCGCCATGCGCGGACGTCGTCCAGGTAGAGGCGCGTGGGCGCGAGCAGGTCCTCGCCGTCGTAGTCGTCGTGCTCGAGCAGGCGCCGGACGAGCGTGAAGCCGTTGGCGTGCACGCCGCTCGACGGGAAGCCGACGACGACGTCGCCCGCCTCGACGCGCGAGCCGTCGATCAGCCTGTCGCGCTCGACGATCCCGACGCACGTGCCCGCGAAGTCGAGCTCGTCGTCGCGGTAGATCCCCGGCAGCTCGGCCGTCTCGCCGCCGACGAGCGCGCAGCCCGCCGCGCGGCACACCTCGGCCATCCCCTCCACGAGCTCGGCGACCTGCTCGAGCTCGACCCGGTTCGCGGCGACGTAGTCGAGCAGGAACAACGGCTCGCCGCCGGTCGTGATCACGTCGTTGATGCAGTGCGCGGCGAGATCGGCGCCGCAGGCCCGCAGCGCACCCCGCTCCCGGGCGAGGCTCAGCTTCGTGCCGACACCGTCGGTCGAGGCGACGAGCAGGCGCCGTGCGTCCAGCTCGTGCAGCCCGGCGAACGCCCCGAACCCCCGGGCGCCGGTCGACTCGACCGCGGCGCGGAGGCGGCCGACGACCGCTCCCGCGGTCGCGAGCGAGACGCCCGACGCCTCGTAGGTCTGCCCCTCCACCTGAAGCGCGGAGTCTACGACCGCGTCCGGCGAGTTACAGGAAAAGCTCGGCCTCGAGCTGGGGGCGCCCCTGCGGCCCGCCCGGCAGGAAGCGCACGACCGCGTTGCCGATCGCGACCGCGGTGCCGGCCGGGACGAGGCCGAGGATCTCCGCGAGCGCGCGGGCCTTCAGGTCGGGATCGTCCGCGCGCAGGTGCAGCTCGCCGAGCCGGAACTCGCGGCCGGCCTCGAGCAGGTCCTCCAGCCACTCGCGCGGCGGGTGGACCTCGAGCCGGAAGCCGCCGTTCGTCGCGACGAACGTGCGCCTGCCGCCGTGATCCTGCACGCGCAGGTCGAGCTCGGCCGCACGCTCGATCGTCGCCGCGAAGTCGTCCTCGTCGAGGGCGATCCCGAGATGGTCGAGCCGCGGCAGCTCCCACTGCCCGGGCTGCACGACCACGTTGACGCTCCCGCGCTCGAGCTCGGACAGCCGCAGCTTGAACCCCGTGCGGTCGAGCTCCTCCCAGGAGACGCCCGACTCGTACGAGGTCAGGTCGTCGGCGATTCTCCCGTGGCGGCCCACCAGGCCGAACCCGAGCTTGCCCAGGTAGCGCGCCTCGACCTGGCGCACCTTGTTCGTGACGAGGTGGTAGTGGAAGACCTGCACGGCGGGCGATTCTAGAGTGGACGCCGTGGGCGACTGGACCTTCGACCCGCTGCAGCTCGCCCCGCTCGCGCTCGTCGTCGCCGCGTACGCGGTGCGCTCGCGGACGCTCGCGCGGCGCGGGACGGCCGTGCCCCGTTGGCGGCTCGCGCTCTTCGCGTGCGGCGTCGTGCTGCTGGTCGCAGCGCTCGTCTCGCCGGTCGCGGCGCTCGGCGAGCAGCGGTTCGCGTTCCACATGCTCCAGCACCTCCTGCTCGGCGACCTCGCGCCGCTCGCCCTGCTCGCGGGCCTCACCGGTCCGCTGCTGCGCCCCGTGCTCGCGCTGCCGCCGGTGCGCGCGCTGCGCGTGCTCGCGCACCCGTTCGTCGCGCTCCCGCTCTGGGTGGCGAACCTCTACCTCTGGCACCTTCCCTTCGCGTACGAGGCCGCGATCGAGAACGACCTCGTGCACGCGGTCGAGCACCTCACGTTCTTCGCGGCGGGCGCGGTCATGTGGATGCCGGTGCTCGAGACGCTCCCGGCGCCCGCGTGGTTCGGGTCCGGCGCGAAGCTCGGCTACATCGTCGTCGTGCGCCTCGCCTCGACGCTGCTCGCGAACGTCTTCCTCTGGTCGGGCACCGTGTTCTACGACCCGTACGTGGACGTCGGGCTCTCGGACCAGGCTGCGGCCGGGGCGGTGATGCTCGTCGAGGGCTCGCTCGTCACGCTCGCGGCGTTCGCGTGGCTCTTCCTGCGCCTCTTCGGCGAGGGCGAGCGCCGGCAGGAGCTGCTCGAGCGAGGCGCCGACCCGCGCACGGTCGAGCGGGCGGTGCGCTACGGCCGCGCGGACGACCTGTCGTAGGATCGTCGCTCCGACCATTTCGACGAAAAGGAGCCGACGATGTCGACAATGCCTCCGGGCGACCAGCCGAGCACCCCGCCCTCCGGCACCAGCGTGACCAGCGGCCCCGCGTGGGGGAACATGCCCGACATGGCCCGCCTGCCGATTCCGGGCAACGCGGAGTTCGCCGTCTACCTCGTCGCGCTGATCCTCGCAGCGCTCGTGTGCTGGATCGCGGACGAGCTCAGCACCGGCACGTGGATGAGCTTCTTCCAGTGGACGACGATCGCCTACATCCTCAGCCGCGGCGTCGCCAAGGCGAGCCGCGTGCTCGAGCAGTAACTAGGAGACGGGCTCGAAGCGGAGCTTTGCCGCCTCTGCCGGAACCGCGGTGGGGTAGTCGCGGGTGAGGCAGGCGCGGCAGAGCTCCGACTCGGGCCGTCGGGTCGCCGCCTGGAGGCCCTCGAGCGAGAGGTAGTGGAGCGTCGACGCGCCGATGTACGAGCGAACCGCCTCGACCGAGCGCCGCGCAGCGACCAGCTCGTCCTCGTCGGCGAGGTCGATCCCGTAGAAGCAGGGGCCGATCACCGGCGGCGACGAGATGCGCACGTGCACCTCGCTCGCGCCCGCGTCGAAGAGCATCCGCACGATCTGCCGCGTCGTGTTCCCGCGGACGATCGAGTCGTCGATCACGACGACCCGCTGGCCCGCGACCTCCGCCAGCGGGTTGAACTTGAGGCGGATTCCCTGCTCGCGCAGGCCCTGCTCGGGCTGGATGAACGTGCGGCCGACGTAGCGGTTCTTGATCAGGCCCTCGCTGAACGGGATGCCCGTCGC
Source organism: Thermoleophilia bacterium (assembly GCA_025929895.1). Lineage (GTDB taxonomy): Bacteria > Actinomycetota > Thermoleophilia > Gaiellales > Gaiellaceae > JACCTU01. Next base: position 12,699 of record JAICPI010000008.1, read on the forward strand.
GCGCGCGAAGCCGATCGCCGCCGGCGTCCCCGAGTCGGGGATCGGGAGCACGAGGTCGGCGTCGACGGGCGCCTCCTCCGCGAGCCGTTCGCCCATGCGCACGCGCGCGGAGTGCACCTCGACCCCCGCGAGCCGCGAGTCGGGCCGGGCGAGGTAGAAGAACTCGAAGATGCAGAGCGCGCCACCGTCCTTCGGCGCGACGGCCTGGATCGGGTGCACGCCGTCGCCGTCGATCAGGACGACCTCGCCGCGGTAGATCTCTCGGACCCACTCCGCGCCGACGAGGTCGAGCGCGCAGGTCTCGGAGGCGACGACCCAGTCCTCCCCGATCCGCCCCAGGCAGAGCGGCCGCATCCCCAGCGGGTCGCGGAACGCGACGAGGCGGTCCTCGGCGAGCGCGACGACCGAAAACGCGCCGTCGAGCCTCGCCATCGTCCGCGCGACCGCCTGGTCGAGCGGGCCCTCCTCGTTCGCGATCAGCGCGGCGATCAGCTCGCTGTCCGAGGTCGAGTGGACGCGGATCTCGCGGCGCGCGAGCTCCTCGCGCAGCTCGGCGGCGTTCGTCAGATTGCCGTTGTGGCCGAGCGCGACGGTGCGTGCCCGGCCGTTGTGCACGATCGGCTGCGCGTTCGCCCAGTGCGTCGAGCCGGTCGTCGAGTAGCGCGTGTGACCGATCGCGAGGTCGCCGCGCAGGCCGCGGAGCTTCTCCTCGGAGAACACCTGCGTGACGAGGCCCATCTCCCGCAGCGCGGTGACGCGGCCGCGGTCGGAGACGGCGATGCCGGCGGACTCCTGCCCGCGGTGCTGGAGCGCGAACAGGCCGAAGTAGGCGATTCGCGCGACGTCGCGCTCGGGGGAGCGGATGCCGAAGACACCGCACATCAGCCGATGATCTCCCCGAGGACGGTCGTTCCGCCGACCTCGCCGATCTGCTCGAACTGCGCGCCGAGCCGCCCGACCCGCTCGGGCGGGCACGCGAGCACGACGCGCGCGCGCTGGGGAACGTCCACCTCGGCGCCGACGCCGCTCCACCGCGCCGCCTCCACGAGCGCGGCCTCCACACCGCCGTCGCCGACGTCGTGCGCGAGCGAGAGGAGCGGTGCGACGCGCGCGACGAAGCGGACGAGCGCGGCCTCGGCGGCCAGGCCCTCGGCGTTCGCTGCGACGATCGCGTCGCCCTCGCGCCAGCCGCGCGGGACGTAGCGAACGTCGGGCACGAGCCCGACGCAGCCCACGACCGGCGTCGGCGGGATCGCGCGCCCCTCGGTCTCGTTGTAGAGCGAGACGTTGCCGGAGACCACGGGCACGCCGAGCGCCTCGGCCGCCTCTGCGATGCCCTCGATCGCGCGCTCGAGCTCCCAGCCGATCTCCGGCTTCTCGGGGTTGCCGAAGTTGAGGCAGTCGGTCAGCCCGAGCGGCTCCCCGCCGGCGCACGCGACGTTGAGCGCGGCGCCGAGCACGGCCTGCGCGCCCGCGCGGTAGGGATCGCGCTCGCCGAGCCGCGGCCCCTGGAGCGAGACGGCGAGCCCGCGCAGCGACGGGCGCAGGCGGAGCACCGCCGCGTCGAGCCCGGGCCGGCGGACCGTGCGGGAGCCGACGAGCTGGTCGTACTGGCGGAAGATCCACTCCTTGCTCTCGACGTTGGGGTCGTCACGCGTGGGCTCCGACCACGCGTGAGGCTCCGCGGCGCGCGGCTCGCGCTCGACCTCGTAGCGCGGGCACTCGTCGGTCAGCAGCCGCGCGGGGATCGACCCGGCGACCTCGCCGTCGTGGAAGGCGCGCAGCTCGCCTGTGTCGGTGACCTCGCCGATGCGCGTGCACGGGAGCTCCCAGTGGGCGCACACCGCCTCGACCGCCTCGAGCATGTCGGCGCGGACGACCGCGACCATCCGCTCCTGGCTCTCGGAGATCATGATCTCCCACGGCTCGAGGTCGGGCTCGCGGAGCGGGACGCGGTCGAGGTGCACGTCGATCCCCATCTCGCTCGCCATTTCCGACAGCGAGGACGCAAGCCCGGCGGCACCGCAGTCCTGGAGCGACTCGACGAGACCGCGCTCGACGAGCTCGAGCGAGGCCTCGATCAGCTTCTTGCCGGTGAACGGGTCGCCGATCTGCACCGACGGTCGCTTCTCCGACGACTCGTCGTCGAGCTCCTGGCTCGCGAGCACCGAGGCGCCGCCGATGCCGTCGCGCCCCGTCGTCGCGCCGTAGAGGACGATCGTGTGCCCGGCCGTGCGAGCCTTCGCGCGCGTCACGCGCTCCGCCGGGAGCAGTCCCACGCACATGGCGTTCACGAGCACGTTCTCGCGGTACGCGGGGTCGAAGCGCGTCTCGCCGCCGACGGTGGGGACCCCGACGCTGTTGCCGTACGCGCCAATTCCGGCCACGGCCCGTCGGAACATGTGTCCCGGGTCGCCGAAGTAGAGCCCGTCGAGGAGCGCCACCGGCCGCGCGCCCATCGCGATCACGTCGCGGAGGATCCCGCCGACACCCGTCGCCGCCCCCTGGAAGGGCTCGACCGCGCTCGGGTGGTTGTGGCTCTCGACCTTGAACGCGACCGCCTCGCCGTCGCCGAGGTCGATCACGCCCGCGTTCTCGCCCGGCCCCTGGAGCACGCGCTTCCCCGAGGAGGGCAGCCGCCGAAGGAGCGGCGCCGAGTGCTTGTAGCCGCAGTGCTCCGACCAGAGCAGCGAGAAGACCGCGAGCTCGAAGTGGTTCGGATCGCGCTCCAGCAGCTCCCGGATTCGCTCGAGCTCCCAGTCGGTCAGGCCGAGGGCCCGGTGGAGCGGCTGTTCCGCGACCGCAGTCAGAGGGCCATCGTAGCGTCGCCCCCGGCGTGCGCCGGTATCGTCAAGGGCATGACCGCAGCGACCTTCGCCGGCCTCCTCTCGGACGAGGAGCGGCTCCGCGTCTTCGCCGCGATCGCCCTCGGCGCGACCACGTCCGAAGACGTCGCCCGGGCAGCCCGCCTGGACGAGGACCGGGTCCGGACCGTGCTTCCGCGGCTCGTCACGGCCGGCCTGATCGATCGCGACAAGGGCCTCCGCGTGCGGCTCGAGTCGCTCGACGAGGCGTCGCGCGACCGGCCGCCGAGGCAGCGCGAGCTGCCCGGCGCGACCGACGACCAGGCTGCGGTGCTGCGCAACTTCGTCGAGGAGGGCCGCCTTCGCTCGCTGCCTGCCCGTGCCGCGCTGCGGCGGGTCGTGCTCGAATACCTCGCCGACCGCTTCGAGCCGGGACGGGCGTACGCGGAGCGCGAGGTCAACGAGCTGCTCGGCGCGTTCCACGACGACTACGCCACGCTGCGCCGCCTGCTCGTGGACGAACGGCTCCTCGAGCGTTCCGGCGGCGTCTACCGCCGCCGCTCCTCGACCGGCTAGCAGCGCGCGCGTGCGCGCGTACCTGACCCTGCTGCTCACGCTCGCCGCCATCTGGGGCGCCTCGTACATGTTCATCGAGATCGCGCTCCGCGACCTCGAGCCGACGACGATGATGGCCGGGCGGCTGGTGATCGCCGCGATCTTCCTCGTCGGGCTGATGGCGTGGCGCGGCTTGCTCGGCCGGCTCCGCCGCGTCGGCCGGCGCGTGTTCGCGCTCGGGTTGATCAACAGCGCGCTGCCGTTCACGCTGATCGCCTGGGGTCAGAAGCACATCGACTCCGGCGTCGCGGCGATCGCGAACGCGACGGTGCCGCTGTTCGTCGCCGTCCTCGCGATCTGGCTCGCGCACAGCGAGCGCGCGACCGGGCTTCGCGTCGTGGGGATCGTGCTCGGCCTCGTCGGGGTCGGCGTTCTCACCGGCGCACAGCCGGAGGTCGACGCCTGGGCGGTGATCGGGACGCTCGCGGTCGTCGCCGCATCGGTCAGCTACGCGCTCGCCGGCCTGCTGCTCCAGCGCCAGACCGAGCGGGTCGACACGATCACGCTCTCGACCGCGACGACGATCGGCGCGACGCTCGCGCTGCTGCCGTTCGGAATCGCGCAGGCGCCCGGCGAGCTCCCGGGCTGGGAGGCGAGCGCGTCGGTGCTCGCGCTCGGGCTCGCGGGCACGGGCCTCGGCATCCTCATGTTCATGAAGATGATCGGCGACTTCGGCACCTTCCGCGCCGGCCTCGTCACGTACCTGATGCCCGTCACGGCGCTCCTCTACGGCGCGTTCCTGCTCGACGAGACGATCACAGCGCTGATGCTCGTGGGGATGGCGCTGGTCCTGAGCGGCGTCGCGCTCGGTTCCGGGCTCCTCCGGCCGAGCGCCGAGCCGGACGCCGTCGAGCCCGCGCGCCCGTGAGCGTCGCGATCCGGCGAGCGCGCCGAGAGGACGTCGACTTCCTCGTCGAGCTGACGACGCACGAGGAGGTCGACCCGTTCCTGTCGGCCCGTCGCGCGACGACCTGGGAGGAAGTGCTGGCCGAGATCGAGCGCTCCGAGAACGAGCCGGAGGACTTCGGCCGCTTCGTCGTCGAGGTCGACGGCGAGCGCGCGGGCGTGATGGGCTTCGAAGTCGGCAACCGCCGCAGCCGGATCGCACGTCTCGGCGGGCTCGCGATCCACCCGGGCTTCCGCGGCCGCAGGGTCTCCGACGAGGCGGCCAGGATCTTCCAGCGCCACCTGCTGCTCGAGCTCGGCTACCACCGGCTCGAGCTCGAGATCTACGGCTTCAACGAGCGCGCGATGCGTCACGCCGAGCGTGCGGGGTTCGTGCGGGAGGGCGTGAAGCGCAAGGCGTACGACCGCCACGGCGAGTGGGTGGACGGCGTGCTCTACGGGCTGATCCGGGAGGACCTCCCGATCTAGCGCCCGGGCAGCGAGCGCTGGAGCTTCTCGAGGAAGAAGAGCACCGCCAGGAAGAGGTACGTCATCGTCGGCAGGAAGACGCAGAAGAGCGCGGCTGCCGTCACCGATGCCCCCTCGCCGTCCCCGATCACCCGGCCGACGAGCCTCGGCAGGAGGGCGAGCGCCAAGAAGGCCGCGACCACGTGCGCGCAGATCTGGACGGCGCCGGTCGGCCGACGCTCGCCGAGCCGGACGTAGACCCAGAGCGCGAGCACGCCGCCGCCGACGACGAGCGCGTGCACGAGCAGCTGCTTGCTCACGGGCACGCCTCGGCGCCGACGGCTCTCAGGCCCATGACCTCCACGGTCGCGCCGGGGTTCGCCTCCCGCCAGCCCTCGAGGTGCGAGTCGAGCTCGGCACGTCCGCCGTCGGCGAAGGAGCCGAGGACGCCGACGTCGGCCTCGGTCTCGCTCGCCTGCCGCGTGACGAGATCGACGCGGCGGTCGAGGAAGCGAAGGAGCTCGCCGAGGCGGGTCGGATCGTCGACGCGGATCCTCACAGCAGGATCCGCAGCGCGATCGCCGGGGGGCAGTCGTGCTCGAGCAGCTCGACCGCGCGATGGAGGTCGACGTCGGTCCGATCGGCGAGGATCATCGCCTCGCGCTCGGGGTAGCCCGCGCGAATCAGTTCCTCGTAGCGCCAACCGAGCACGAACCGCTCCTCTCTTCGGATGTCCGTCTGGATGATCGATCGCCTCCAGGTGTAGCCAAGCGCGGCACGACCGACTTCCGCGCCGCCGGTTCGGCTAACCCGGCCGGACGAACGACCAGGACCTAGCCTTCGATGGGCCTTTCGGCCCATTGCGCTTGGGCACCGCGACGATCAGGATCGCGGCGAGGGGATCGAACGGCGAGGGGGAGGCGGGTACTGCGGTGTCGATCAAGGTCCTGATTGCGGACGACCATCGTCTGATCCTGAGCGCGGTCCGGCGCGCGCTCGCGGCGGCCGACGACATCGAGATCGTCGCCGAGGCGCGCCGCGGCAGCCAGGTGCTGCCGCTCGTGCACCAGGAGCAACCGGACGTGTGTCTGCTCGACGTTCGGATGCCGGAGATGGACGGCCTGACGTGCGCCGAGCGGATCCGTGAGGCCGCGCCCGACACGCGCGTCGTGATGCTCTCGGCGTCGGCCGAGCCGGAGTCAGCGGACGAGGCGCTCGTTCGCGGCGCGGACGCGTACGTCGCGAAGTCCGTCGACCCGCAGGAGCTCGCAACTGCGCTCCGGCGCGTCAACGACGGCGAGTCGTTCCGGCTCGGCGTCGCGGAGCCGGGGGCGCGCGAGGACGCTGCGGGCCTGACGGAGCGCGAGCTCTCGATTCTCCAGGCGGTCGCGCGTGGGCTCTCGAATCAGGCGATCAGCGGCGAGCTGTGGATCACCGAGCAGACCGTGAAGTTCCACCTGACGAACATCTACCGCAAGCTCGAGGTCAGCAGCCGCGCGGAGGCTGCGCGCTACGCGCTCAGCCGCGGCATCGCGGCGGCCTGAACCGGCGCGTCGGAGGGCCGCCAGCGCGGGATCGTCGCCCGCACGGTCGTCGGCCCGCCCTCGCCGCTGACGAGGTCGAGGACCCCGCCGAGCAGGCGCACCCGCTCCTGCATCCCGGCCAGTCCCAACCGCCCGGTTGCCGCACCTTCCCGCACGGTCCGTTCGACGTCGAACCCCCGCCCTGCGTCCGTGATCTCGACGCTCAGCAGCTCGGGCGCCGCGGTGACGCCGACGGACGCGACCGCGGCGCCGCTGTGGTGCCGGATGTTCCAGAGGGACTCCTGCACGATCCGGAAGAGCGCGATTCGCTGGGACGGAGTGCAGTCGTCCACATCGCCGGCGACGCGCACCGTGACGGCGATGCCGTCGGCCTCCGCCTGATCCGCCTCCGCCTGCACGAGCGCCGCGAGCGGTCGGCTCAGTAGCTTCGTCGACTCGAGCGAGTGGGCGAGGTCACGCACGTCCGACTCGATCTCCGCGAGCAGGCCGAGCGAGTCGTCGATGCGCCCTCGGACGATCTCGGCCGGGGCGGTCCCCACCTGCGTGCGCAGGAGGCGCAGGTCGGCTGCGAGCACGGCGATCTCCTGGAGCGGGCCGTCGTGGAGGTCGTACCCGAGCCGAGCCAGCCGGCGTTCGGCCGCGCCCGTGCGTCCGTCCGTGTCGCCTGCCGCAGGTTCCACTTGCGCACTGTAGGTGCGTGGCCGCGCTTTGAGAACCCCCGCCGGCTAAGGATCGTCGCGCAGCGAGAGGCGCTCGCCCACGGCGATGCCGCGGGCCGATGCTTCTCCGGCCGCCAGCTCGAGCACGGCGCGCGCCCCCCGGCAGGCCGCCGCGCGCCAGGGCTTCACGGCGTCGGCGACGCGCAGGACGCGGAGCTCCCGGTCGAGGAAGACGACGTCGATCGGGAAGCGCATGAAGAACGTGTGGATCGAGGGCGACGGTCGCAGCAACAGCCCTTCGCCCGACGGAAGCCCTCGCCTGCCCAGCAAGCCGCGAAGCCGTGACAGCGCGGTGTCGGCGACCACGCAGCTCGGGCAGACGACCCGTCCGTCGAGCGTCGTGAGCACCTGAGGCGGTCCTGCCACCGGCGGAACCTCGCGCGCCGGCGGTGGACCCACCACTTGCGAAGGTCTAGTGCTCGCCAGACCTCTCGCGGGTTCCGGCAACGCGCGCATCGTCTCACCCTTCGCTCATCCGCGCCGAACGGTTCGGCGGGTGGAGTGGAACAAGGGAGGTAGGGATGTTCGAGCGGATGTCGCTCACGCTGGGCCGCCTGATGACGGTCAGCCTCGCCGACCTCAAGCGCGAGGACGGTCAGGGCGCGACGGAGTACGCGATGGTCGTCGGCTTCGTCATCGTCGGTCTCACGATCACGCTGGGCGTGCTCGGGACCAGCATCGAGAACTTCCTCGATCGGGTCGCCGACAAAATCGACCTGCTGGTGCCGTAAAGCGGCTCTGGCGATCGGCAGTCATGGGTTCCGGAGAGACCGAGCGGGATCGTTCGACGCAGCGTTTCTCCGGAACCACTGCCGCCGGCTCTCGGCTGCGTGGAGAGTCGGGGCAGGCCGCGGTCGAGTTCGGGCTGATCGTCCCGTTCCTCTGCGTGCTCGTGCTCGTCCTCGTGGACTTCGGCAAGGCGATGAACTACTGGCTCGACCTCAACCACGTCGCCGCGGAGGGCGCACGCCGCGCGGCGGTCAATGCGTACCCGACGGCCGGCGAGTACCAGACGTACATTCGCAACCGGCTCGAGACGACGGAGCTCCAGACCGGCGGCACGAACTCGATCCCGAACGCCGCGACGATCTCGATCTGCCTCCCCGAGGGAGGCGACGTCGGCGACCCCGTCACCGTGAAGGTCGCCGTCGACTACCGCTGGATCCCGTTCATGAGCCACGCCGACTGGTCGCTCAACGGGTCGGCGACGATGCGCCTCGAGCAGCAGGCGGACTTCTCGGGGGTGGGGACGTGCTGAACGCCCGCGCGCTCGCCTCCGACGAGCACGGCGGCATCCTCGTGCTCGGCGGGCTGCTGCTGCCCTTTCTCATCCTGCTGATCGCGCTCTCCGTCGACATCGGCAACTGGTGGGTGCACAAGCGCCACCTCCAGCTCCAGGTCGACGCAGCGGCGCTCGCAGGAGGTGGCCTCTTCGGCGAGTGCTTCTCGAACCCGTCGGGCGCGAACGCCGCGATCCAGAACGAGGCGACGAAGTACTCGGGCTCGCCCGGCGCGACGTACAACGGCCAGGTCGGCGGGACGAACCAGGGCGCGATCACGATGCTCTACCAGAGCAAGACCTTCGCGGTGGGGGGCCCGGGGCCCGACGACACCGAGACGCTTCCGCCCTGCGACACGGCCAGCTTCATGTTCGACGTGAAAGGCACGGAGGCGAACCTCCCGCTGCTCTTCGACTTCCCCGGGCTCGACTTCGTGCAGTCGATCAACGCGCAGGCGCGCGTGCAGCTGAAGACGGTGCAGGTGCAGGAGGGCATGCTCCCCGTCGCCGTCCCCGACCTCAGGTTCAACTACGCCTTCGCGACCTTCGTGAACGAGGCGACCGGGGCAGTGCTCGCAACGTCGCAGCTTCAGAAGACCGGCACGTCGAACGGCCTCCAGCTGTGGTCGTCCATCGCGCCCGTCGACGTCCCGATCGTCGGGAGCTCGATCGGCGTCCGGCTGCGCCTCGTCGGCGGCAGCGACCCGACGTCGCCCTGCGGGCAGCTCTACACGGAGTGCTACGACCTCGCCTCCGGGAACGGGGTCGTCCACATCCGCGGCTGGGCGGCGCTCGTGGCGCCCGAGGCGCGGAACGTCTGGCTCCTGCCCGGGACGTGCGCGCCCGACGCCTACTTCGCGGTCGGCGCCTGCAGCGCCGGGCTGCAGGCCGAGGTCGACCTCGGCCCGACCCATCCCTTGACCGGGTCGGGCGTGATCGCGGACGTCTGGGCGTCCGTCGGCGGCGCGGGGCACTACTCGCTCACGCCGTCCGGCACGAGCGGCCTCGTCACCTGGTCGGCGCCGAGCGGCGTCCCGCTGGGCGGCGGTGGGCCGCACAACGTCTCGCTGCACTGGAGCTGGGAGCTGCAGACGGGGACGTGGAACGGGCTCGCGTGCACCGACCGCAACACCAACCCCTGCAAGGCGACGGGCTCGTTCGGGACGGTTCAGCGCGGCATGGTCGCCTTCCCCGACAACTCGGGGCCCGTGCAGCGCGTCCAGGTCTACGAGTCGGGTGTCAGCACGTCGGGTGCGAACTCCTTCGCGCAGGGCTCGACGCACACGCTCGGGGTCGGCATCGCCGTGACGGGGAGCCTCCAGGTGCAGTCCGAGGCGAGCGACCCCGTCGTCGAGCTGCGGGTCACGGGCAGCCAGAACCAGTCGATCGACTGCGACCCGGCCTACGCGAATCTCCGCGAGGAGATCGAGAACGGCTGCGGCCCGGCCTACGAGATCAACTCGGGCCTGTCGTGTCCGGCGTACAACGCCCTCTGGGGCCTGCCGGAGCCGTGGAACTGCGTCAAGACCCAGACCGGAGGCGCGGTCGGCCAGGTCGAGCACGGCCTGAAGGACCGGATCCTCGGCGGCGCGAACACCTGCACCGCGCCGATCAACTGGCCGAACTACAGCATCGGCGACCCGCGGCTCGTGCCGCTGATCATCACGCCGTTCGGCAGCTTCGGCGGGACGGGCAACGACATCATCCCGGTGATCGACTTCGGCGTGTTCTACGTCGTCGGCTGGTCCGGCGACCCCTGCCCCGGCGCGCACCCCGTGCCGAAGGGCTACATCGCCGGCCACTTCGTCAAGTACGCCGCGCCGAACCCGCACGGAGCGGGCGACGCGGTCTGCAATCCCGATTCACTCACGCCATGCGTCGCGGTGATGACGCGCTAGCAACCGGAGGACACCATGGAACTCGCACACAAGCTCGTCTCGACGCGGAAGGGAACCCTCCTCGTCGCCCTGGTCGCGGCGCTGCTCGCGGCCGTCATGATCATCTTCTATCTCAGCAGCTACCGCTCGAGCCTCGAGGCGCAGGGTGCGCTCGTCACCGTCCTCGTCGCCGGCGACAACATCCCGAAGGGGACGTCGGGCAACGTGCTCGCGTCGAAGGGCCTCTACACGGCGACGACGATGCGCGAGAGCCAGCTGCGCGAGGGCGCGATCAGCGATCCCGCCAGCCTGCGCGGAACCGTCGCGGCGCAGGAGATCTTCGAGGGCGCGCAGCTGACCGAGGCCGACTTCACCGCGGCGGGCGACTCGCTCGCGGCCACGCTCACCGAATCCGAGCGGGTCATCTCGGTGCCACTCGACTCGGCGCACGGGCTGATCGGAGCGATCGAGGCCGGAAACCGCGTCGACGTGTACGCCGGGTTCAACGTGATCCCGCTCGACCGGAGTGGAACGCCGATCAACGGCGGCCAGGCCCGGCCGATGCTGCGGCTGATCATGTCGGATGTGCCCGTGCTGGCAGTCGGCGACAAGGCCTCGTCGAGCACCAGCTCGACGAACGTCAGCCTCGGCGTCGACGACGTCAAGGCGGCCGAGCTCGCGTTCGCGGTCGACAACGGGAAGGTGTGGCTCGCGCTTCGTCCCAGCGCGGGCGCGGCGCCGTCCAGGCCGGGCCTCGTCACGGTCGAGACGATGCTGCTCGGGATCCCGCCCGTGAAGGTCCTGAGGTCGCTCGGAGGCGACGAGTGAGCGGCAACGGCCTGAACATCTTCGTCGCGCTGGAGGAGACCGTCGACGCCGGCTCGCTGCGCGCGGCGTTCCCGGCGACGCCGCTCCAGGTGCTCCGCTTCGATGAGGCGCGGAACGAGAGAGGCACGGCGCTCCAGGAGACCGCGGACCTCGTCGTCGTCGGCTGCATCGATGCCCGCGACGAGGCGCTCGACCTCGTCTCGGCGGCGACCCGGCAGCGGCCCGACCGCCCCGTCGTCGTGCTCTACGGCGGGTCGCCGAACGGGTTCCTCGAGCGGGCGTTCGAGGCCGGCGCGGACGATCTGATCACGCTGCCGCAGAGCGGCACCGAGCTCGCCTTCGCGCTCGAGAAGGCGCTTGCGCGCCGGCGGGGCGCGAGCGCCGGCGGGAGCACGGGGACGATGGTCACGGTTCTCGGGCCCAAGGGCGGTACCGGCAAGACGCTGACCGCGTGCAACATCGGCGCCGCGCTCGCACTCGGCGGGACGTCGACGGTGCTCGTCGACCTCGACCTCCAGTTCGGAGACGTCGGGCTCGCTCTCGGGCTGCGCCCGGAGAAGACGATCTACGACCTCGCCGTCGCCGGCGGGTCGCTGGACGGCGAGAAGGTCGACGGGTTCCTCGCGGAGCACTCCTCGGGCGCACGCGCACTCCTCGCGCCCATGAGGCCGGACCAGGCTGCGGCCGTCGGCACGGCCTTCCTGCGGGAGGTCTTCGAGATCCTGCGCGCACGCTACGAGGTCGTGATCGTCGACACGCCGCCGGCGTTCACCCCCGAGGTGATCGCGGCGGTGGACGGCTCGGCCGAGCTCTGCGTGGTCGGGATGCTCGACGCGCTGTCGCTCAAGGACACGAAGGTGGGCCTCGAGACGCTCGAGCAGATGGGCTATCCGTCCGCCGACGTGACGCTCGTGCTCAACCGCGCCGACACCGACGTCGGGATCTCCCAGGCCGATGTCGAGCAGCTGCTCGGCCGGAAGCCGGACGTGCTCGTCCCGAGCGACCGCGCCATCCCGCGCGCGATCACGGACGGTCGACCGATCGTCGTCGCCGAGCCGCGCTCGAACGCGGCGAAGGCGTTCACCGCGCTCGCGCGGCGCTACGCCGCGGTCGGTGCGAACGGTGCAGGCGAGCCCACGCCGGCGAACGGGCGCGGTCGGCGCAGACGACTCAGGAGAGGTGGCTGAGATGGAGCTCCACGAACGGCTCTCGACGCCGGGTCTCCCGGCCACGAACGGGTGGAACGGCAACGGCGGCGATCCGTTCGCCGAGATCAAGAACCGCATCCACCTCGCCCTGATCAGCGAGCTCGGCCCGCGCCTCTTCGACATCGCCGACACGGAGGCCGTGCGAGCCCGGATCGAGGCGGAGATCCGCGACCAGCTTCAGCAGGAGGCGGCGCTCTCGCGCGAGGACCGCGACCGCCTCGCCTCCGAGATCGCGGACGACATCTTCGGCTACGGGCCGCTCGAGCGCCTGCTCTCCGACCCGACGATCTCCGAGATCATGGTCAACGGCGCGCAGGAGATCTGGATCGAGCGGAACGGCCTCCTCTCGTCGACGATGCTGCGCTTCACCGACTCGTCGCACCTGCGGCGGATCATCACGAAGATGGTCGGCCAGATCGGCCGCCGGATCGACGAGTCGTCGCCGCTCGTGGACGCGCGGCTCCCCGACGGGTCCCGCGTCAACGCGATCATCCCGCCGCTCTCGCTCTCGGGCCCGCTGCTCACGATCCGGAAGTTCCGCCAGGACCGCTTCGACATCGAGGAGCTCGTGCAGCTCGGGACGCTCGCACAGGACGCGGCCGACTTCCTTTGCCGCTGCGTCGAGGCGGAGCTCAACGTGCTCGTCTCGGGCGGGACCGGTTCCGGGAAGACGACGTTCCTGAACGCGTTGTCGGCTGCGATCCCCGAGCGCGACCGCATCGTCACGATCGAGGACGCTGCCGAGCTCCGTCTGGACCAGCGGCACGTCCTCCGCCTCGAGGCGCGCCCGAAGAACATCGAGGGCGAGGGCGAGATCACGATCCGCGACCTCGTGCGGAACTCGCTCCGCATGCGACCCGACCGGATCATCGTCGGCGAGGTCCGTGGCGCCGAGGCGCTCGACATGCTCCAGGCGATGAACACGGGCCACGAGGGCTCGCTCTCGACGGTGCACGCGAACTCGTCTCGCGACGCGCTGAACCGCCTCGAGACGATGGTCTTGATGGCCGGGTACGAGCTTCCGCTCCGGGCGATCCGTCAGCACGTGTCGGCCGCGCTCGACCTGATCGTCCATCTGGACCGGCTCGACGACGGCTCGCGACGGGTCGTGGAGATCTCGGAGGTCCAGCGGATGGAGGGCGAGATGATCACGCTCCAGAAGCTGTTCGAGTTCAAGATCGATCGCTTCGAGGCCGACCGCGCCATCGTCGGCCAGCTCCGGCCGACCGGGCTGCGGCCCGGGTTCATGGGCAAGTTCGAGCGCCACGGGATCGAGCTGCCGCTCGACCTCTTCGGCGGGCCGGGCGTCAGCCTGTACGGCGCCAACGGAGCCGCGCGATGAGCCGGCGCCGGCTCGCCTGGATCGCCGCCGTCGGCGCGATCGTGGCCTCGTGCGTCCCCGCGGGCGCGGCCGCCGACGGCCTCGCGGCCGTGCCCGTCACGCGGCTTCCGTTCCCGGAGCGCGGCTACGTCGTGGCGATGCCCGGCGGCGGTGGGCTGGACGGCTCGGAGATCGAGGTGCGCGAGAACGGCCGCCTCGTCGAGGACGTCCACGTGTCGCCGCTCGCGGGCAGCGGCCTGCGCTTCGGCGTCGTGCTCGCGATCGACGCCAGCGAGAGCATGGCCGGCGCACCCTACGACGCGGCGCTCGAGGCAGCCGGGGTCTTCCTCGGCCAGCGCCGTCCGGGGGAGCAGCTCGGGTTCGTCGCGTTCAACGGCGAGGTGACGGTCGTGCAGGCGCCCACGCAGGACGACGCCGCGCTCGGACGCGCGCTCGCCGCGCCGCCCGGCCTGGCGTACGGGACGCGGATCTACGACGCCCTGGCGCGGTCGCTCAAGCTCCTGAAGAGCGCCAGGACGTCGGCTGCCTCGATCGTGCTGCTCTCCGACGGCGCGGATCTCGGAAGTGTCCGGGACCTCGACCACGTCGTGGCCGAGGCGCGACGCCAGAGCGTCCGCATCTTCACGGTCGGCTTGCGCTCCAAGGCGTTCGACGCAGCGGCGCTGCGCGAGCTCGCAACCCGGACGGGCGGCGCGTACGTGGAGGCGACGTCGCCGGAAGAGCTCGAGACGATCTACGCGGAGCTCGGCAGTCGGCTCGCGAGCGAGTATCTCGTGCGCTACCGGTCGGACGCCCGCCCGGAGTCGAGCGTCGACGTGGAGATCGCCGTCGAAGGAATCGGCGACGCCTCGCTCGACTACGTCGCGCCGACGCCGTCCCGGGTCGCGGCGTACCACCAGTCGTTCGTGTCGCGCTTCGTCCTCTCGCCCGGGTCGATCGCGGTCGTGGGCCTGCTCGTCGCGGCGCTGATCGCCTGGGCGCTCATCGTGCTCGTCCGGGGGCCCAAGAAGGACGTCGTCGAGCGGATCACGGAGTTCTCGGACGGAATGCGCCCCGTCGTCGCCGAGGGAGACTCGGTCGCGATGCGCAAGGCGCTCGCGGGCGCGCAGTACACGCGCGGGTGGTGGGCGCGGCTCGAGCGCGATCTCGAGGTCGCGCGCCTGGAGGTGACCCCGGTGCAGGTGGCCGCGCTGACGGGCGGCGCCGCGCTCGTGCTCGTGGCGCTCCTCGCGACCCAGTCACTCGTCTTCGCGCTCGTGGGCTTCGTCGCACCACCGCTCGTCGCCCGTTCCTTCGTCCGCATGAAGGTGAACGCGGTTCGCAACGAGTTCGCGGACCAGCTCCCCGCGGCGCTCCAGGTGCTCGCGTCTGCGCTCCGGGCGGGGCACAGCTTCAGCGGCGCCCTCGGGGTCGTCGTGGACAACACGCGGGAGCCGGCCCGTTCGGAGCTGCGGCGCATCGCGCACGACGACCAGCTCGGCGTCGCTCCGGAGGTCGCGATCAGGCGCGTCGCCGAGCGGATGGCGAACACCGACCTCGAGCAGGTCGCGCTCCTGGCCGAGCTCCAGCGGACGTCCGGAGGCAACTCGGCCGAGGTGCTGGACACGGTCGTGCAGACGATCCGCGAGCGAGGCGAGCTGCGGCGACTGATTCGGACCCTGACCGCCCAGGGACGAATGGCGCGCTGGATCCTGACTGCGCTGCCGGTCGTGCTCGGGCTGTTCCTCTGGTTCATGCAGCCGGAGATCATGAACTCCTTCTTCGGCAGCGCCGGCGGGCAGGTCGCGCTCCTCGTCGCCGTGTCCATGATCGCTGTCGGCTCGCTCATCATCCAGCGCATCATCGAAATCGACGTCTAGGAGAGACTCGTGACCTTCCTGCTGCTCACCGGACTCGCCCTCACCGGGCTCACCGTCGTCCTCGTGCTGCGGACCCTCTCGCTCGCCCGGTCCAGGCAGCGGGAGACCCTCGCGCAGATCGGCGCGTACGGCTTCGCCACGCCGCAGGCCGCGGTCGACCCGCGTGCGGCGCGGGATGCGGTCCAGGTCTTCGCCGCCGCCGCCGGGACCGCTGTCCTCGGTCGCTACGGCGAGGAGCGCGAGCGGACGCTTCGGCGCCGGCTGGACTCGGCTGGGCTCTACCGAACGTCCGTCGCGAGCTTCCTCGGCTATCGCGTGCTCGCCGCGGCCTCCCCGATGATCGCGCTCCCGCTCCTCGCCGGCTCAGGCGGCCTGCGGGGGATCCTCGTCCTGCTCTGGCTCTCGGCGCTCGGCTGGGCCGGGCCGACGCTGCTCGTCAAGCGGCGCGCCCGCGCGCGGATCGACCAGGTCGACCGGGAGGTTCCGGAGCTCGTCGACCTGCTCGTGACGACGGTCGAGGCGGGCGTCGCGTTCGCCGGCGGGCTCCAGCTCGCCGCCCGGAGCATCCGCGGGCCGCTCGGCGACGAGCTGCGGCTCGTGCTCCAGGAGCAATCGCTCGGCCTCACCCCCGAGCAGGCGCTGCGCAACCTCGGCAACCGGGTCGACAGCCCAGCGCTCCGCGCGTTCACGCAGGCGCTGATCCAGGGCGAGTCGCTCGGCGTCTCGATCGGCAAGGTCCTGCGGGATCTCGCGGTCGACATGCGGAAGCGACGTCGTCAGGCGGCGGAGGAGCGCGCGCAGAAGGCGCCGACGAAGATCCTCTTCCCGCTCGTCGCCCTCATCCTCCCGGCGATGTTCATCGTCACGCTCGGGCCCGTGCTCGTCCGGGTCGTACAGTTCTTCAACGCGCAGTGACTGCGCGGGAGCGCCCCGCTCCTGCCTCAAGGTTCCACGCCCGCCGGCCGATGAAAGCGAGTAGGTTGCCCCTGTTCGCTCGAGGAAGGACCTCGTGTTCGGCACTGCGGGACTACTGGTCGGGTTGGCGGTGGGTGCGGCGCTCCTCGCGCTCTGGTGCCACGTCCGCTGGCCGGGAGCGGCTCCGGGGACGCTGATGGGCGCGGTGCTTCGCGTCGCCGTCGGGTTCGCGCTCCTCCAGGCCGGCATCGTCGTGCTCGACCGGGTGGTCGGGACGTCCCTCGGGGTGGCCCTGCTCGCCCTCGTCGGCCTCGTCCTGCCGATCCTGACGTTCGCCTTCCTGACCTCGCTCTGGGTGATGAAGGTCTTCGCCGACGCGCTCAAGGGCCACTTCTAGTCCTCGACCCCGTCGGTGCGGGTCCCTGGACCAGGGTCTAGTCGAAACGGATCGACCCCGCTGCCAGAGTCGAGGCATGGCCCGCACACGGGTAGCGATCGCCGACGATCACCGGCTCATGTTGGAAACGGTGGAGGCCCTCCTGGAGTCCGACGGGGGGTTCGACGTCGTCGCGGCCGTCGACTCGGCTGCAACGTTGCTGGTGGCGGTCGAGCGGCTCGCTCCGGACCTCGTCGTGCTGGATGTCGGGATGCCCGGGACCGACGGGCTCGTGTGCCTGGAGGCGCTCCGCAAGCGACATCCCGCCGTGAAGGTCGTGATGCTCTCCGGCGTCGACGACCCTCGAGTGGTCCAGCGCGCGCTCGGCCTCGGAGCGGCTGCGTTCGTGACGAAGGACGTCGACCCGCGCGACCTCGCGGCCGTGCTGCGACAGACGCTCGAGGAGACCGTCGACTGTCGGCCGGCGCGGCTCCAGGCCGCGGACGACGGCGTTCGTGAAGCGCGCAGGCTGCTGACGCCGAGCGAGCTCGCGGTGCTCGAAGCGCTCGCCCGGGGCCTCGTCAACAAGCAGATCGCGGCCGAGCTCGGGATCGCCCAGCAGACCGTCAAGTTCCACCTCACGAACGTCTACCGGAAGCTCGGTCTCTCGAACCGCACCGAGGCGATCCGGTTCGCCTTCACTCACGGCCTGACCGACGGCGCGCTGACGCTCGCGTAGCTCAGACGACGTGCGCGCCGGCATCCGCGTGGCCGAGCTGCCACGCGCGCAGGAAGAACCCCAGCTCGGTGCGGGCTTCGGCCTCGTTCGCGGCCGCACGATGGAGGACCACGAGCGTCTGCGCGTCCACCTGCGCGCACAGGCAGTCGCCGGCCGAGAGCGCGTCGGCGAGCTCGGCCGCCAGCTCGGGCCGAGTCAGCCGGACGTGGAGCGGCGGCGACGAGGGGCTCACGAGCGCAGTATCGACTGCGTGCCCGGCCCCCGTCATCGGCTAGACGGCTGGCTCTCCCGGCCCGAAGACCAGTCGGTGCGGACGGAGCTGTATCCCCCGTTCGAGGTATCGCAGTTCGCGACCGTCGTCACTACGTTGCGCCCAGGCGATCCGTTTCTCGGCGATCGCCACTGCGGCAGCACACGGAGGGTCACTGCGGAATGGAACGACTCCGGCTTCTCGTGGTCGACGACCACCGACTCGTGCTCGAGGCCGTTCGCGCGGCGCTCGAGGACGAGCCCGGCATCGAGGTCGTGGGCGAGGCGCTCTCGGGCGCGAGAGCGCTCGAGCTGCTCGAGTGGACCAGGCCGGACGTCGTCCTCCTGGACGTGGGGATGCCGGTGATGGACGGAGTCCAGTGCCTCGTCGAGATCCTCGCGCGTGCCCCGGAGGTGCGCGTCGTCGTCCTGACCGGCCACGACGATCCCGTCCTCGCGCAGGAGACGCTCTCCCGGGGCGCGAGCGCCTTCGTCTCGAAGCACATCGACCCCGGGGACCTGGCCGCCGTCCTGCGCCAGGTGGTCGAGGGAACGGTGCTCTCGAGCACGGCCGGCGTGGGCGAGCGCCGCGCCGACCGCGCGGCCAGGCAGTCGGGGCTCACCGCCCGTGAGGCGGACGTGCTGGCCGCGCTCGCGGAGGGGTGGTCGAACAAGCAGATCGCGCGCCACCTCCACGTCGGCGAGCAGGCGGTCAAGTACCACCTCACCAACGTCTACCGCAAGCTCGGGACCGCCAACCGGGTCGAGGCCCTCAGGTGCGCGAACGAGCTCGGGCTGGTGGATACGCTCTCACGCGCCACCGTCTGACCACAGCGACGAGGAGGGCGAGGAGCGATGGCGAGGTACCTGCACACGATGGTCCGGATCACCGATCCGGGGAAGAGCCGGTCGTTCTACGAAGCGCTCGGGTTCGAGTTCAAGCGCGACATGGACATCGTCCGAAACGGCGAGCGCGAGGCGACGAACTACTTCTTCGCGCTGCCGGGGGACGAGGCGGAGCTCGAGCTGACCTTCAACCACGACGGGCGGACCTACGAGCTCGGCACCGCCTTCGGCCACATCGCGCTCGCCGTCGACGACCTCGACGAGTCGCTCGCGCAGCTGAAGGACCAGGGGATCGAGCCCGAGCGCGAGCCGTACCGAGTGCGCGAGGGCGGCTCCCGGATCTGCTTCGTGCAGGACCCGGACGGCTACCGGATCGAGCTGATCGACCGCAGCGGCCGCTAGAGGCTTGAAGTGGCCCGCGAGTCCGCGCTGTACGGGCCGACACAGTCGCGCTTCGCGCGCTGCCTCGAGCGGCGGGAGGCGCGCCGGCCCGATCCGGTTGCGCGCTCGCTCCGACGGCGGGCGCTCGAGGGGCTGCGCGGGCAGGTGCTCGAGATCGGGTGCGGCGACGGGCGCTCGTTCGAGCACTACCCCGCGTCCGTCACGCGCGTCCGCGGCGTCGAGCCCGACCCAATCGCGCGCTCCGCGGCCGTCGAGCGCGCGCGCGTGGCCCCGGTTCCGATCGAGATCGTCGACGGCGACGCCGGAGCGCTCCCGGCCGAGACCGCTTCCGTCGACGCGGTCGTCAGCATGGGCGTCCTCTGCAGCGTGGAGGACCCGGCGCGCGCGCTGGCCGAGCTTCGCCGAGTGCTCGTTCCCGGCGGGGAGCTTCGGTTCTGGGAGCACGTTCGCTCCGCCAACCGCGCGTTTCGCCTCGTCCAGCGCGCCGGTGACGCACTCTTCTGGACGCGCTCGCTCGGCGGCTGCCGCACGACCCGAGACACGGAGGGCGCGATCCGCGCAGCCGGCTTCCGCTTCGAGCGGCTCGAGCGGGGATTCCACTCGTCCTCGCTCCTGACCGTGACGTCCGCGCCGTACGTCCTGGGCGTCGCTAGGCTCGCGCCGTGAGCGAGAGCCCGGTCCGCGAGCTGCGCGTCGCCGTCACCGTCGAGGACTACGAGCACGCGCTCGTCTTCTACCGCGACGCCCTCGGGCTGCCGGTGGTGGAGAGCTGGGACGACCCCGGTGGGCGCAGCGGAGCGATCCTCGACGCGGGGCGCGCGACCCTCGAGCTGCTCTCCGTCCCGCAGACCGCTCACGTCGACGAGGTCGAGGTCGGACGCGCGGGCGTCTCGCCGCCGATCCGGTTCGCGCTCGAGGTCGACGACTCGATCGCCGCCGCGAAGGCGCTCGTCGAAGCCGGCGCGCGTCAGCTCGCCGAGCCGGCCGTCACGCCGTGGAACCACCGCAACGTCCGCATCGAGGCGCCGGGCGCGCTCCAGCTCACGCTGTTCACGGTCCTCGACGGCTAGGGGTTTCGGCCCATCATCGAGCGGACAACCGCGAGGGAGATGAGACGCGTGTTCCGTGAAGAGCGCGGTGCCGTCGGCTGGCTGCTGATCGGGATCCTGATCGGGATCCTGCTCGTCTTCTGGGCCATCTTCAGCCTCATCTTCTGAGGCCCGGCGTAGGCCCTCCTAACGCCAGTCGACCGACACGACGTCGATCGGGCGCTCGAAGCCCTGGAAGGTCTCCGCACGCGGCTCCGAGAGGCGGAACGCGGTGCCGACGCCCTCGAGCGTCTCCCGGCTCGCCAGGATCTCCGCCGCACGCGCGGCCGCGCCGATCCGAGCGGCGACGTGCACCCCCTCGCCGCCGTAGTCGCTCGCGTCCGACCCGGTGTGGAACGCGCCGCCGGTGTGCAGCCCGATCCTGACGTCGGGCGCGACGACCTCCGCGTCGAGCGCGCGCTGGATCGCGACGGCCGCTTCGACGGCCGCATTCGGGTTGTCGAAGGCCGCGAAGAAGCCGTCGCCGGTGCGCTTCACGACCTCGCCGCCGCTGCCGACGATCCGCTCGCGGAGCAGCTCGTCGTGCCGCGCGAGGAGCTTCTTCCACTTGTCGTTGCCGAGCGTCTCGAGCAGCTTCGTCGAGTCGACGATGTCGGTGAAGACGAACGTCCGCCGGGTCTGGAGCCGGCCGAGGAGCTCCTTCGCGCGCTCAGCGTCCAGCATCGCGCCGAGCCGCTCGAAGGTCGCGAGCGCGGCCTCGAGCTCCGCGGTCGCGGCTTCCTCGTCGCCCTGGCGACGGTACGCGAGCCCGAGCAGCATCCGAGCCTGCGCCGTCTCGTACGGCGCGCCGACCTCCTGCCACTCGTCCCGGGCGCTCTTCAGCAGGCGCGCGGCGCCGTTCGCGTCGCCCTCCGCGAGCTCGATCTGGCCCAGCACGTAGTGCACCGTCGCGTCGAAGGCCGGCGCCCGCCGGTTTCCGACCTTGTACGACTCGACGATCCCGTCCAGCTCCTCGGCCGCGGCCCGCGCCCGGTCGAGATCGCCGGCCGCGATCGCGATCTCGACCTGCGGCGGCAGGCTGCGGAACCGGGAGAGCGGCTCGCGCACCTCCTCCAGGTTGCGGGCGATCCCCGCGACGGCGGCGTCGACCTTGCCCTGCGCGAGCCGGAGCAGGGCCATTCCCGGCTGCGTCGTGCGGCCGAGCTCGTTCGCCGTCGCGTACGCCTCCTCGGCCGCGGCGAAGTCCCCGAGCCGGCGGCGGATCTCGCCGATCTCGTAGTAGCCGCCCGCGGTCACGCGCCGGTCGAAGTCGGAGATCTCCTCGCAGGCGGCGATCGCCTGCTGCTCGGCCTCGGGCCAGTCGCCGCGGAGGCGCATGATCTCGGCCCGATGGATCCGGCACGTGCCCGGGAAGCCCGTCACGTCGAGCCGGTCGCACCAGCGGTTCGCGACCTCGGTCCACTCGGCGGCGCGCCGATAGTCGCCGACGTCCTGGCACGAGCTGATCGTGATGCAGTAGACGAGGCCGGTCGAGAGCGGCCTCAGCTCGCCGCACACTGCGGCGGCGGTCCCCTCGTCCAGCAGGGCGAGGCCGGCGTCGACGTCCCCCGACTTGATCTGCGCGCGTCCCTTCAGGCTCAGCGCCATCACCTGCGTGTCGCGGTCGCCGAACTGCGTCGCGAGCTCGCCGGCGCGCTCGAACTCGGAGATCGCGCCCGCGAGGTCACCGCCCGAGAAGAGCGCGGTCACGCCGCGCATCAACGAGAGAACGCCGTGCTCCGCGGACTCGGGCTCGGCCGCGAGCAGGCGCTCGGCGTTCGCGAACCATCCCTGCGCGACCGCGAACGACCCGCGGCCGACGTGATCGTCCGCGAGCGCGAGCGCGACGCGCGCGGCGCCGCGGCCGTCACCGCCCGCGGTGAAGCCGCGGTAGGCGCGTTCGCGGAGGTCGATCGCCTGATCGGGCTTCCCGCGCCACCAGGCCGCCTCGGCGAAGCGCTCGAGATCCTCCGGGGGCAACTCACCGGCCTCGATGCCGGAGTACGACTCGTAGGCCTCGCGCCAGGCGTAGCGCCCCGCGGCGTCCCGCGCGGTCCGGATCGGCTCGAGCACTTGGGCCATGCCCTCATTGTCACACCGCCGTCAAACGCCGCAAGTCCCCACGCGTGCTAGAGAACCCGTGTGGAGGAACGGCCCGAGGCTATGAGGGAGGAGCAGATCCTCGCCGCCACCGTCGGCGAGCCGAAGCCGCTTGCCGGCCCGGTCGCGCTCGTCGACTACGACCCCGCGTGGCCAGGGCTCTTCGAGCGCGAAAAAGCACGCATCCGTGCGGCGCTCGGCGACGACGTGCGCCGTCTCGAGCACGTCGGCTCGACTTCGGTGCCGGGCCTCGCCGCGAAGCCGATCGTCGACCTGGTGCTCGCCGTCCCGGACTCGGCCGACGAGCCGGCCTACGTGCCGCGGCTCGAGGCCGCCGGCTACGTGCTCGCGATCCGCGAGCCCGACTGGTTCGAGCACCGCGTCTTCAAGGGCCCGGACACGAACGTGAACCTGCACACGTTCTCCGAGGGCTGCGAGGAGATCGACCGGATGATTGCGTTCCGCGATCGGCTCCGGACGAACGACGCCGATCGGGAGCTCTACGAGCGCACGAAGCGCGAGCTCGCTGGGCGCGAGTGGAAGTACGTGCAGAACTACGCGGACGCGAAAACGGCCGTCGTCGCCGAGATCATGAGCCGCGCTTGACCCGCTGACCCGCCTCCGCGAGCACGTCGCCGAGGATCCCGACCATCTCGTCGAACTCGGCCTGCCGCGCGACGAGCGGGGGCGAGATCTGGATGACGGGGTCGCCGCGGTCGTCGGCGCGGCAGATCAGCCCACGGTCGAAGAGCGCGCCCGAGAGGAACCCGCGCAGGAGCGACTCGCACTCCTCGTCCGTGAAGGTCTCGCGCGTCTCCTTGTCCTTGACGAGCTCGAGCGCGTAGAAGAACCCGACGCCGCGCACGTCGCCGACGATCGGGAGGTCGAGCAGCTGCTCGAGCGTGGCGCGGAACGCGTCCTCGTGCTCGCGCACGCCCTCGACGATCCGCTCGCGCTTCATGATTTCGATGTTCTTGAGCGCGATCGCCGACATCACCGGGTGCCCGCCGAACGTGATCCCGTGCGCGTACATCGTCGTGTCCGCCATGAACGGCTCCATCACGCGGTCGGTCGCGATCACGGCTCCGATCGAGGCGTAGCTCGAGGAGAGGCCCTTCGCGCAGCAGACGATGTCCGGCCGGATGTCGTAGCGCTCCGAGCCGAACCACGCGCCCACGCGCCCGAAGCCGGTGATCACCTCGTCGGCGCTGAGCAGGATGTCGTAGCGGTCGCAGAGCGCGCGCACGCCCTGCCAGTAGCCGGCCGGCGGCGTGAACGCGCCGCCCGCGTTCTGCACCGGCTCCATGTGCACGAGGCAGACCGTCTCCGGGCCCATCGCCTCGATCGTCTGCTCCAGCTCGGCGAGCAGGAAGCGCGTGAACTCCTCCTCGGTCTCCTCGACCGGCCGGTGGTAGCGGTTCGTGTTCGAGACGTGGCGCACCTCCGGCACGAGCGGCTCGAACGGCGCGCGCAGCGACGGGATCCCGTTGATCGAGAGCGCGCCGAACGTCGTGCCGTGGTAGGCGACCTGGCGCGCGATCGCCTTGTAGCGGTGCGGGGGAGGCAAGCCGACGCGCTGATCGTGCCGCGTCTCGTCCGCCGAGGGCACGCGCTTCTCGCCGCGCGCGAGGTAGTACTGCCGCGCGAGCTTCCACGCCGACTCGACCGCCTCCGAGCCGCCGGAGACGAAGAAGACGCGGTTGAGGTCGCCCGGCGCGAGGTCGGCGACGGTCTGAGCCAGCTCGATCGCGCGAGGGTGCGCGTACGACCAGTTCGTGTAGAAGGGCAGCTCGCGCATCTGCTCGAGCGCGGCCTGGCCGATCTCCTCCCCGAAGCCGTAGCCGATGTTGACCGAGAAGAGGCCCGCGAGCGCGTCCAGGTAGCGCTTGCCCTTCGAGTCTTCGAGGTAGCACCCGTCGCCGCGAACGATGATCGGGACCTCCGCGTCGCGATACCCGCCCATGCGGGTGAAGTGCATCCAGAGGTGGTCGCGCGCCGCCCGCTGCAGCTCCTCGTGGGTAAGCGCGGTGGAGGTGATGCTCATGCGTGTTCCTTTCTCCGCTGCAGCAGGACGTTGGCGAGCATCAGGATCACGGCGACGGCGAAGATGGCCGTCCCGATGACGTTGACCTGCGGGGGCACGCCGATGCGGGCGGCTCCCCACACGTAGAGCGGGAACGTCACCGTCGCCCCAGCGTTGAAGTTGGTGATCACGAAGTCGTCGACGGAGAGCGCGAACGCGATCAGCGCGCCGGCGACGATCCCGGGCGCGATCAGCGGCAGGGTGACGCGCCAGAACGTCGTCCACTCGTTCGCCCCGAGGTCCATCGCCGCCTCCTCGAGGTGCCGGTCGAACCCGACGATCCGGGCCCGCACGGTCACGACCACGAACGAGATGTTGAACATCACGTGCGCGATGAAGATCGTCCAGAAGCCGGTCGAGACGCCGAGGTTGAGGAAGAGCGTCAGCAGCGACGCGCCGAGCACCACCTCGGGCGTCGTCATCGGGAGGAAGATGAAGATGTTCGTCGCGCCCCGGCCACGAAAGGCGTAGCGCACCAGGGCGAGGGCGATCAGCGTGCCGAGCGTGGTCGCGGTGAGCGATGCCAGCGCGGCGATCTCGAGGCTCGTCGTGATCGACTCCTGGATGCCCGGCACGCCGAAGGGGTTGAGCCAGTGGTCGAGCGTGAAGCCCTCCCAGGTGTAGTTGAAGCGTCCGACGGGGTCGTTGAACGAGAACAGGACGACGACCCCGATCGGCAGCATCAGGTAGAGGAGCGCGAGGGCGGCGTAGACGGTGAGCAGGTGCCGGCGCACGAACGCCCAGGCTCGCGGCAGCGAGCGGACGCGCGCCGGGGTCGCGGCGTATGAGGTCATCGCGCCTCCGCGAGCCGGTCGGCGCCGAGCGCGCGCGTGTACGCGAGCACGAGCGCGAGGATCGCCGCCATCAGCACGAACGAGAGCGCCGCCGCCTGGCCGTAGTCCGTGATGACGAGGAACTTCGACTGGATCACGTTCCCGATCATCGCCTCCCGCGGCGTCCCCAGCAGCTCCGCGTTGACGAAGTCGCCGGCCGCCGGGATGAACGTGAGCAGCGTGCCCGCGACCACGCCGGGCAGCGAGAGCGGCAGGGTCACGCGCAGGAAGGCCTGGAGCCGCGACGCGTAGAGGTCCTCCGCCGCCTCGATCAGGCGCTCGTCGATCTGCTCGAGCGAGGCGTAGAGCGGCAGGGCCATGAAGGGCAGGAAGTTGTAGGTGATGCCCGCCACGACGGCCGTCGACGTCGCGAGCAGGCGCTCGCCGTCGTCGAGCACTCCGATCGCGCGGAGGACCTCGACCACTGGCCCGTTGTCCGAGAGGATGTTCTGCCACGCGAGCGTGCGGATCAGGTACGTGACGAAGAAGGGCGCGATCACGATCAGGAGGAAGAGCGTCTTCCAGCGGCCGCCGCGGAACGCGATCCAGTACGCGAGCGGATAGCTGACCGCGAGCGCGATCGCGGTCGCGATCCCGGCGTACACGAGCGAGCGCGTGAGCTGCTCGTGGTACGTCGAGATCGCGTCGGTGTAGTTCTCCCAGGCCCACGTGAACGCGTAGCCCGCGTCCAGCGAGCCGGTCTGGAGCGAGGTGTGGGCGAGGTAGTACGCCGGCACGACGAAGAAGAGCGCGAGGAACCCGAGCCCCGGCAGGAGCAACAGGTAGGGGACGAGCCCTTTGTGCCGATGAACGAACGCCAAGCGCTACGCGCCTACGACGGCCTGGAACTTCGACTTCAGGTCCTCGTTGTCCGCTGCCTCCGCGTCGAAGATCTTCACCTTCGAGAGCGTCTCGTCGTCCGGGAAGATGAGCGGGTTCTCCGCGAGCTCGGCGTCGATCTTCGCCGCCTCCTCCTTGGCGCCGATCACCGGGCAGATGTAGTTCACGTACGCCGCGATCTGCGCGGCGACCGCCGGGTCGTAGACGAAGTTCATGAACGTCGAGGCCGTGAAGACGTCGCCGCCCGTCGGGATCAGCATGTTGTCGGTCCAGATCATCCCGCCCTCGTCCGGGATCACGAACCGGAGGTTCGGGTTGTCGAGCTGGAGCTGCACCATGTCCCCCGACCACGCTGCGCAGGCCCAGACGTCGCCGTTCGCGAGCAGGCCCGAGTAGTCGTTGCCGGTGAACTGCCGGATCTGGCCGCTGTCGACGCCGGCCTGGAGCCGGTCGATCGCCTTCTGGAACGCGGCCTCGTCGACGGTCGAAGGATCGGCGCCGTCGAGCTGCATCACGAGGCCCATGGTGTCCGGCATCTCCGAGAGGAAGGTCACCTTCCCTTTCAGCTTCGGGTCGTCGAGCAGCTGGCCGATCGACGTGATCTCGCCGGCCCGCTCGACGTCGTAGCCGATCCCGGTCAGCCCCGACTGCCACGGCATCGAGAAGTCGCGGCTCGGGTCGAAGCTCGGGCTGCGCAGCGACTCGACGAGGTTCGACGCGTTCGGGATCGCCGACTTGTCGAGCTCCTGCACGTAGTTCAGCCGCACCATCCGTCCGGCCATCCAGTCGGTCAGGACCGTGATGTCGCGGTCGATCGCGTTCCCGCCCGCGAGCGCGGCGCGGTTCTTGCCGAACCACTCGTCGTTGTCGTTGACGTCCTCGATGTAGCGGACGCGGACGCCCGTCTCCTCGGTGAACTGCTGGAGCGTCGGCCGCTCCTTCGTGTCCTCGTCGATGTCGATGTAGAGCGGCCAGTTCGAGATCGTCAGCTGATCCTTCAGCTCGCGCGACACCTGCGTGGAGGCGGCGGTCGTGCCGCCCTCACCCTCGATCCCGTCGCCGCCGCACGCGGCGAGCAGCGAGGTGGGGATGGTCAGGAACAGGCCGGTGGCGGCACCGCGCCGCAGCAGCTCGACCCTGGTGAACGACTCGCTCATGAGGCCTCCTCGAGGACGAAGGTGCTTTCGGGATCCCAGCTGACGCGGACCGCGTCACCCTCGGCCGCAGTGCCCGAGGACTGGACGAAGACGGTGAGGCGTCCTGCGGGCGTGTCGACGACGTACTGCGTCGCGACGCCGATGTAGGCACGCTCGACGACCGTGCCGGAGACGCTGTTCGCGGCCGAGTCGTCGAGTCGGAGCTTCTCCGGCCGCACGCCGACCTGGACGCGCGTGCCGGCGGGCGGGAGCGGCGCGTCTACGCGGATCTCACCGGTTCCGTCGACGCGCACCGCGCCGCTCGTCGTGACCGTCCCGCCGAGCAGGTTCGAGACCCCCAGGAAGCCGGCCACGAACGCCGTGCGCGGGCGCTCGTAGAGCTCGGTCGGGCCGCCGAGCTGCTCGATCCTGCCGCGGCTCATCACCGCGATCGAGTCCGCCATCGTCATCGCCTCCTCCTGGTCGTGCGTGACGTGGACGAACGTGATTCCGACCTCGTGCTGGATCCGCTTCAGCTCGAGCTGCATCTGCTTGCGGAGCTTGAGGTCGAGCGCACCGAGCGGCTCGTCGAGTAGCAGCACGCGTGGATGGTTGACGAGCGCACGGGCGAGCGCGACGCGCTGCTGCTGCCCGCCGGAGAGCTGCCGCGGCTTGCGCCGGTCCATGCCCTCGAGGCCGACGATCGCGAGCATCTCGCGCGCGCGCTTCGCGATCTCCGCCTTCGCGACCTTCCGCCGCTTCAGGCCGAAGGCCACGTTCTCGAACACGTCGAGGTGGGGGAAGAGCGCGTAGCTCTGGAAGACCGTGTTCACATCGCGCTTGTACGAGGGCAGGCCGGTGACGTCGTGGTCGCCGAGCAGGATCCGTCCTTCGGAGGGATCCTCGAAGCCGCCGATCATCCGCAGCGTCGTCGTCTTGCCGCACCCGGAGGGCCCGAGCAGCGCGAAGAAGCTCCCCCTCGGGATCTCGAGCGTGAGCTCGTCGACGGCGAGGACGTCCTCGAACCGCTTCGTCACGCCTTGCAGCCGGACGTCCGGTGGCTCCGGCGATTTGCTCACCCGCGGAAAATGCGCAGCATTTTCCGCGGTTATCACGAGAGCTTGACGGCGACGTGCTTGATGCGCGTGTACTCCTCCATCGAGTACAGCGACATGTCCTTGCCGTAGCCGGACTCCTTGAAGCCCCCGTGCGGCATCTCCGACGCGAGCGGGAAGAGGTGCTCGTTGACCCAGACCGTGCCGAAGTCGAGCTTGCGCGCCGCGTTCAGCGCGCGGCCGACGTTCTGCGAGAAGACCGAGGCGGCGAGCCCGTAGCGGACGTCGTTCGCCATCGCGATCGCCTCGTCGTCGCTCGCGAAGCGCTGCATCGTCACGACCGGGCCGAAGACCTCGCGCTGCACGATCTCGGACTCCTGCGTCACGTCGGCGACGATCGTCGGCTTGACGAAGAAGCCGCGGTCGCCCAGGGCGGCGCCGCCGGTGACGACGGTCGCCGTGGAGTCGAGCCGCTCGAGGAAGCCGAGCACGCGGTCCTGCTGGTCCTTCGAGATCACGGGCCCCATGTCGACGTCGTCGCCGTCGGCCGGGTCGGCCACCTTCATCGCCTCGACGACGGCCTTCGCGCGGTCGAGCACGTCGTCGTAGATCGACTGGTTGACGAGGATGCGCGAGGACGCGGTGCAGTCCTGTCCGGAGTTCCAGTAGCCGCCGATCTTGATCGCCTCGGCGACCTGCTCCGGGTCGGCGTCGTCGAGCACGACCATCGGCGCCTTGCCGCCGAGCTCGAGGTGGACGCGCTTCAGCGTGTCGGCCGCGTTCCTCGCGATCAGCTTCCCGGTCTCGACGTCGCCGGTCAGCGAGACGAGGCTGATGTCGGGGCTGCGCACGAGCGCATCGCCGACGGGAACGCCGTCGCCAGTGACGACCTGGAGCACCCCGGGAGGGAGCACCTCCTGCGCCAGCTCGACGAAGCGGAGCGTCGTCAGGGGCGTCTGCTCGGCCGGCTTCAGGATCTGGACGTTCCCGCCGGCGAGCGCGGGGCCGAGCTTCCAGACGACCATCATCAGGGGGTAGTTCCACGGCGTGATCCCGGCCACGATCCCGAGCGGCTCGCGTCGGATGATCGACGTGTAGCCCTCGACGTACTCGGCGCCCGCCTTGCCCTCGAGCGTGCGCGCGGCGCCGGCGAAGAAGCGGAGGTTGTCCGCGCTGAAGGGGATCTCGTCGACCGCGATCGACATCGGCTTGCCCACGTTCACGGACTCGAGCTTCGCGAGCTCCTCGGCGTTCTCGTCGAGCACGTCGGCGAGCTTGAGCAGCAGTTCCATGCGGTCCTTCGGGGTCTTCTCGAGCCAGTCGGGGAGCGCCTTCTTGGCGGCGTCGACCGCGCGGCCGACGTCGGCCTCGGTCGAGCGCTGCACCTCGGCGATCGTCTCGCCCGTCGACGGGTTCAGCACCTCCATCGTGCCGCCGTCCGACTCGACCCACTCGCCCCCGATGAAGTTCTTGTGCTGTTGCACGGTCACGCTCATGAGCTCAGCCCCCTCCGGGTTCACGCCAGCGTGTCGAGCCTACCGCGGCGTCTTTGGCCGGAACAAGGGGAACGGCCGGACTACACCGGTGCGGAAAGTTGGACATGGTGTCGAACCTAGCGTGCGCCGGCGGCCTGGGCGGCGCCCGCGGTCGGGCTGACCGCGCCGGTGTCCCGCGACAGGCGCGTCGCCACGTAGACGGGGATGGTCGAGAGCAGGATCAGGACCACCGCGACGACGTTCACAACGGGGAGCTGGTTCGGGCGGGACAGGTTGCTCAGGATCCAGATCGGCAGCGTCTGGTCGGGGCCGGCGGTGAAGGTCGTCACGATCACCTCGTCGAACGAGAGCGCGAAGGCGAGGAGCGCGCCCGCGAGGAGCGCCGAGCGAAGCTGGGGGAAGGTGATGTGGCGGAACGTCTGCCACGCGTCCGCGCCGAGGTCGGCCGAGGCCTCCTCGAGGTGCTGAGACGTGCGCCGCAGCCGCGCGACCGCGTTGTTGTAGACGACGACGATGCAGAACGTCGCGTGCCCGACGACGATCGTCAGCAGGCCGAGCGAGATGCCGGTCGTGTTGAAGGTCGCGTTCAGGGCCATCCCCGTCACGATCCCCGGCAGGGCGATCGGCAGGATGACGAGGAACGAGATCGTCTCCCGCCCGAAGAAGCGGTAGCGGGCGACGGCGAGCGACGCGAGCGTCCCGAGCACGAGCGCGAGCGCGGTCGCCCCGAGCGCGGCCCGCAGCGAGAGCCAGAGCGCGTCGCGCGCGCCGGGGTTGTCGAGCGCCCGGCCGAACCACTCGAGCGTCAAGCCCTCGATCGGCCACGCCTGGATCCGGCTCTCGTTGAACGCGTAGAGCGCGATGATCACGAGCGGGACGTAGACGAACGTGAGCGTCAGCGCCGTTGCGACGCGCAGCAGCCAGCGTGCGCCCGGCCCGAGCGTCACAGCGACTCGAACGCCCCCGCGCGGCGCGCGAGGAGCAGGTAGACGACCATGACCGCGATCGGGACCGTCGCGAACGCCGCCGCGAGCGGCAGGTTGTTCGCGACGCCGACGTTCGTGTAGACGACGTTCCCGATGAACTGGTTCCCGGCCATCACGATCTGCGGCGCGATGTAGTCGCCGAGCGTGAGCGAGAACGTGAAGATCGAGCCCGCGACGAGCGCGGGGAAGGCGAGCGGCAGGATCACGCGCCGAAACGTGCGGCCCGCCTTGCCGCCGAGGTCGGACGACGCCTCGAGCAGCGAGTCGGGGATCCGTTCGAGCCCGGCGTAGAGCGGCAGGATCATGTACGGCAGCCAGAGGTACGAGAACACGATCACGCCGGCGACGTTGCCGAAGCCCGGGCCCGACGCGCCGAACGGCTCGAGCAGCCAGTTCAGCGGGCCGTTCTCCTGGAGGATGATCCGCCAGGCGTAGATCTTCACGAGGTAGCTCGCCCAGAGCGGCATCAGCACCGCGACGACGAGGAGCGCCTTCGCGCGCGGCGACGCGACCTTGGCCATGTAGAACGCGATCGGGAACGCGACCACCGCGTCGATCACGGTCACGAGCGCCGCGATCCCGATCGTGCGCAGCGCGATGTCGCGGTAGACCTCGCCCTCCCAGAGCGTCCGGAAGTTCGAGAACGAGTAGTCGCGGATCACCTCGGCGGTGAACGGGTCGAGCCGCCAGAACGCGGCGACGAACAGGACCGCGAGCGAGCCGAGGTACGCGACGCCCAGCCAGCCGAGCGGGGCGGCCAGCAGCGCCGACACCCGGAGCCACGGCCGCCGGAACAGGAAGGTGGAGAGCCGACGCCCCGGGCCCTGCCGGGGCGTCGGCTCGACCGCGGTCGCGGTCAGCGACCTACCCCTTCACCTCGGTCCAGCCCTGGACCCACTCCGAGTAGTCCTTGCAGATCGCACCACGCCCGTCGAGGCACTCCTTCGTCGGCGTCGTCCAGTACCAGATCTGCGAGAAGTACTCCTCGTCCGCGGCGTGGAACGTGTCGCAGTGGTTCTCGTCCGCCGTGAGCTCGCACGACTTCGCGTTCGAGGGGGCCTCGCCGAACCACTCCGCCACGCCCGCGTTCGCCTTCGGCGAGATGATGTGGTTCATCCACATGTACATGCAGTTCGGATGCTCCGCCTCCGCGTGGATCATCCAGGTGTCCGACCAGCCCGTCGAGCCCTCCTTCGGCAGGACGGTCTCGACCGGCACGTCGTCGGCGAGCGCGAGGTTCGCGATCACCTGCCAGGTCGTTCCCAGCACGAGGTCGCCCGACTTGAAGGCCGCGAGCTCCTTCGTGTAGTCGGACCAGTACTCGCCGATGATCGTCCGCTGCTGCTTCAGCAGGTCGATCGCGGCCTGGAACTGCTCGTCGTCGAGCGCGTACGGGTTCTGGATCCCGAGCTCCGGCTGCGTCTTCATCAGGTACAGCGCGGCGTCGGCGATGTAGATCGGCGAGTCGTACGCCGTGACCTTGCCCTTGTACGGCGAGCTCTCGTCGAAGACGGCGCCCCATGAGTCGGGTGCCTCCGTGACCTGGTCGGTGCGGTACATGAGCAGGTTCGCGCCGCGGCCGTGCGGCACGCCGTACATCTGCCCGTCGACCGAGTTGTGCTTCTGGTCCTTCAGGCCCTCGTACACGTCGGCGTAGTTCTCGATCAGGTCGGTGTTCACCGGGGCGACGTCGCCCGCTGCGATCAGCCGCAGCGTCGCGTCGCCCGAGGCGGAGACGCCGTCGTACTGGCCCGTCCGCATCAGCGTGACCATCTCGTCCGAGGTGTTGCCGAGCTTCACGTTCACCTGGCAGCCCGTCTCCTGCTCGAAGTCGGACACCCAGTCGACCTTCGGGTCGGTCGAGCCGTCCTCGACGTATCCGGCCCACGCGATCAGGTTGACCTCGCCCTCGCCTTCCCCGATCGACTGGAGCGCCTGCGGGCCGCTCGCCTGCGTGGTCGTGCCGGCCGCATCGTTGTCGTCGCCGTCGTCGCCCCCGCAGCCCGCGAGGACCGCCATCGTCCCCGCGAGGGCGAGGACGCAGGCCCAGAGGGCGTACCTCCGCTTCCGTGTCATCCGTGCTCCTTCTCCCCCCGGGTCTCGAGTGTGAGCATGTGCTCCGGGCGCCACTCGAGCCGCACGCTGCGGCCGCGAGCCTCGAGCGCCTGAGCCGAAGTCGTCTCGAGGTTCTGGACGGCGACGGTCAGCGACCCGCCGTCCTCCAGCTCCACGAGGTAGCGGGTGGCCATTCCCGCGTAGACGACTTCCCGGATCGTGCCGGTCTCCACGTGCGCCGTCGGGTCCGGACGGTCCCCCTCCCGGAGGATCCGGATCTTCTCGGGCCGCACGCTGATCGTCCTGCCGTTTCGCTCGAGCAGGTTCGAGACGCCGACGAAGCCGGCCACGAACTCCGTGACCGGGTGCTCGTACACCTCCGCCGGCGGGCCGATCTGCTCGATGCGTCCTTCGTTGAACACCGCGACGCGGTCGCTCATCGTGAGCGCCTCGTCCTGGTCGTGCGTGACGTAGACGAAGGTGATCCCGACTTCCCGCTGGATGCGCTTCAGCTCGATCTGCATCTCCTGGCGCAGCTTCAGGTCGAGCGCGCCGAGCGGCTCGTCGAGGAGGAGCACCTGCGGCTGGTTGACGAGCGCGCGCGCGAGCGCGACGCGCTGGC
Source organism: Thermoleophilia bacterium (assembly GCA_025929895.1). Lineage (GTDB taxonomy): Bacteria > Actinomycetota > Thermoleophilia > Gaiellales > Gaiellaceae > JACCTU01. Next base: position 45,948 of record JAICPI010000008.1, read on the forward strand.
GCTGCCCGCCGGAGAGCTGGGCCGGACGGCGCCCGCCGTAGCCCGACAGCCTCACCGTCGCGAGCGCCTGCTCGACGCGAGTGCGCCGCTCGGGCCGCGGAACGCGCCTGATCTTGAGCCCGTACGCAACGTTCTCCTCGACGCTCATGTGCGGGAAGAGCGCGTAGTCCTGGAAGACGGTGTTGACCTCGCGCGCGTAGGGCGGCTCGCCGGTGACGTCGAGGCCGCGCAGGAGCACCGTCCCCGCGTCAGGCCGCTCGAAGCCCGCGATCAGGCGCAGCGTCGTCGTCTTTCCGGAACCCGAAGGGCCGAGCATGGTGAAGAACTCGCCGCGCCCGACGTCGAGGTCGACGCCGTCGACGGCGACCACCTCGCCGTACAGCTTGCGCAGCCCCCGGAGGCGGACGTCCGGCGCCGCCGCGGCTTCCGCCACGCGAGACGACTCCACGACGCGCTCAGCCGGCAGCGCCGACAAGCGCTTCCTCCAGGATCTCGAGGCCACGGTCGATCTCCGCATCGGATGCTACGAGCGGGACGAGGATCCGCACAACGTTTCCGTGCAGCCCGCACGTGAGCAGGATCAGGCCGTTCGCGAGCGCGCGCGCCGCGACGGACTTCGCGAGGACGCCCGCGGGCTCCTTCGACTCGCGGTCGCCGACGAGCTCGAGCGCGAGCATCGGGCCGAGCCCGCGGACCTCGCCGACCTGGGGCGCGCGGGTCGCGAGCTCGTCGAGGCGGCCGCGGAGCCGGCGCCCGAGCTCGTCGGCGCGTCCACGGAACCCCGGTGTCGCCACCTCGTCGAGGACCGCGCACGCGGCCGCGCAGGCCGCCGGGTTCCCGCCGAAGGTGCCGCCGAGACCGCCGGGGGCAGGCGCATCCATCACCTCGGCCCCGCCCGTGACGGCAGCGAGCGGCAGCCCGCCGCCGAGGGACTTGCCCGAGACGAGCAGGTCGGGCTCGACGCCGTAGTGCTCGATCGCCCACACCGGGCCCGTGCGGCCGACACCCGACTGCACCTCGTCGTCGACGTAGAGGATCCCGTACCGCTCGCAGAGCTGCTTCAGCCTGCGGGGGAAGTCGTCGGGCATGACGACGAAGCCGCCCTCGCCCTGCACCGGCTCGAGCACCACGCACGCGACCGACTCCGGATCGACGTCGCGTTCGAACAGCAGCTCGAGCCCGGCGATCGCGTCGTCGCTGCCGACGCCCCGGTACGGGTACGGCGCGGGGGCGCGATAGACCTCCGGCGCGAACGGGCCGAAGCCGCGCTTGTACGCGACCTTCGACGTCATCGTCATCGTCAGGAGCGTGCGTCCGTGGAAGGCGCCGTCGAACGCCACGACCGCCGGACGCCCCGTCGCCGCGCGCGCGATCTTCACCGCGTTCTCGACCGCCTCCGCGCCGGAGTTCACGAGCAGCGAGCGCTGCTCGCCGCCCGCGCACGGCGAGAGCTCCGCCAGCCGCCGGCAGACGTCGACGTACGGCTCGTACATCCCGACCATGAAGCACTGGTGCAGGTAGCGATCGACCTGCTCGTGGATCGCGGCGACCGCTGCGGGCAGCCCGTGGCCGGTGTTCTGGCAGCCGAGGCCGCCGGCGAAGTCGACGTACTCGTTCCCGTCGACGTCCCAGACGCGGGCGCCCTCCGCGCGGGCGACGACGAGCGCGGGCGTGGAGACGCCGCGCGCGACCCAGCGGTCGCGCGCGGCCAACACGCGCTCCGACTCGCGGAGCTGGACGTCGCTAGCGATTGGTCGAACGCTCCCCGCAGAGACCGGGGCCGTCGCACGGAGAGCGGTCGGTGACCTCGACCTTCCGGTTTCCGTTCGAGTCCTTGTAGAGCCGGAACTTCACCCAGGCGGTGTTGTTGGTGTAATCCGACTCCGTGAACACCCGGGCGTAGTTCGACGTCGAGACGAGGAAGTAGTCGTCGGCCTCGGGCACGCCGGTCATGTCGAGCTGCTGGCCGACCGTCGACTGGTGGTACTGGTCGACCCAGCCGGACTGGATCCCCTGGTAGCTCGTGTAGCAGTCGAAGAAGGTTCGCTCGGCCGTCGGCGAGTTGTCGTCGAGCTTGTACCAGTCGATCAGGCAGAACGTCGTCTTGATCGACAGGCCGCCGACGACGGATCCTGTCGGGCTCCCCTTGCGCACCTCGAACAGGGCGACGTCGCCGATGTGCCAGTGGTTGTGCGCGGGGTGGAACTCGAAGGTGCCCGTCGGGATGTTGCGCAGCACGTTGTAACAGGCGGTCACCTGCTTCGGCTGCTCTCCGCACTTGTAGTAGGCGTTCGAGTCCCGGATCTCCTGCACGGCCGTCGTAGTCGTCGTCGCGTCCGCCACCGGCGGATCCGGCCGCAGTGCCCAGGGTCCGGGCCCCGTGTTCGCGATTCCGTTGGCGAAGCGCAGCGTCTCTCTCTGGTGCTCGTTGACGAGTTGGAGGTGTGACGGCACCACCGTCCGCATGTCCGGGTAGTGCGCGCTGAGATCTGTCGTCGTTCCGCCTCCGCGCCCGGCCGCCGCGACCCCGACGATCGCCAAGAGGCCGACGGCCCCCATGACCAACACGATCAGCTTCCGCATGACTTCTCCTCGGTGGACAACCGGCTGAGTGAAACACCCGGTGCAGAGCCGCTCAACGGCCGCGCGGGACGAACGCCGGGAGCGGGTTTCGACTCGTGGGCCAAGGTCGGCGCTTGAAACGGCGAGCGTGAAGGCCTAGCTTGTGCCTCCGCGTCGAAATGCTCACCGTCGAGGAGATCACGCAGATCGCCGGCCTGGACCTCGAGGTCGCCGCAGGCGCGGGCGGGCTGGCGCACGAGGTCGGCTGGGTCCACGTCTCGGAGCTCGCCGACCCGACGCCGTTCCTCGAGGGTCGCGAGTTCCTGCTCACGACCGGCCTCGGGCTCGGCATCGAGCCCGACGAGCAGCGGTCCTACGTGCGCCGGCTGGCGGGTCACGGGCTGGCGGGCCTCGGCGTCGGCGTGGGCTTCGGGTTCACCGAGATCCCGCCCGCGGTCGTCGACGAGGCCGACCGGCTGGGCTTCCCGATCGTCGCCGTCCCGTACGAGGTGCCGTTCGTGGCGATCACGAAGGCCGTGTACCGGCAGCTCGCGAACGAGCAGCTCGCGCACCTGACGCGGGCGCTCACCGTGCACGAGCAGCTCGCCGACGCCGTGCTCGAGGGCCGCGGCCTCCAGACGCTCCTCTCGATCGTCTGCAACCACCTGGGCTGCAGCCTCGCGCTCGTCGACGACGCCGGGCGCGTCGTGGCGGAGCGGCACAGCGGCAAGCGCGTCTCGTTCGATGGCGCGCTCGAGCTTCCGGTCGCGCTGCACGACGAGACGGCGATGCTGAAGGCGGCGAGGGACGGACGAGGGTTCGAGGAGTACGACCTGCTCGTGCTCCACCACGGCCAGACCGCGCTCGCTTTCGAGCTGTCGCGGCGCCGTGCGGTCGGCGCGGCCGAGCTGCGTCTCGCGGGCGACCTGCTCGAGGACCTCGAGGTGGGGAGGATCGAGGAGCGCGAGGCCGGCCGCCGCATGACCGCGTTCGGGCTCGACCCGGAGGCGGGGTACGCCGCCTTTCTCGCGCTCCCGAGCAACGGCAGCGGGACTGAGCGCCTCCGACACGACCTCGCCGCCGAGCTCGACCGCAGGGGCCGCGCGCACCTCTCCACCGCGCGCCTCGACCGGGCCGAGTTCCTCGTCACGGTCGAGAGCGAGGAGGACGCGCTCGACCTCGCGGGTCAGCTGCTCGCCGCGACCGAGGGGATGCGGATCGCGGTCGGGCGACCCGGGCGCGGGCGCGCGCTCGGCCGGAGCCTGCTCGAGGCGCGCGCCGCGCTCGACACGGGCGGCGCGCCGGTCGTCTCGTACCGTGACCTCGGCTCGCTGGAGCTCCTGCTCGGGCTCACGGACGCCTCGCTGGAAGCGTTCGTCGCGCGCGTGCTCGGCTCGGTGTCGGGCAACGCGCGCCTGCTCGAGTCGCTGACCGCGCTGCTCGAGGCCGGCGGCCGCTGGACCGACGCCGCCGGGCGGCTCGGGATCCACCGGCACACGCTCCGCTACCGCATGGACCGCCTCCGCGAGCAGACCGGCCGCCACCCCGACGACCCGAAGGACCAGATGGAGCTCTGGCTCGCGGTCAAGGCGCACCAGGCCCTCGAGGCGCGCCGCGCGCGGCTCGCCTAGCGCAGCCCCAGGCGCGTTCCGGTCAGCCGGGGAAGCAGTGCGCCGGCGCGCGCGGCGAGCGGCGCGCGCCGACCTTCCTCGTCGGCCTGCTCGAGCGCGAGCACCGACGCGCGCACGACCCTCCCGCCGAGGCTCTTCAGCGGCTCCGGCGGGAGCGCCCGCACGCGGCGGTTCACGAGCGGAAGGCGCGACCACTCGTCGTCCGCATCGAGCGCGAGCGACGCGAGCGCCTGCGCCGCGAGCCACGACGGCCCGACCCCGTTGCCGGTGAACCCCGCCGCGTAGTGGATGCGCCCGCGCGAGCCGACGTTCGGCAGGCGGTCGGCGGAGACGTCGATCGGCCCGCCCCAGTCGCGCTCGATCCGCACGTCGCCGAGCGTGGGCAGCAGCCGGCGCAGGCCACGCTCCGCGTGCGCCCGCGTTCCCCCCGCGCTCCCCATCAGGACGCGACCGTCGTTCGTCGTGCGGAAGTAGTGCAGGAACATGCGGCCGTCGGCGATCGCCTCGCCGCCCGTCCACCCGAGCTCGTCGAGCGCGCCGGGCGCAGGCTCGGTGAGCACGACGTAGGAGCTGAACTCCGCCAGCCGCCGCGCGAGCGGCCGCCACCGCGCCAGCGCAGCGTTCGTGGCGAGCACGACGTCGCGCGCGCGCACCAGGCCCCCGGGCGTCTCGACGCCCCCCTCGCTCACGCGCGTCGCCGGCGTTCCCTCGTAGAGCTCGACGCCGGCTTCGAGCGCGTGCCGCCTGAGCGCGACGGCGAGCCGGGCTGGCTGCACCGTGGCTCCGTCCCGGAAGAGCACGCCGCGCCCGAAGACGGGGGAGGCGCAGCGCCGGGCGACAGCGTCGGCGCTCAGCGGCGTCGCCTCGTCGGGTACGCCAAGCTCCCGGGCCGCCGCGACGGCGCGGTCGAGGGCTCGCGCCTGCGCCGCGGTCGCCGCGACCTCGAGCAACCCGCACTCCCGGAGCCACACGTCGTCGCCGAGCTCGCGGACGGCGGGGACGATCGCGTCGCCCGCGCGCGCGAGCAGGAGCGCGTCGTCCGCGCCCAGGCGGTCGCGCAGCCACGGAAGCATGCTCCAGTAGCCGTGCAGAAAGCCGCCGTTCCGGCCGCTCGGGCCGTGACCGCAGCGCTCGGCCTCGACGAGGACGACGCGGCGGTCGGGGTCGCGCCGGCGCAGCGTGAGCGCGGTCCAGAGCCCCACGTACCCGCCGCCGACGACGACGACGTCGGTCTCGACGTCGCGCGCGAGCGAGGCCGCCGCGGCCGGCGCGCCGGCTTCCTCGATCCACCACGGGGTTGACACCGTCGCGCCCACCGTCGTACGCTCGCCTGCAGCGGACTTTCGTGCCACTTCAGATGACTTTAACCGGTTGATGTCCGAGAGCGTCAGCGTCGCGGACGGCTCCGTCGACGTCGGCGATCGTCTGCGCGCGATCCGGCAGCTTCGCCGCAAGACGCTCCGCGAGGTGGCCGAGCGGGCGGGACTGAGCGAGAGCTTCCTCAGCCAGGTCGAGCGCGGCCGGACGAGCGTCAGCATCTCGTCGCTCCAACGGATCGCGGCCGCGCTCGGGATCGACGTCTCCGACGTCTTCGCGCGCGACGGCGCGGGCACCCCGCGCGTCGTCCACCGCGGCGAGCGGGAGCTCGTGAGCTTCGGCAGCAAGGCGCGGAAGGCGCTGCTGACGCCGAAGCCGTTCCACTCGGTCGAGGTCGTCGCGGCCGAGTTCGAGCCGGGTGGGACGACGGGCGACGAGCCCTACGCGCACGGCGACTCGGAGGAGGTCTTCTTCGTCCTCTCCGGCACGGTCGAGCTCGACCTCGACGGCGAGACGTACGAGCTCGGCCCCGGCGACAGCGCGCAGTACCGCAGCTCGACGCTCCACCGGGTTCGCAACGGCGGGGCAGAGCGCGCCGAGGTCCTCTTCGTGATCAGCCCGCCGAGCTACTGATGAGCGCCGAGACCGACGTCGAGCTGCGTGGGGTGACCAAGCGCTTCGAGGACGTCGTGGCGGTCGACGGGCTCGACCTGACGATCCGCCGCGGGGAGTTCCTCTCGCTGCTCGGCCCGTCCGGCTGCGGCAAGACCACGACGCTCCGGCTGATCGCCGGGTTCGAGCAGCCGGACGAGGGCGAGCTGCTGATCGGCGGCCGTGACGTCGCGGGGCTGCCGCCCTACAAGCGTGACGTCAACACCGTCTTCCAGTCGTACGCGCTCTTCCCGCACATGACCGTCCTCGACAACGTCGCCTACGGGCTGAAGCAGCGTGGCCTGCGCGGGGCGAAGCGCGAGCAGAAGGCGCGCGAGGCGCTCGAGCTCGTCCGGCTCCCGCAGCTCGCCGTGCGCAAGCCCCGGCAGCTCTCGGGCGGGCAGCAGCAGCGCGTCGCGCTCGCGCGGGCGCTCGTGATGGAGCCGCGCGTGCTCCTGCTCGACGAGCCGCTCGGCGCGCTGGACCTGAAGGTGCGGAAGGAGCTCCAGATCGAGCTCAAGCGGATCCAGTCGCAGGTCGGGATCACCTTCGTCTACGTGACGCACGACCAGGAAGAGGCGCTCGCGATGTCGGACCGCGTGGTCGTGATGAACGTCGGGCGGATCGAGCAGCTCGGGAGCCCGCGGGAGGTCTACGACGCGCCGGCGACGCGCTTCGTCGCCGACTTCATCGGCGACACGAACTTCATCGAGCGGGACGGCGCGACCTTCGCCGTGCGCCCGGAGCGAATCTCGATCTCCCGCAACGGCGCCGCCGGCCTCGGCGGCGAGGTCGTCACGGCGATGGTGGTCGGGCCCGCGATGCAATGCCTGGTGAGAACGGACGACGGACAGGAGGTGCTCGTACGACAGCAGCGGCAAGGGCTGGACGAAGACGACGCGCCGCGTGAGGGCGAGCGTGTCGTGCTGACCTGGGCCGAAGACGCGGCCCTGCCCCTCACGACCTACCCCACAGGAGGGACCGGATGAGCCAGAAGCTCTGGGATTGGGAACGGACGTACGATCGCAAGGGGTTCGTCGCGATCAGCGCGATGACGGCCTTCCTCGCGGCGTGCGGGGGGAGCACGACCGCCGAGGAGGACGCGGCGGAGACGACCGGCGGCACGACGACGGGCGCCGCCCAGGCGCCGCAGGCCAGCGGCACGCTCTCGTACTACAACTGGGCCGACTACGTGAACCCCGAGACGTACACGAAGTTCACGGCGGACACGTCGGTCAAGGTCCGCAAGGACTTCTACGCGTCGAACGAGGACCTCCAGGCCAAGCTCCAGGCCGGCGCGCGCGGCTACGACCTGATCGTGCCGACCGGCTACATGGTGCAGATCCTCGCCGACGCGAACCTGCTCGAGCCGATCGACTGGTCGATGCTCCCGAACGTGCAGGAGAACCTCGACTCGAAGTTCCGCAAGCTCCCGTTCGACCCGCAGGACCAGTGGTCGGTCCCGAAGGACTGGGGGACGACCGGGTTCGTGTACCGCACAGACCTCGTGTCGGAGAAGCCGACGTCGTGGGCGGAGTTCTACGAGCTCACGAAGGGCAAGTACTCGAAGAAGGTCACGGTGCTCGACGGCATCCCCGAGGTCGTCGGCTCGGCGCTCGTGATGCTCGGCTACTCGTACAACAGCGACGACGAGGGCGAGCTGGACGAGGCCCGCGACGCGCTGCTCGAGCTGAAGCCGCACGTCCTCGCGATCACGTCGACCGAGTACAAGCAGATGGTGATCGACGGGAAGGCAGTGATGGCGCTCGGCTGGAACGGCGACGGTGCGGCGGTCGCCGCGGAGAAGCCGGCCGAGTACGTGGTGCCCGAAGAGGGCGGCGAGTTCTGGGTCGACTCGTACTCGATCCCGGTCGGTGCCAAGAACCCGACGGCCGCGCACGCGTGGATCAACTACTGCTACGACCCCGAGATCAACTCGCTCGAGACGGCGTACACGTACTACGGCTCGCCGCTCAAGCGCGACACGCTCGAGGGAGTGATGGACCCGGAGATCCTTGCGAATACCGACGTGTTCCCCGCCGACGACACGCTCACGAAGCTCGAGCCGAACAACGTCTCGCCGAAGGGGACGCAGCTCCGGGACCGCATCTGGACGGAGTTCAAGTCCGCTTGAGTGGCCGTCGAGGCTAGTTCCCTCTCGGCCAGGCGCCGGCGCGGAGCGATCCGCGCCGGCGCTGGCGGCCCCCGCTACCCCGGCTGGCTCGCCCTGCCGGCGGTCGCGTGGTATGCCCTCTTCTTCCTCGCGCCGCTGTCGATCATGGCGGTCTTCAGCGTGGCGACGCGCGTCGGCTTCACCGAGATCGTCTACTCGTTCGACCTTGACAACTTCCGCTACCTCTGGGACCCGCTCTACGGCCGCGTCTTCCTGCGCACGCTCGGCCTCGCGTTCTTCGGGACGATCGCGACGCTGCTCGTCGGCTTCCCCGTGGCGTACTACCTCGCGCGCTACGCGCGGCGGAGGACGCTGCTGCTCCTGCTGATCGTCGTCCCGTTCTGGACGAGCTTCCTGATCCGCACGTACTCGTGGCTGATCATCCTCGACCGCGACTTCCCGGTCTTCCGCGCCCTGCGCTCGATCGGCGTGCTGCCCGAGGACCTCCAGATCCTCTACACGAGCAAGGCCGTCTACATCGGCGTCGTCTACAACTACCTGCCGCTGATGATCCTGCCGCTCTACGCGGCGCTCGAGCGGATGGACTGGTCGCTCGTCGAGGCGGCGCAGGACCTCGGCGACAGCGCGCTGCGCGCGTTCAGGCGCGTGACGCTTCCGCTCGTGGTGCCGGGGATCGCGGCCGGCTCGCTGCTCGTGTTCATTCCGCTGATGGGCGAGTTCCTGATCCCGGTCATCCTCGGCGGCGACCTGACGGTGTACGCCGGGAACCTGATCGGCCAGCAGTTCCTGACCGCCCGCGACTGGCCGTTCGGCGCAGCGATCGCCATGGTCGTGATCGCGGCGATGACGGTGCTCGTGCTCGCGTACGCGCGGCTCGTCGGCGGGGAGGAGCAGCATGGCCGGTAAGCGCGCGCTCGGCGCCTGGACGGCGCTCGTCTACCTCTTCCTGTACGCGCCGATCGTCGTCGTGATCGTCTACGCGTTCAACGGCGGCCGGCAGGTGCTCAACTGGGGCGGGTTCTCGACGAAGTGGTTCGGCGCTGCGCTCGACGACCCGACGATCACGGAGCCCTTCACGAACAGCCTGCTCGTCGCGGCGGGCAACGCGGTGATCGCGTGCGTCCTCGGGACGGCCCTGGCGCTCGCGCTGCCCCGCATGCGCCCGTGGCTGCGGCTGCCGCTCGACGCGCTCGTGTACATGACCCTCGTCACGCCGGAGATCGTGTTCGGCATCTCGGCGCTGATCTTCTTCGTCCAGGCGGGGAACTGGCTCGGGCTCGGCTCGATCCTCGGCCTGAAGACGATCCTGATCGCGCACGTCGTCTTCAACGCGTCCGTGGTCGCGCTGATCGTGCGCGCCCGCTTCGTCGGGATGGGGCAGACGCTGGAGGAGGCGAGCTACGACCTCGGCGCCGGGCGGGTCGCGACCTTTCGGCAGGTGACGCTGCCCGCGCTCGCGCCCGCGGTCCTCGCCGGCGGCCTGCTCGCGTTCACGTTCTCCTTCGACGACTTCATCACCTCGTTCTTCGTCTCCGGCGCGGGGTCGACGACGCTCCCCCTGCGGATCTTCTCGTCGCTTCGCTTCGGCGTCTCGCCGATCATCAACGCGGCCGCCGTGATGATCCTCGCGGTCACGCTCGCGGCTGTCGTGCTCGCCTACCTCGTCCTGCGACGCAGCGAGCAGGGGCGGCGCCGCGCGACCCCCGTTCCCGGTCTCTAGAGAGGAGCCAATGGCGACGATCGTCTTCTTCCCCGAGGGCGCGTACGGCCCCACGAACAACTGCGTCGGGATCGGCGACGTGCTGCGACGGCGCGGACACCGCGTCGTGTTCGTGATCGAGGAGTCCTTCGCGGGCACGCTCGCGGAAAAAGGCTTCGAGGAGGCGCTGATGCGGCTCGGCCCCGCGCCCGAGCACGACGAGGAGCCGGGCCAGTTCTGGAAGGACTTCATCCGCGACACGGCGCCGGTCTTCCGCGAGCCGACCTTCACGCAGCTCGAGCAGTTCATCCAGCCGACGTGGCAGGCGCTCATCGACGGGGCGAAGTACGTCGAGCCGCGCCTGCGCGAGATCGTCGACGAGGTCGAGCCCGACGTGATCGTGGAGGACAACGTGCTCTGCTTCCCCGCCCTCCCGGCGTCGGGCAGGCCGTGGGTGCGGATCGTCTCCTGCAACCCGCTCGAGCTGAAGGATCCCGACCTGCCGCCGGTCTTCTCGGGGTACGCCGCCGGTGACCGCTCGGGCTGGGCCGAGTTCCGCGCCGAGTACGAGCGGACGCACCGGGCGACCTGGGGCGACTTCGACGAGTTCGTGCGCGCGAACGGCGCGCCGGCGCTGCCGGAGCTCGAGTTCATCCACGAGTCGCCGTGGCTGAACCTCTACGTCTACCCCGAGGAGGCGGACTACCCGCGCGCCCGGACGCTCGGCTCGAGCTGGCACAGGCTCGACAGCTCGGTGCGCGGAACCGACGCGGAGTGGAGCCCGCCGGAAGGCGACGGGCCGCTCGTGTACCTCAGCCTCGGCAGCCTCGGCTCGGCCGACGTCGGGCTGATGCGCACGCTCGTCGCGGAGCTCGCCGAGACGCCGTACCGCTACGTCGTCTCGAAGGGGCCGCAGCACGCGGAGTACGAGCTCGCGGAGAACATGGTCGGCGCGGAGTTCCTCCCGCAGACGTCGATCCTGCCGCACGTCGACCTCGTGATCACGCACGGCGGCAACAACACGACGACGGAGGCGTTCTACTTCGGCAAGCCGATGATCGTGCTCCCGCTCTTCTGGGACCAGTACGACAACGCGCAGCGGGTCGACGAGCTCGGGTACGGCGTCCGGCTCTCGGCGTACGGGCACGAGCCGGACGAGCTGCGCGGGGCCGTCGACCGCCTGCTCGCGGACGAGGCGTTGTCGTCGCGGCTGGACGCGGTCTCGGCGCGCCTGCGGACCGTTCCCGGGACGACCCGTGCGGCCGACCTGATCGAGCGCGTCGCCTCGGCCGCGGCGTGACGATCGTCGAGCTCGAGTCCGCGCGCTGGTACGCGGACCGCGGCCGGCGTCCCGTCCGCGTCGAGCCGCTCGACGCGCTCGGCGCGCTCGAGGTCGTGCGCGTCGAGTTCGACGAGGGCGAGCCCGCGCTGTACACGCTGCTCCGCGGCGAGCCGCGCTGGGACGAGCTCTTCGCGGGCGCGGGCGGCGCGTTCGTCGCCGAAGGCGAGCCCCCGAGGGGCGACGTGGTGCCGCTCGCCGTCGACCAGTCGCACACCTCGTGGCGTGTCGGCGGCGTGCTGGTCAAGTGCTACCGCCGCCTGGTCCCGGGAATCAACCCCGAGGTCGAGCTCGGTCGCGCGCTCACCGCGGAGCTGCCGGAGCACGTCGCCGCGGTTCGCGGGGCGCTGCACTGGGCGCCGGGCGACGCCCCACCGGTGGCCCTCGCGGTGGTCCAGGAGTTCGTCGACGACGCGGACGAGGGCTGGGAATGGGCCGCGGCGCGCGCTGCGCGAGGCGACGCCCGCTTCGCGCGTGCGCTCGGCGAGATCGGGCGGCGGCTGCACGAGGCGCTCGCCCGGGCGTTCCCCGCGCGCGAGTCGACGGGCGACGACCGCCGGGCGTGGCGGCTCGCCGCGGAGGCGCAGCTCGACGAGGCGCTCCGGCTCGTCGGCGAGGAGCTGACCGGCGCGGCCCCGCGGCTCCGCGAGGAGCTCGCGCGGCTCGAGGACGGCCCGCCCGTCGAGCTGACGCGGATCCACGGCGACCTCCACGTCGGCCAGTTCCTCCACGCCCCGGGTCGCATCGTGGTCGTCGACTTCGAAGGGCAGCCGACCCGAACGCCCGAGGAGCGCCGGGCGCTCGACACGCCGCTCCGCGACCTCGCCTCGCTCGTGCGCTCGATCGACCACTGCGGACGGTACGCCGTGGAGAGCCACGGCGGGGACGCGGCCGTCGTCGACACCTGGATGCGCGAGGCGCGCGACGGGCTGCTCGCCGGGTACGGGCCGCACGACGCCACGCTGCTGCGCGCGCTCGAGTTCGAGCGTGCCGTCTACGAGTTCACGTACGCGAGCCGCTACCTCCCCGGCTGGCTCTACGCCCCGCGCGGCGGGCTCGCGGCGCTGCTGGCCACGTGAGCGACCAGGCGCGGCGCTTCCTCGACGACGTGCTCCGGGAGCCGGAGACGCTCGAGCACGTCCTCGACCTCTACGAGGGCGTTCGCTCGCCGCTCGGCCCGCTCGAGCTCGACGGAATCTCGCGCGTGCGGTTCGTCGGGATGGGTAGCTCGCGCTTCGCAGCGCTGCCGGTGGCCTCCATGCTCCGCGCGCTCGGCTTCGACGCCGCCGCCGAGCGCTCGTCGAGCTTCGCCGGGACACCTGCGGGCGAGGAGGTGCTGGCGGTCTGCATCTCCGCGAACGGCGAGACAGCGGAGACGATCGAGCACGCCGAGCGTCACCGCGGCCTGAGCAGGGTCGTGGCGGTCACGAACAAGCCCGAGTCCTCGCTGGCACGCGTGGCCGACGTCGTGCTGCCGCTGGAGGCGGGCGAGGAGACGGGCGGGGTCGCGTGCCGGACGTACCAGGCGACCCTCGTCGTCCTGCTCCGGCTCGCCGCGCGGCTCGGGGCGGACCTCCCCGACCTGCGGCCCGCGGTCGCCGCGGCGCGCACGCTTCGCGACGCGCGCGACGCGTGGCTCGAGCGCGCGCTCGAGCTGCTCGGCGGCAGCCTCGCCGTGGTCGCGCCGCAGGAGCGGATCTCGTCCGCGGAACAGGGAGCGCTCGTGTTCCGCGAGGGGCCGCGCCTCCCGGCCGACGCCTGCGAGACCGGCGACTGGGCCCACGTCGACGTCTACCTCACGCGCAGGCCGGGGTACCGCGCGCTCCTGTTCGCGGGCTCGAGGTTCGACCCGACGTTCGTCGAGTGGATGCGGCGTCGCGGCGGGGCGTTCGTCGCCGTCGGCGGCGACGTCGAGGGCGCGGCGCTGACGATCGCGCACGGCGCTTCGCACCCGCTCTGCGCGCTCCTCGTCGAGACGACGGTGGCCGAGCTGATCGCGGCCGAGCTGTGGAGCCGGTCGCTCCACGACGGCTAGAGCGAGGTCACCCGGAGTCGAAGCGCCGAGCTCGGCCGCCAGTGGTGCCAGTGGCGGAAGTCGCGCTCCGCCGGGCCGTCCCCCGAGACGGTCCAGCGGTAGCCGGTGACGAGCGTCTCGAGCACCGTCGTGCAGATCATGGAAGTGAGCGCGACGCCGTTGCACGCGTGCTGGCCCCAGCCGAACGGCGAGTACTCCGACGTGCGCAACGGCTTCGCGACGAAGCGATCCGGGTCGAAGCGCTCGGGCTGCTCGAACGCGTCGGGACTGCGGTGGCTCTCCCAGATGCAGAGCCTGACGAGCCAGCCGCGCGGGAACCGATACCCCTCGAACTCGAGCTCGTCCGTGACCACGCGATACAGGTACTCGCTCTGCGCGAGCCGCAGGGTCTCCTGCACGAACGCGCCGGCGAGCTCCGGCTCGTCGCGGATGCGCGCTCCCCACTCGGGGTGCCTGCCGAGCATCGCGAGGAGCCAGTGGAGCAGGCTCACGACGTTCGCGGAGGCGAACCTGAGCGTGAAGAGGACGTTGTCGATGCAGATCGTGTCCGGCATCGCCGGGTCGATGCGGCGCAGCTCGCTCAGCGCCGAGGCGGTCTCCCCGTCGGCGCGCTCCGCGGCGACCCGGCGGAGCGGACCGAGCGACTCCCTGGTGCGGGCGCTCAGCGACGTGGCGAGCTCCTGCTCGGCGAGCGTCCGGTACGACGTGACGAAGCTGCGCTGAGGCGCGGTTCCCGGAAGGAGCCCGACGAGCGCGCGAACGAGCCCGTCGACCGCGATCCGGTCGAGGTACTCCGCGGGCGGCGGCGGCGTGGTTGCGTTCGAGCAGTCCGACGCGAGCCGGTCGAGCTCACGTCGCGCTGCGTCCTGCGTCGAAGGTCCAGCGGCGGCGACGACCGACTGCGAGAGCGCCCTGCGGAACAACGGTCCGTAGAGCGCGTAGGTCTCGTCGTCCATGTAGCGGAGAAACCCACCGGCAACGTCCCGCGTGAGCGGCAGGCGGTTCGGGGCGAGCGATGGTGCGTGCTCGCGGAGCAGACGGTGGATGCGCTCGAGCCCGACCACGCAGATCACCGGACGGTGGAACTGCGCGACCTTGAAGATGGGCCCGAACCGCTCTGCGTCCCGCAGGTGGGCGCGGCGGTCGGCCACCGATCGGATCGACCGCGAGAACGAGAGCGAGCCGGGCGGGAGCGCGCGCTCGAGGCGCAGCCCGGCGCGCGACCTGACGAACGTGCCGGCGAGGGCGAGGGCTGTCGCGGCCGCGAGCGCGTGCAGTGCCGACGGGAACCGAAGCACGACGAGCGCCACGAGCGCGAGCCAGAGCGCGACCAGGCCCAGCGCCGCCGCGTGCGCCCAGGGGAACAGACGCCGCAGCCGCCGGTCGGCCGCAACTCGCAGCACCGGCCAGGCCGCCGCGAGCAGGAGGGCGATCTCTGCGGCTCTGAGCGCTGCGGCCATCCGCCGGGGTCAGTCCGAGACGTGGAGCACGAGCTTGCCGCGGACGTGGCCCGCCTCGGAGAGCTCGTGGGCGCGAGCCGCCTCCTCGAGCGGCAGCACCTCCTGGAGCTCGACGACGAGCCGCCCGTCGTCGTAGAGCCGCGCGAGCTCGTCGAGCTCCTCGCCGTTCGGCCGGACGAACACGTACGACGGGAGCACGTCTCGCTCGCGGTAGGTCGGCGGCGCGGCGATCGAGACGATGCGACCGCCGTCGCGGACGGCGTCGCCGAGCGTCTCGTCGCCGTAGACGTCGAACGCGACGTCGACGCCTTCGGGAACCAGCTCCCGGACGGCGGCGGCCACGTCGCCGTCGCGGTCGACGACCTCGTAGGCGCCGAGCGCGAGGACGTGGTCGCGGTTCGCCTCGCTCGCCACGCCGATCACCTCGGCGCCCGCGTCGACCGCGAGCTGCACCGCCGTCGAGCCGACGCCGCCCGCGGCGGCCTGGACGAGCACGCTCTCGCCGGCGGTCAGCCCGGCCGAGAAGAACAGCGCCTGGTACGCGGTCAACGCGACCAGCGGCAGGCCGGCGGCCTGCTCGAACGAGGCGGTCTCCGGCTTGCGCGCGACGAAGCCGACCGGAACCGAGACGAGCTCGGCGTACGTGCCCTCGCCGACGAAGTGCTTGCGGCAGTACGCGATCACCTCGTCGCCCGGCGCGAGCTCGACGACCGCCGGTCCGACCTCCTCGACGACGCCGGCCGCGTCCCAGCCGGGCACGACCGGGAAGACGTGCGGGAAGCGCGGTTCCAGGCGCCCCTCGCGGAGCTTCCAGTCGACCGGGTTCACGCCCGCCGCGCGAACGCGGATCTTCACCCCGTCCGGCGCGACTCTCGGCTCGGGCAGGTCGAGCAGCTCGAGCTTGTCGCGACCCCCGAACTCCCGGATCCCGATCGCGCGCACGCGCGGAGGCTAACGGGAGGGGGAGCCTCGCGGCTCCCCCTCGGTCGGTCAGATTTTTCCGCGCCTCCGCCACTTGGCGAAGATGACGCCGATCCGACGGTGGTACTCGCGCGCCGCCTCCTGCGGCGTGCGGCGCCCCTGGGCCACCTCGGCGAACATCTGCGGGATCAGGAAGGTGTCGAACACCTCGCCGATGGCCGCGTTCGAGAAGCCGGGGTAGCCGACGTTCTTCGTGTACCGCTTGGAGATCGTGTCCAGGACCCGGTACTTGCCCCGCGGGGTGTTCGTGTCCCGTGCCAGACGGGTCGGGATGTTCTGCACCGTCCGCGGGAACGTCGGGAAGTTGTAGAAGCGCGAGTTCTCGAACGCGCCTCGGTAGTTGATCGAGAGGTCGATCAGGAACTTCTGGGCCATCGCCTTGTTCTCGGCGAAGTTCCAGATCATGTACGTGTGCATGACGTGCTCGAGCCCGAGCCGTCCCTCCGGTCCCGCCGGGATCGGCGCGAGCAGCGTTCGGCCCGCGAGCTCCTGGTTCGACAGCTCGGCCGATCGAGTGATCGAGATCGCGTTCATCGCGAGCGAGAGACGACCGGCGAGGAACGCCTGGTTGTTCGATGCCGCCGTCCACGCGAAGATCTCGTTCGACATCCCGTTTCGGAAGAGATCACGCGCGAACGTCAGCACCCGAACCGTGTTCCGGCTGTTCAGTGTGACGCGATGGTCGCGGTTCTGGATGAACGAGCCGAAGCACATCATCATCGCCATCAGCGCCATGTTCGAGTCGATCTCGTTCGACAT
>JAICPI010000079.1 GCA_025929895.1 Thermoleophilia bacterium
ATGGATTGCCTACACTGACCCGCCCGCCGTGCGCGTCTCGTTCCTCATTCCCGCGTTCGACGAGGCGTCGACGATCCTGGAAGTGCTCGAGCGTGTCGACGCGCTCGAGCTGGAGAAGCAGATCGTGGTCGTCGACGACGGCTCGACGGACGGTACGGGCGACCTGCTCGACGAGTGGGCGAGGACGCACCCGGAGCACGTCGTGCTCCACCAGGAGAACCGCGGCAAGGGCGCGGCCGTCCGGGCCGGGATCCCGCACGCGACCGGCGCGATCACGGTCATCCAGGACGCCGACATGGAGTACGACCCCGTCGACGTGCCCCCGCTGATCGAGCCGATCCAGCGCGGCGTCGCCGACGCCGTCTACGGCTCGCGGCTGTCGGGCGGACGCCCGCAGCGCGCGTACCTGTTCTGGCACCTCGTCGGCAACCGGTTCCTGACGCTCCTCACCAACGTCCTCTTCAACACGACGCTGCACGACATGGAGACGGGCTACAAGGCGTTCCGCACCGAGGTGCTCCAGTCGCTCGACCTCCGCCGGGACGACTTCGGGATCGAGCCGGAGCTGACCGGCGAGATCTGCCGACGCAAGCTGCGGATCTACGAGATCCCGATCGCCTACTACGGCCGCACGGTGGCCGAGGGCAAGAAGATCACGTGGCGGGACGGGTTCAGGGCGATCCGCGTCCTGCTCGAGGTGCGGCTCCGACGCTGAGCCAGGCTCACCACCGAGTGGCCCGCGAACTCGCCCGCCGACCTCGCGTGCTCATGGCGGTCGTCGCGGTGGTCGCCGCGCTCCACGGCCTCGCGTACGTCCCGCTCGTCAGCACGAACGACGAGACCGACAGCTGGACATATCTCGCGTCGGCGAACGCGATCCGCGACGGCTCGTACTCGACGCCGCTGATGGCGGGCTTCTACTTCGTCTTCGGCGAAGGCTGGTACGACATCACGGGCGCGCGGATCGCCAGGCCCGCGTGGCAGGAGCTCGAGCGCCAGGTCTTCCGCCCGCCCGGGTACCCGCTCTACATCTCGCTGTTCGGAGAGCGCAGGGTCCTCGAGGGCGACCACCTGCCCGTGCTGCTCGGTCAGGGCGCGCTGTTCGGGCTCGGCGCGTGGCTCCTGATGCTGACCGTCCGTCGTTGGCGGAGCGACGGCGTCGCGCTCCTCGCCGGCGTCCTCTACGCCGTCGATCCGTGGTCGAAGCACTACGTGCCGCTCGTGCTGAGCGAGACGCTCGCCGGGCTCGGCGTCCTCGCGTGCGCGTACCTCTTCACCCGGGCCTGGCGGGAGGGCGCCCTCGCCGGCTGGGCCGCGCTCGGCGCAGCCGCCGCCGGGCTCGCGCTCGTGCGGGCGGTGTTCGTCTTCGTCGTCCCGCTCGCGGTCGTCGGCGCGCTGGTCGCGCGTGGGAGCTCGAGGGCGCGCCTCGTCCGGGCCGCCGCGACGGCCGCGGCCGCATTCGCGCTGCTCGTGCCGTGGCTCGCCTGGACGAACCACGTGGTCGGCCGTGCGACGATGTCGGTCTGGGGCGAGGGCTTCAACCTGATCCTCGCCGCGAGCGGCGAGGGTCACGGGCGGCCGTCGTCCGCGATCGAGGCGGAGCCGGAGTTCGCCACGCGCATGGACCGCATCCGCGCGGGCGTCCCGACGGAGACCGAGCTGCGCGAGGATCCGACCGCCCATCCGCGCTACCTGTCCGAGGCGGACGAGGAGCTCCGTTCCGCCGCGACCGACATCTACCGGGAGCGCCTGGCGGACGAGCCGCACCAGGTCGCCTGGGAGGGCGTCTACCGGATGTGGTTCCTCTGGACGGCGCACAAGGACTGGTACCAGCCGCCCGGCGTGGCCCGCGCCGCGCTCGCTACGTTCGACTGGCTGCTGCTAGCGCTCGCCCTAATCGGCGCGGGCCTGGCGCTGCGCCGAGACGGCGCGGCCGCAGGCGTCGTCGTCCTGCTCGCCGTCTACACCCTGCTGCTGGGAACCCACCACGTCGAGGCGCGCTTCGGCATGCCCGCGCGCGGCCTCTACCTCGCCCTCGTCGCGCTCGCGCTGGCCGAGGCGTTCCGCCGTCTGCGGCTCCGTCGCGCCGACGAGTAGCAGCGCGGCCAGCCAGAACGGCACCATCGCCGGGCTCCCGACCGACGTCAGGTAGGACTGGCCGACGGCCAGCAGGAGCCCGCACACGACGGCGCCGGCGCAGGCTGCGGACGCCGCGTCGCGGACGAGCCGGATGCGGGCGACGATCGCCGCGAGCAGCGCGAGCAGGAGCGCGAGCCCGACGAGCCCGACCTGGAGCAGCGTGCCGAGGTACGCGTTCTCGGGACGCTGGGAGTAGTGGAGGTAGTAGCGGTCCACGAAGACGCGCTCCTCGGTCCCGAAGCCGTACCCGAGCAACGGCCGGTCGAGCACCTGGTCGAGGGCACCCCGCCAGGCGTCGAGACGCCCGCTCGAGGTGAGGAGCGTCCGCTCGAACGGCTCCTCGCCCACGCGGGGGAGCCCGACCTCGCTCTCGAGCGGCAGCACCGGCTGGGCGTCGAGCGGGCTGAGCCTCGGGGTCGCCGGCGGCACGATCTCCGGCGGGATCACGGGGTTCGTCTCCGCCGGCTGCGGATACGCCATCGCCGCCACCCCGACCACCGCGAGCAGCACGGCCGCGGCCGCGACGCGAACGAACGTCGCGCGGGCGAGCGGTGCGGCGAAGGCGAAGGCGAGCGTGCCGACGAAGGCGCCGAGGAGCGCGCCGCGCGAGCCGGATCCAACGAGCGAGGCGTAGAGCAGCGCGAGGACGCCCACCGCGGCGATGAGCCGGACCCGACCGGCTGCCTCGAGGATCGCCCACACGACCGCCGGCACGACGAGCGCGATCAGCATCGCCATCGTGTTCGGGTTGCCGCCGATGCCGTTGTAGCGCGCGGGGGACTGGGTCGTCGCCGGGCTCAGCGCGCGATCCGGGTCGTGCCAGAGCTCGAGCGCCCCGATCACGGCGAGCGCCACCACCCCCAGGACGACCCCGAGCAGGACGACCTCGACGAGCTCGCGACGGACCGCGGCGAGCACCGCGAGCACGCACGCGACGGCGAACACCGCCGCGACGGTCGCGAGCCGCCCGACGGTGAGGCCGAAGTCCGACGACCACGCGGCGGAGAGGAGCCCGAGGCCGAGGAACGCGCCGAGGGCGAGCGCCGTCCGCGTTCCGAGCCTGCCGCGACGCGAGACGAGCGCCAGCAGGAGCGCGGCCCCGAGCAGCTCGCCGAGGACGATCCAGCGGAGGGGACGGCCGACGGGGATGTTCCACGGGTACGAGTTCCCGGCGCCGAGCCCGAGCGCCACGACGAGCGCGGCGGTGAGAGCCTGCACGGCGCCCGTCAGCTGCTCCCGCAGCCGCGCCTGCGTCACAGGTCGGCTCGCTGCGCGTCGCGCTCGAAGATCCCCTCGCACACCGGGCACATCCGCACGATGTGGCGCTCGACCTCCGCCCGGTCGACGCGCACGTCCGCGAGCTCGGGGTCCTCGCGCAGGCTCCAGTACTCGGTGCCGCCGCTCCGCCGGTCGATCGCCTCGACGATGCGCCCGCTCCGATCGACGCACAGCTCGAGCGCGAACCTGTTCTCTCCGCGCGAGTACACGAGGCACTGGAAACGGGCGAGGAACCGGAACCCCGAGAGCGACGAGCCGAGCGGGCCGACGGTGGCGCGGACGCGCGCGATGCCGTCGTTCTGCTCCTCCGCGTGGCGGGAGCGCTCGAGCCGCCCGAGCCCGAGGAGGAGCGCCGCGACGACCAACGCGGCCGCGAGCACGATCGCGGAGCGCCTCCTCACGACGTCACCTCGCGGAGCAGGGTGCGGTAGCGCTCGATCGCGACCCGACTGTCCCCCTCGCCCGTGACCCACTCGCGCCCGCGGCGGCCCATCTCCTCGAGGTCGTACTCGCCGTCGTGCGCCTTGCGGATCGCCCGCGCGAGCAGCTCGGGCCTCCCGGGCGGGACGACCACACCGGCGCCGACGGCCTCGATCACCTTCGCGGTCTCGCTGTCGGGCTCCGCCGCCGCGAGCACGGGCCGGCCGACCGCGAGCACGCCGTAGAGGCGGCTCGGCACGACGTAGCCCGACAGTCCGCGCGCGAGCCCGACCACGTGCACGTCCGCAGCGGAGAGCGACTCGGCGAGGAGCTCGCGCGGCTGGTAGCCCATGAACACCACCTGCTCGACCTCGAGGAGCCTCGCCAGCTGCTTCAGCTCGTCGCGGCGCGCGCCGCCGCCGATGAGCACGATCCGGAGTGCGTCGAGGTCGCGCAGGAAGGTCGCGGCGCGGATCAGCGTGTCGAGGTCCTGCGCGTGGCCGATGTTGCCCGAGTGCATGACGACGAACGCGTCCGCGAGCCCGTGCTCCCGTGCCCACGCGTTGTCGCGCGGCCTCGGCTCGAGGTCGGAGGTGTCCGTCCAGTTCGGGATGACCACGATCCGGCTCCCGTCGGCACCCTTCGCGACCAGCCGCTCCCGCATCGTGTCGCCGATCGCGACGACCCGGTCGGCGCGCTTCAGGTACGTCCGCGTCGCCAGGCGGAGCAGCTCGACGAGCGCGGGGTTGTCGAGTCGCTTCAACGCGACCGCGACCTCGGGGAAGACGTCCTGGCTGACGACGACGAGCGGCACGTCGAACCGGCGCGCGACGAGCATCGCGACGTCGGCGATCACGGGCGGGTCGGTCATGCAGAGCACGACGTCCGGGCGCTCCGCCTTGAGCCCCTCCCAGAACGACAGCCCGAGGTAGGTGAGGTAGTTCGCGGCGCGGAGCGCGAGTCTGCTCCGGTCGTACGCCGTCGAGCCGACGCGGACGATGTGCACGCCGTCCTTCTCCGTCCGGCCCGCCTCGTCGGCGCCGGCGACCATGCCCGTGACGACGGTCACGTCGAACTCGTCGGCGAGCGCCTCGCACAGCTCGGCGAGGAGATGCGCGGTTGCCTCGACGCCGGGCCAGTAGTACTGGTTCAGCACGAGGACGCGCGGGCGCGCGCCGGCCTCAGCGGGCCGCTGCGCCATCGGGCCGCGCGTGGAGGGCGATCAGAAGGAACGCGGAGATCCAGAGCGCCGCGGTCGCGTTGTTCCCGGGGGCGTAGAGGTACGACTGGAACACGCCCAGCACGAGCCCGGCGACGAGCGCGCCGGCGCACGCCGCAGTCAGGCGGCGAGTCCGGGCGTCCGAGGACCGCGCGCGCACCACCGGCACGAGCAGCGCGGCGACGAGGCCGAGGAAGAGCACGAGCCCGAGCGCACCGAGCTCGAGCGCCAGGCCGACGTACGAGTTCTCCGGCACGCCGGAGTTGAACCCGACGTAGCGGTCGACGAACACCTGCTCCTCGGTTCCGAACCCGAAGCCGAGCAGCGGTCGACCCGCGGCCTGACCGACCGCGCCGGCCCACGCCTCGGTGCGGCCGCTCGACCCGGTCAGCGTCCGCCCGGGGTCCTCGACGCCGACGCCGGGCGGCGGGTGGCCGACGTCGTCCTGGAGGCGCAGCACCATGTTCGCGTCCACGAACGGCGGGACGGCTCGGACGGGCGGGGGGTTCGGGTCCGCCGCCACCTCGACGGCGGGCGCGCCCGGGTCGGGGTCGGGGAGGCTCGAGGCGGCCACGCAGAGGAGCCCGAGCGCGGCGACGGCCCCCAGGGAGGCGAGGGTACGCCGGGTGCCCGGCTCGCGCAGCGCCGCCCACGCCGCCAGCCCGGCGAACCCCGCGACGAGCGCGCCGCGTGAGCCCGACGCCACGATCGACGCGAGCAGGCCGACGGCGACCACGGTCCCGATCGCGCGACGGAACGCGCGGCCCGTGTCGATGGCAACGTGCGCAGCGGCCGGCAGCGCGACCGCGAGCAGCATCGTCGCGGTGTTCGGCCCGCCCCCGAGCCCCTGGTAGCGCGTGGGCAGCGCCGGCGTCGCGGCCTGGACGGCGCGGTCGTGGCGGAAGAGCAGGACGAGCAGGCCGCCGAGGGCGACGAGCGCCGCGCCGGCGACGACGGCGTCGAGCACGCGGCCCGCCGCCTCCGGCCGCCCCGCCGCGGCCCAGGCGAGCGCTCCCGCGGCGACGAGCACGACGGCGAAGGCGACGGTGTGCCCGAGCGTGTCGCGCGGATCCACGGACCAGCCGATCGAGAGCGCAGCGAGCCCGACGAACGCACCCGCCGCCGTGAACGCCGCGAGGCCGACCTGCGGGCCGCGCCGCTGCCAGGCCCAGGCGACGGCGAGCACGAGCAGGCCGAGCAGCGCGAGCCAGCGCAGGCGGCGCGCGAGCGGGATCCACGACTGGATCGACCCGGAGGCGAGGACGAAGAGGAGGATGGTCGCCGAGATGACGGGCTGCACCGCCCGCTCGATCGACGGCAGACGGGCGGCGACGGGCACGGGCGGCAAGGATACTTTCCCGATGTGAACGTTCCCGAGCGCATCGTCCCGGACGAGACCGAGCGCGGCATCGTGGCTCTGCACCTGAAGCGCTACGAGTTCGCCCGGCCCTTCGCCGAGGGCAAGGACGTGCTCGACGCGGCGTGCGGCGTCGGCTACGGAACGGCCTTCCTCGCGAGGCGCGCGCGGCGTGCGGTGGGGATCGACGTGAGCGCGGAGGCGATCGGGTACGCGCGGCGCCGCTACGCCGCCCCGAACGTCCGCTACGAGGTCGGCGACGTGCTGGCCCTTCCCTTCGCGGACGCCTCCTTCGACGTCGTCTGCGCGTTCGAGACGATCGAGCACCTGGCCGACCCGGAGCGCTTCGTGGCCCAGGCCGCGCGCGTGCTGCGCAGCCCCGGCGTCCTCGTCGCGTCGACCCCGCTCCTCGAGGTCACGGACGAGCGGCCGGACAACCCGTTCCACGAGCGCGAGTTCTCGGCGCCGGACTTCGAGGCGCTCCTGGCCGGCCGGTTCGCGTCGGTCGAGCTCTTCGGACAGCGGCGGCTCCAGACCGCGCGTCACCGCGCGCTCCAGCGCGTCGACGCGCTCGGCCTGCGCAGGCGGATGCCCTTCCTGCGCCGCCTCGGTCGTGTGGTCACGGGGACCGCTGCGATGGCCGACGTCTCGAGCGAGGGCGTCGAGATCGGCCCCGCTCTCGCCGGCGCGACGGAGCTGATCGCCGTGTGCCGCACGTGAGGGTCGCGCACCTGCTGATCTCGGGAGACGTCGCCGGCGGGCAGCTGATCGCGCTGCAGCTCGCCCGAGCCACGCGCGACCGGAGCGACGAGGCCCTGTTCGTCGCTCCGGCGCGCGGCCCGTTCGTCGAGCGGGCGGAGGCGGAGGGGTTCGAGGCGCACCTGGTGGACGTCGGCCGCCTCCACCGAGCAACCGGCGCCCGGACGCTGGGTCGTCTCCTGCGCGATCGGCGCGTCGACGTCCTGCACACGCACACGCTCGCGGCGGCGAACGTGCTCGGCCGGCTCGCCGCGCGGCGCGCAGCCGTCCCGGTCGTCTCGCACCTCCACATCGAGAACCACTTCCGCTCGGCCACGCGGCCGGTCCTGCGGCGCGCCGACAACGCCAGCGCCCGCCTCTGCGCCGCGCTGATCGCGGTCTCCGAGGACACGAGTCGCGCGTACGAGCGCCAGGGGTATCCGCCCCGGATCGAGGTCGTCTACAACGGCGTCGAGCTGGATGGTGCCTCCCCCGCCGGGCTGCGCGGGCGGCTCGGGATCCCCGACGACGCCCCGCTCGTCGGCGAGGTCGGCCGGCTCTGCGACGTCAAGGGCCAGCGCGAGCTGATCGAGGCGCTTGCGAAGGTGCCCTCGGCGCACGCCGTCTTCGTCGGCGTCGACCTCGAGCGCGGCGGGGCGTACCAGCGCGAGCTCGAGCGGACGGCGGAGCGGCTCGGGGTGCGCGACCGCGTCGTGTTCGCCGGGCGCATCGAGGACGCGGGCAGGTTGCTCGCAGACCTGGACGTGCTCGCACTGCCCTCGTGGACCGAGGGGCTGCCGCTCGTCGTGCTCGAGGCGATGGCCCGCCGGCGTGCGGTCGTCGCGACGCCGGTCGGGGGAACGCCCGAAGTCGTCGTCGACGGGGTGACCGGCCTGCTCGTGCCGCCGCGCGACCCGAACGCGCTCGCGGACGCGCTCCGCCGGCTGCTCGCCGACGCGCCGCTGCGGGCACGGATGGGCGACGCGGGCTACGAGCGCGTGCAGGCCCGGTTCAGCGCGGACGCGATGACCGGCCGCGTGCTCGCGATCTACGACGCGGTCGCGCGATGATCGTCACCGCCGCGATCACGACGTACAACCGCGCTCGCTACCTCCCCGGCGCGCTCGGGAGCGTGTTCGCGCAGACGCGGGCGCCGGACGAGATCCTCGTCGTCGACGACGGCTCCGACGACGACACTCCGGCCGTCCTCGCGGGGTACGGGGACCGGATCCGCGTCGTCCGGCAGGAGAACGGCGGCCGCTCCCGCGCGCGGAACACCGCGCTCGACGAGGCACGCGGGACGTTCGTGTCGTTCCTCGACTCCGACGACCGCTGGGCCCCGACGAAGCTCGAGCGCCAGGTGCCAGTGCTCGAGGCGGACGAGCGCGTCGCGCTCGTGCACGGCCACGTCGACGTGATCGGCCCCGACGACGAGCCGCTCGCGGCGGAGACCGAGCGGCACCACACGATGTTCAGCGCGGCTCACGCCGACGGCGTCTCGTACGCGGGGTACGCGTTCGACTGCCGCTGCTTCTCGTCGGCGCTCACGCTGCGCGTCGACGCGGCGCGCGAGGTCGGGCTCTACGATCCCGCGCTCCTGCTGGACGACTACGACCTCTACCTGCGCCTCGCGCTCGACTGGACGATCGTGTTCCTCGAAGGCCCGGCGATGGCGCTCTACCGGCTCCACCCGGGACAGATGACGACCTACGAGCTGACCATGGGGCAGATCCAGACCGCCGAGAAGCACCTCGGCCTGATCGCCGGCCGTGCCGGCGTCCCCGAGCGGAAGCTGGCGCAGCGAAACTTCGAGCTGATGCTCGCGCGCTCCTGGGCGGTGCTCGAGGACCAGCGAGCGTCGCGGCGACATCTCGTGCGGGCGCTCCGGCTCGACCCGACCCTGCTGCGCGAGCCGTGGATCGCGCGG
>JAICPI010000070.1 GCA_025929895.1 Thermoleophilia bacterium
CGAGCAGCGTCTTGCCGGTGCCGGGCGGCCCGTAGAGCAGCACGCCCTTGGGGATGCGCGCGCCGAGCGCCTGGAACTTCTTCGGGTTCTCGAGGAACTCCTTGATCTCGTGCAGCTCCTCGACCGCCTCGTCCGCGCCGGCAACGTCCTTGAAGCCGATCTTCGGCGAGTCGGGCGTCATCCGCTTCGCGCGCGACTTCCCGAAGGACATCACCTTCGAGCCGCCGCCCTGGACCTGGTTCATCAGGAAGATCCAGAACCCGATCAGGATGATGAACGGGAGCATCGTCGAGAGGAGGACCCAGATCGCCGAGGAGCCCGTGCCCTTCGAGTCGTAGGCGACGTTCTTCTCCTTGAGCAGCGTCTCGAACTCCAGCTGCGACTGGTCGGTCGGGTAGTTGACCTTCGCGACCGTCCCGTCCTTGTAGTCGACCGAGATCCCGTGCTTCTTCGGGTCGAAGGTGACCTTCTCGATCGAGGTCGGGTTGTTCAGGATGTTCCCCCGCACGCTCGAGTAGGTGGCCTCGCGCTCCTTGGAGTCGTCGCCACGGAGCGTCTCGCTCGCGAGCCAGGCGAGCGCGACGATCACGAGCAGGGGGAAGAACGCGCTACGGAAGAAGCGATTCAAAGGCGGCCTCCAGTTGAGGGTAGCAGCCTCCCTATCGGCAACCTGGCCCGTTTAGGGGAGGTTTGCCTCCAATTCGGGGTCGAGAACGCCCACGTAGGGGAGGTTGCGGTACTTCTCGTCGAAGTCGAGCCCGTAGCCCACCACGAACCGGTTCGGGATCTCGAAGCCGACGTAGCGGACGGGGACGTCGATCTCCCGCCGCTCCGGCTTCGTCAGCAGCGCGCAGATCTCGAGCGAGGCCGGCTCCCGGGATTCGAGGTTCCGCATCAGGTAGGAGAGGGTCAGCCCCGAGTCGATGATGTCCTCGACGACGAGGACGTCCCGGCCCTCGATGTTCATGTCGAGGTCCTTGAGGATCCGGACGACGCCGGACGACTCGGTCGCGCCCGCGTAGCTCGAGATGGCCATGAAGTCGATCTCGCACGGGATCGTCAGGTGGCGCATCAGGTCGCTCATGAAGAAGACGGCGCCCTTGAGCACGCCGACGAGCAGCAGGTCGTGGCCCGCGTAGTCGGCCGAGATCTCCTCCCCGAGTTCGGCGATCCGCCTGCTCAGGCGCTCCTCGTCGATCAGCGTCTCGCTGATCAGGCGCTCGAGCTCAGCCTGCGACGACACGCTCCGCCTTCACGCCCGGCGCGTCGACGATCCCCGGCACCGCGACGACCTCGTCCCCGCGCACGACGAGCGGCCAGGCCTCTCGCTGCGTCCGTGGGATCTTGGCGTCGACGAACACGTCCTGGATCTTCCTCCCCCGGCCCGCGAGACGGTCGCCCGCGCGCCAGGCTCGTACCTTAAGGCCTGGCTCGCTCGCGCTGATCGTCCACTCGCCCCAGCGCACGTCGCGGTCGAGCGCGACCGGCGTCCGCTCGAGCCAGACCGAGTCGTACTCGCGCACCGCGGTCGCCCCGCCGCCGAGGTCGAGCCGGCGGCTCGCGCCGGTACCGGCGAGCAGCTCGCGGAGGCGGTCGCGGTCGTCGAGCAGGGCGAGCAGGTTCCGTTCCGCCGCCGGGTGCAGCTCCCGCAGGAGCGGGACGATGCGCTCGCGGATGAGCCCGCGCTTCGTGCCGGGGTTCGAGCTGTCCGTCCGGAACGCGAGCCCGGCGGCGCGGCAGTACGCCTCCGTCTCCTCGCGCCAGAGCGGGAGCAGCGGCCGGACGACCCCGTCCGCGCGCCTCGCCTCGATCCCGGAGGCCGCGCCGCGCGCGACGAGCCGGTAGAGCACGGTCTCGACCTGGTCCGACGCCGTGTGGCCGGTCGCGCGGAGGCGGTCTGTCGCGAACGAGTAGCGGCGCTCGCGCAGCGCCTCCTCGGTCGTCGCGCCCCGGCCGTCGACGACCTCGGCGCCGAGCACCTCCCGGCAGAAGCGCGCGTCGGCGGCCGACTCCTCGCCCCGGAGGCCGTGGTCGACGTGCAGGGCGGAGACGCGGTAGCCGAGCTCGCGGAGCGAGTGCCAGAGGCAGGTCGAGTCGGCGCCGCCCGAGACGAGCGCCGTCACCTCCCCGGCCGGGGGAATCAGCCCCTCGGCCCGGATGTGAGCCTCGATCCGGTCCAGGATCTCTATGTGCGAAGAGTACGGCTAGCCGTATGGCAGCGGCCTGCCGCCCGTGTCACGATCCAACCGTGCCCAGTGTCCTCATCGTCGACGACCACGCCACCTTCCGCGCCACCGCCCGCCAGGTCCTGGAGGCGGAGGGCTTCGAGGTCGTGGGCGAAGCGGAGGACGGTGCCTCGGCGCTCGCCGCCGTCGACCGGCTCCGGCCCGACGTCGTCCTCCTCGACGTCCAGCTGCCGGACACGGACGGCTTCGAGGTCGCGCGCTGTCTCTGCGTGAACGGGTTCCAGCCGAAGGTGGTGCTCACCTCCAGCCGGGACGCGTCGGAGTTCGGCGACCTGATCGCCACGTGCGGGTCTCGCGGCTTCATCCCGAAGGGCGAGCTCTCGGGGGGGAAACTGGCAGCGCTCCTGGAGTGACGACCCGGACAGCGCTCGGGGTCTGGACACTCGCGTTGCTGGTCGCCGGCGGGGCGGTGGCGCTCGTCCTCGGCAGCAACCACACCGACGACAAGCTGCCCACGATCCTGCTCGCGGTCCCCGCCGCGCTCGCGTTCGTCGCGAGCGGGATCATCGCCCGCGCACAGCGGCCGGAGAACGCAACCGGCATCCTGCTCGTCTTCGTCGGCTTCGCGTGGTCGTTCGGCGCGCTGACGGCGGCCAACGACGACTACCTCTTCAGCGCCGGGCTGCTGCTCCAGACCGTGTTCTCGGCGCTGCTCGGGCATCTGTTCCTCGCGTTTCCGACGGGCCGGCTCTCGTCGCGGGCCGACCGCCGGATCGTCGCGGCCTTCTACGCGGTCGCTCTGCTCGGGCCTGCGCTCGTCTTCCTGTTCGACGAGGGCGAGATCGCCGACTCCTCCTGCGCCGGGCCGTGCCCCGAGAACGTGGTGGGGATCGTCGGCGCACAGTCCATCGCGACGACGATCGCGATCGCGTACGCGTTCGCGACGCTCGTTCTCGTGGTGCTCGTGCTCGCACGCCTCGTGCAGCGCTGGCGTCACGCGTCTCCCGCACTCCGCCGCTCGCTCGCGCCGATCTTCGCGACGGCTGCCGCGCTGATCTCGATCGTCGTCGTCCAGTCGATCGTCGGGTTCGTCTCGGAGGAGCTCGCCGAGGCGATCAACTGGTTCCCGCTCGCCGCGGTCCTCGCCGTGCCGTTCGCCTTCCTCTACGGGTTGCTGCGCTCGCGCTTCGGGACGGCCACACGGCGGCTCGTCGCGGAGCTCTCCGAGAAGCGTCACCCCGCCGAAGTCCAGGCCGTGCTGCGCCGGGTGCTCCGCGATCCCGAGCTCCGGCTCGGGATGCCGGAGGGCGGCGGCTTCGTCGACGTCGACGGCCGCCCGCTCGAGCTGCCGGCCGAGGGGAGCGGGCGAGCGGTGACCAGCGTGGGCGACGAGGTGGTCGTCCACGACGCTGCGCTGCACGACCAGCCGGAGCTGGACGCGGTCCGCGACGCGGTGCACATCGCGCTCGAGCGCGGAATCACGCTCCGTTCGCTGGAATCGAGCGAGCGTCGCGGGGTCGCGATGCTCGACGCGATCCCGGACAACGTCTTCCGGGTGCGCGGCGACGGCACGTTCCTCGAGGCGCACGTCCGGCGGAACGTCGGCATCTTCGGCGGCGCCGAGGCGTTCGTGGGACGGAACATCCTCGAGGTGATGCCTCCGGACGTCGGCCCGAGACTGCTCGCGGCCGCCCAGGGAGTGCTCGAGACGGGCGACCCCGCGCGGGTCGAGTACGAGCTCCCGTTCGACGGCTCAACCATCCACATCGAGGCGCGGATCGCGCGCAGCGGCGACGACGAGGTCGTCGCGATCACCCGCGACGTCACCGAGCTCAAGCAGAGCGAAGCGGCGTTGCGCGCGCTCGCCGAGGGCCACGCGGCCCTGACCCGGGTCGCGGTCTTCGTCGCGACCGCGGAGCGGCCGGAGGCCGTCTTCGACGTCGTCAGCGAGGAGGTCGCGCGGCTTCTCGGCGCGGACGCGGCGAACCTCGTCCGGTTCGGTGGCCTCGAAGGTCATGGGTCGATCGTCGGGAAGTGGAGCCAGCCCGGCGTCCCGATCGCAGACCACGGCACGCGGGTCGAGTTCGACGGCGGCCCGCTCGACCGGGTCCGCCTGACCGGACTGCCCGCGAGGGGGACCCCGGCCGATCCCGACGTCTCGCCTCGCCTCGGCGCGCTGCTGCGCGAGCTCGGGGTCACCTCCCTGGTCGCCGCGCCGATCACGGTCTCCGGTTCGCTCTGGGGCGCGGTCGTCGTGTCGGTCACCGGGGACAAGGAGTTCGCCGCGGACGACGAGGAGCGGATCGGGGAGTTCGCGAACCTCGTCGCCGTCGCGCTCGCGACCGCGGAGGCGCGCGAGCAGCTCGCGGGCCTCGCCGAGGGCCGGGCGGCGCTCAGCCGGGTCGCGGTGGCCGTCGCCACGGCGACCCGGCCCGAGTCGGTCTTCAGCGTCGTCACGGAGGAGGTCGGCCGGCTCTTCCGTGCGGACGCGGCCAACCTGATCCGGTTCGACAGGGTGAACGAGAACGAGGGCCTCGTCGTCGGGAGGTGGAGCGAGACCGAGGACGTGATCTCGCCGGTCGGCACCCGGATCGAGCTGCTCGGCGGCGCGGTGACCCAGGTGCGCAGGAGCGGGCAGCCGGCGCGAGGGTACGTCGGCGAGCGAGCCGCCACGGAGCCCGAGCTCCACGCGCGCCTGACCGAGCTGGGGATCAGGTCCTACGTCGCCGCGCCGATCGAGGTCTCGGGCCAGCTCTGGGGCTCGGTCGTGGTCTGGCTGCGGAGCGAGCACGACTTCCCCGACGACGCCGAGGACCGTCTCGTCCAGTTCGGGAAGCTCGTCTCGGTGGCGCTCGCGAACGCGCAGGCCCGCGAGGAGCTCGCCGCGCTCGCGGACGAGCAGGCCGCGCTCAGCCGCGTCGCGGTGGCGGTCGCGACGGAGGACCGGCCCGAGACGCTCTTCGAGACGGTCTCGGAGGAGGTCGGCCGGCTGTTCGGCGCGCGCTCGGCGGCCACCGTGCGCTACCTCGAGGGCGAGGAGGCGACCGTGATCGTCGGCGGCTGGGACCGCGACGGGCACTTCGAGCGCGGGGGCGTGAGGGTGCCGTTCCAGGGCGGCGCGATCGCGCGCGTCCACGACAGCGGCAGACCCGAGCGGGTGGACCTCGACGACCTGCCGGCGGAGGTGCGGGCGCGGATGGCGGACGAGGGGGTCTCCTCGCAGGTCGCGGCGCCGATCGTGGTCTCGGGCCGGCTCTGGGGCGCGACCTCGATCTCGACGGGGCCGGACGACCGCTTCCCCTCGCACGCCGAGGAGCGGCTCGGCAAGTTCACGAGCCTGGTCGCGGTCGCGCTCGCGAACGCGGAGGCCCGCGAGGAGCTGGAGGCGTCGCGCGCGCGCATCGTCCAGGCGGGCGACGCCGAGCGCCGGCGGCTGGAGCGGAACCTGCACGACGGCGCGCAGCAGCGGCTGGTCGCGCTCGCGCTCGCGCTGCGCCTCGCCCAGTCGCGGCTGCCCGCCGACCCGGACGGCGCGAAGGAGCTGCTCGAGCGGGCGAGCGAGGAGCTGGCGGTCGGGCTGGAGGAGCTGCGCGAGCTCGCCCGCGGCATCCACCCCGCGATCCTGACCGACCGCGGCCTCGCCCCCGCCCTCGACGCGCTCGCGGCGCGGGCGAGCGTGCCGGTCGAAGTCAGCGGGCTTCCGAGCGAGCGCTTGCCGGAGCCGATCGAGGCCGCCGCGTTCTACGTCGTCGCGGAGTCCCTGACGAACGTGGCGAAGTACGCATCCGCGAAAAGCGCGCGCGTCGACGTCGCGCGGCGCGACGGGCTCCTCGTCGTCGAGGTCGCGGACGACGGCGTCGGCGGGGCCGACGCGGCCAAGGGCTCGGGCCTCCGCGGGCTCGCCGACCGGGTCGAGGCCCTCGGCGGGCGCCTGCAGGTCTCGAGCGAGCACGGTCGCGGCACGACCGTCCGCGCCGAGCTGCCGGTCTAGCGGCGGAGCGCCTCGGGCGCGACGTCGCCCTCGGCGAGGCCGCGCATGAGCACGTACGGCTGGAGCAGCGGGTTCACGAAGCGGTAGCGCGGCCTCGCCTCGCCGCGGCGCTGGAGCAGCGAGCCGTGCGACGGCTCCGCGAGCGCCTCGAGGTACGACGACGCGTCGACGTCGGGCAAGCGGACGTCCGCGACGGTGAAGAAGCCGTACTCGTCCGACTCGGCCAGTGCACACGCGAGCACGATCTTGGAGTAGAGCGCGTCGCCGTTCTCCTCGGTCGCGCGCCGGTACGTCTCGCGCACGGTCTGCTGCGTCTTCTCGATCGCCTCGGCGACGGCGTCCTCGACGTCGCCGAGGCGCACGTTCGTGCGCAGGTCTTCGAGCGCGTTCCGCGCGGACAGCTGCCCGAGCAGGTGCGCGTAGTGCGGCAGGCCCTGCGCCAGGCGAGCGATCGTGTCCACGGCATCGCGCGCGATCGTCAGGCGCGCGCGCTCGATTCCGCCCGTCACGACCTGGGCGAGCTCGTCGCTCGACATGCGCGGCATGTGGATCTGCACGAGTGCACGCTCGATCGACTGGTGCTCGGCGATCAGCTGCTCGACGTCGTCCGCGACGCCGACGAGGACGACCGTCGCGTCGGGAAGCTCGTCGGACAGCGTCTTGATCGTGTCCGCGAACAGGAGCCGGTCGTCCGCTCCTGCGAGCCGGTCGAACTCGTCGACGAAGATCGCCACGCGCCGCCCACCGGCGATCGCCTGGAGCCCGCGTCTGACGTCGTGCGGCGTCGCGTCGTCCGCGAGGAGCGACGAGGCCGCGACGCGCACGTCGCGCGTCTCGCCGGCGAAGCCGACGCCGGGCTTCGTCACGGTGAACTGCACCTCGCCGAGCGCCTTCTTCCACACGCTCTCGTAGTCGTCGCTGCGGTCGCAGGTCGTGCGCGCCGTCAGGACGCCGGCGGCGCCGAGCACCTCGGCCGCGACGCTGACGAGCGACGTCTTCCCGACCCCCCGCTCGCCGTAGACGACCGCGTGCTGGCCGGCCTGGTCGGCGACGCCGAAGAGATCGCCGAGCTGCCGCGTGCGCCCGGAGAAGAGCGACTGCCTGTCGATCGGCGCCGCCGGCCGGAACGCCTGGCTCAACGCCTGGAGGCGCTCCACCTGCTCGGGCTCGCCCCGCTTCAGCCTCGGGCTCATCCGGCCCGATCGTACGCGTGGATCGCCGGAAGGACAACGCTCCTAGACTGGACGCGTGGAGCTTCCCCGCGGCGTCGTCAGCTTCCTCTTCACCGACATCGAGGCGTCGACCTCGCTGGCGCGCACGCTCGGCGACCGCTACCGGGGCGTCCTCGAGGATCATCGCCGACTCATCCGCGGCGCGGTCGCGACGGCCGGGGGGCACGAGATCGACTGCCGCGCCGACGAGTACTTCGCCGTCTTCGCCGACACCGACGCCGCCGCGCAGGCGGCGATCTCCGCGCAGCTCGCCCTCCGCTCGCACGACTGGCCCGAGGGCGGCGCGCCCCGCGTGCGCATGGGCATCCACGCGGGCGAGGCGGAGCTCGACGACGGGAACTACGTCGGGCTCGAGGTGCACCGCGCGTCCCGCGTGTGCTCCGCGGCGACGGGCGGCCAGATCCTGCTCTCCTCCGCGGCGCGCTCGACGATCGAGGGCGTCGGGCTCTCGTTCGCGGATCTGGGTGAGCAGCGGCTCCCGGGCTTCGGCGAACGCGAGAGAATCTTCCAGATCCTCCACGACGACCTGCCCGGAGAGTTCGCCCCGCCGGTCCCCAGCAGCTCCGAGAAAGGCCTCGCCATGCGCGTTGTGATCGCAGACGACTCGGTGCTCCTCCGCGAGGGGATCGCGAAGCTGCTCGAGGATGCGGGCTTCGAGGTCGCCGGCCAGTCCGGCACCGCCGACGACCTGCTCCTCAAGGTTCGGAGCTACAAGCCCGACGTGGCGATCATCGACATCCGGATGCCGCCGACGCAGACCGACGAGGGGCTCCGCGCCGCCAAGGAGATCCGCGAGCGCCACCCCGACGTGGGCGTGCTCGTGCTCTCCCAGTACGTGGAGGCCGGCTACGCGATGGAGCTCCTCCAGGGGAGCGCCGAGGGCGTCGGGTACCTGCTCAAGGACCGCGTGGCGGACGTGAGCGAGTTCGCCGACGCCGTGCGTCGCGTGGCGGAAGGCGGGTCGGCGCTCGACCCGACCGTGGTCTCGCGGCTCGTCGGCCGCCGCCGCGGCGAGGATCCGCTGGACGCGCTCACCCCCCGCGAGCGCGAGGTGCTCGAGCTGATGGCCGAGGGGCGCTCGAACCAGGCGATCGCGGAGAAGCTCGTCGTCACCGCGCGCGCGGTCGAGAAGCACGTGACGAGCATCTTCACGAAGCTGGGCCTGCCCGCGAGCGCCGAGGACCACCGGCGCGTGCTCGCGGTGATCACGTACCTGAACGCGTAACACCGAGGTGCGGCTAGCCGCACGCGCACACGCCTGATCGCCGCCTACCCGAGAGCGGTCGGCGGAGCCAACCTGGGGCTCACACCCTTTCCCCCCGCAAAGGAGCCCCGGATTGTCCCCCCTCAAGCGTTCCAACAACTTCGCAGCCCGGATGGGCCGCTGGAGTGCGAGCCACTGGAAGACCGCGGTCTTCGGCTGGCTCGCGTTCGTCGTCGCCGCGTTCGCGATCGGCAACGCCGTCGGGATCAAGTACCTCGACGACACCGACCTGAACGTCGGCGAGGCCCGCAAGGCCGACAAGATGATCGACGCCGGCTTCCCGGCCGACGCCGAGAAGCAGGGCGAGATCGTCCTGATCCAGTCCAAGCAGCACACCGCCGGCGACGCCGCCTTCAGGGCGGTCGTCCTCGACGTCACCAAGACGCTCGGCACGTTCAAGGAGGTCTCGGAGGTCGAGACCCCGCTGCAGCCGGGCAACGAGGACCTCGTCTCCAAGGACCGCCACGCGGCGATGGTGCAGTTCACGCCGCAGGGCACCTACGACGAGGCCGCCCTCTACATCGAGGACATCGAAGCAGCGGTCGCCGAGGTGCAGAAGCGCCACGACGACTTCTACGTCGAGGAGCTCGGCAGCGTCAGCACGAACAAGGCCGCCGACGAGGTGTTCAACGGGATGCTCGCGAAGGCCGCGATGATCGCGCTGCCGATCGCGCTGCTGATCCTGTTGTTCGTCTTCGGCTCGGCGGTCGCGGCGCTCCTGCCGCTCCTGCTGGCGATCACGGCCGTGCTGGCCACGAACGCGCTCATCGCCATCCCCAGCCAGTTCATCCCCGTCCAGGAGTCGGTCGCGCACGTCGTCCTGCTGATCGGCCTCGCCGTCGGCGTGGACTACTCGCTCTTCTACCTCCGCCGCGAGCGTGAGGAGCGGGCGGCGGGTCGCGGCGAGCGCGCAGCGCTCGAGGCGGCCGCCGCGACCTCGGGTCGGGCGGTGCTGATCTCGGGCATCACGGTGCTGATCGCGATGGCCGGCATGTTCTTCTCGGGCGACAAGGGCTTCATGTCCTTCTCGATCGGGACGATGATGGTGGTCGCGGTCGCGATGATCGGCTCGCTCACGGTGCTCCCGGCGCTGCTCTCCAAGCTGGGCGACCGCGTCGAGAAGGGGCGGATCCCCTTCGTGCACCGGCTGCGCCGGAAGGACGGCGAGTCGCGCGTGTGGGGAGCGGTCCTCGACCGTGTCCTGCGCCGCCCCGTCGTGTCGGTCGTCACCGCCGTCGCGGTGCTGGTCGCGCTGACGGCGCCGGCGTTGACACTGAACACGACGACGACGAGCGTCGACGACATCTCGATCCCCGAGATCGAGCCGGTCAAGCGCTTCGACAAGGCGTTCCCCGGCGGCAACGAGCCGGCCTCGATCGCGATCCCGGCCGGCGACGTCACCGCAGAGCCGGTCCGCGACGCGATCGCGGAGCTCCAGCGCGAGGCGCTCGCCTCGGGCCGGATGGGCAACCCGATGGACGTCGAGGTCAGCGACGACAAGAGCACGGCCGTGGTCACGATGACGCTCGCCGGCTCGGGCACCGACGACACCTCGTACGCCGCCCTCTCGACCCTCCGCGACGAGCTGCTCCCGCAGACGGTCGGTCAGGTCGACGGCGTCGCGTACGCCGTCACCGGCATGACCGCGGCGGACAAGGACTCGTCGAGGGCGATGAAGAAGTCGATGCCGCTCGTCTTCGGCTTCGTCCTGCTGTTCGCGTTCGTGCTGATGCTGGTCTCGTTCCGCTCGATCGTGGTCGCGCTGAAGGCGATCGTCCTCAACCTCCTCTCGGTCGGAGCCGCGTACGGCGTGCTCGTCGCGGCCTTCCAGTGGGGTTGGGGCGAGAACCTGCTCGACTTCGAGTCGAACGGCGGGATCACGCCGTGGCTGCCGACGTTCCTGTTCGTGATCCTCTTCGGGCTCTCGATGGACTACCACGTGTTCATCATCAGCCGGATCCGCGAGGCCTACGACCGCGGCCTCTCGAACGAGGAGGCGGTCACGCACGGGATCAAGACGACGGCCAGCGTGGTCACCAGCGCAGCGACCGTGATGGTCGCCACGTTCGGCGTGTTCGCGCTGCTGCCGCTGATCGACATGAAGGAGATGGGCGTCGGGCTGGCGGTCGCCGTCCTGATCGATGCCACGATCGTCCGCGCGGTGCTCCTGCCCGCGACGATGAAGCTGCTCGGCGACCGCAACTGGTACCTGCCGCGCTGGCTCCAGTGGCTCCCCCGGCTCGAGCACGAGCCGGCTCCGGAAGCCGCGCCGGCACGCGCCGCCGCCTAGCCTCGGGAACCGAACCGCGCGGCCCGCGCCGCGTGCGCGGGCCGCGCCCCGGTGCGGCCACGTTCCCTCGGTGTATGACACCGTAGCCCACGGTGTCCGACAACCAAGGCGGGAACAATGATATAGCCGGGTGGGTCGTGCGCCGGTGTGAGCGAC
>JAICPI010000002.1 GCA_025929895.1 Thermoleophilia bacterium
CGCTTTGTGGAGCAGGCGCGCGAGCTCGCGCGCCGCCGCAGGCAGGACCATCCTCCCTGGGAGGAGGACGAGGGCGGCTAGGGATCGGCGTCGGGCTTCGCACCTCGTCGCGCGCCCCTAGGGAGCCACGGTCGCGCAGATCACGACGACGTTGAGCCCCCAGTTGGTCGCGGTGGCGTCGAACTCGCGCGCTGACGCCGTCCACGTGGTCGCGTTCGCGAGGTAGCTCGTGGTCAGCCCGACCTCGTTCACGCTCGACGGCGCGACTGCGACACCTCCACCGAGCGCCACCTTGCCGCTCGGGCAGGTCGCCGTCAACGTCTTCGGCGAGTTCGAGTCGATCGCACTGGTCGTGAAGACTGTTTGGAGCCCCGAGGCGCCGGGCGGCCCTGCCGGGCCCGCTGGGCCCGCTGGGCCCGCCGGGCCTGTCGCCCCCGCGGGTCCGGCGGGGATCTGACCGCGGCGGAAGTCGGCGCGGAGCAGCGAGCCGTTCCGGACCTTGATGCTCGTGACGGCGTTGTTGCGGAGGTGGATCGTGCTAACGGAGTTGCGCCCGACGGTGTTCAGCGCGGCCTCGCCGACGGGTGTCGCCCCGAGCACGGCGATCACGAGCGCGGCGGTGGAAAGGACGATCGGCAGCTTTCGCATGGTCCCCCTTCGAGTCGATTCCGCCCAAGAGGGTATTGAGGCCGCCCGACGTAGGCTGCGGCGATGGCGAACGAGCCCGCGACCCCGCTCGTGGCGGGGTTCGACGTCGAGAGCGAACAACGGCCGCTCGCGCCGGTCTGAGCGTGGCCGAGACGTTCGACCTCGGCCCCACCCGCCTGCGCGTCGTGCTCGCGCACGAGGCGGCGACGGTGCTCGAGGCCAAGCTCGACCCCGGCGGCGGGAGCGCGTGGCACACGCACCACCGCGAGGACGAGACGATCGTCGTGCTCGAAGGCAACCTGGTCGTCGACGACGGCGAACGGCACGAGCTCGAGGCGGGAGACGCGCACGCGCTCCCGCGCGGCGTCCGGCACACGTTCGTCAACAAGACGGCAGCGCCGGCGCGCGTCTACTTCTTCTGCGCGCCGGGAGGGCTCGAGCAGTTCTTCCGCGATCTCGTGTCGGACGTGCCGGCCGAGGAGGCGGCAGCGCGCGCGGAGATCGAGTTCGGCTGACCTGCGAGTCGGAGTCGTGCACCGCCATGCCCAAGCAGAGCATTGGAGCCGGCATTCACCACGCGAGCGAGGTGGAGGGGGAGATCGAAAGAGGGGGAACCCGAGGTTCCCCCTCTTGGACGAACAGAGTGGGCGGTACTGGGCTCGAACCAGTGACCCCCAGCTTGTCGAGCTGGTGCTCTCCCAACTGAGCTAACCGCCCTCTGGAGACGGATTCTAGCGGGCGAGGAACGGCATCGGGTCGACCGGCGTCGCGCCGCGGTGGAGCTCGAAGTGCAGGTGCGTGCCCGTGCAGGAGCCCGTGCAGCCCGCGAGGCCCACGCGCTCACCTGCCTCGATCCACGTGCCCGGCTCGACGTCGATGCGCGAAAGGTGCGCGTACATCGTCCGGTAGCGCCCGCCGAGGTCGACGATCACGACCTGCCCGTAGCCCTCGTACCCGGACAGCCAGCCCGTCTCGGTCACGACACCCGCGGCGGCCGCGGTCACGTTCGGCGAGCGGAGGACCCCGATGTCGAGCCCGAGGTGCATGCGCCCCCAGCGCGGGCCGAACCCGTCCGTGAGCGTTCCGCGCGCCGGCCAGGCGAGCGCGAGCGCCGTCGCGACGGGCGCGCCCGCGCGCGGAGGATCGACGACCGGGTCGACGACGGGAGGCTGCGGAAGGACGAGCGTGGTGATCACGCTCGTCAACGCCGAGAGAAAGGCCAGCACGAAGCGGCGGAGGGTAGCGGAACTAGAAGATCTCGGGGCACCACGGCCCGGCGCCTTGGCGCCGGAAGACCGCGTCGGCCCGCTCGAGGCCGCCGTCGCGCAGCTCCTCGACGCGCAGTCCGCGCGCGAGCTCGCCGAACGTGAACCCGCCCAGGTACACGGAGCCGAGCGCGGAGACGTCGCAGCGGAGGTCCGCGTCGTCGTCCGTCCGCTCGCACGTCCCGCCCGCGAGCTTCCAGCGGCCCTCGTTCCAGGGACAGAACGAGTCGAGCACGTCGAGCACGAGCTCCCGGTCGTTTGCATACGAGCGCGACGAGAGCGCCTGCCCCACGTCGACGAGCCGCACCCAGAGCCCGTCGCTGACGCGGAACTTCATCCGCCTCGGCTCGTCGAGCAGGAAGAAGAGCGGATGGTCGATCGGGAGCAGGTCGGCCGAGAGCGTCGCCGTCCAGTCGATGTCGAGCAGGAAGCGCCAGAGCTCCGCCGTCGCCTCCGGCGTCGCGGCGACCGCCTCGTTGACGACGAGCCGCGACGTCGACGAGCCCTCGTCGAACGAGAAGTGGTGGCGGTAGATCGCGTAGCCCTGCGCCTGGCCGTCGACCTCGAGCAGGGCGAAGCGCTTCGGGCCGCCGCCCTCTCTCCGCTCCGCGGGGTCGGCGACGATCCGGTGCTCCCACCACGGTCGCGCGCGCCGGAACATGCCGGGCGTCCGCTCGAAGGCGCGGTCCCAGATCGGCGGCAGCTGCTCCAGCGCCTCGTCGAACGTGAGGAAGCGCACCTGCCCGCGCGGCACGAACGCGTGCGCGTACTCGTTGTGCTCGCGGGCGAGCGCGATCTCGCCGGTCAGCGACGCCGTCCCGTAGCCGTAGCGCCCGTAGATCGACTCCTCCGAGGCCCAGAGCGCGGCGATCGGCTCGCCCCGCTCGCGCACGTCGTCGAGTTGCGCGCGCATCATCGAGCGCAGGATCCCGCGGCGCCGGTGGGTCGGGTACACGCCGACCACGGTCACGCCAGCGCAGGAAACGCTCCCGCCCGGAACCGCGAGCTCGAACGGGAACGACCCCGCCCCTCCCACGATCCTTCCGCCGTCGAGCGCGGCGAGCATCCGCTCGAGCGGCAGGTTCTTGGTGAACCGCTCCGCGCGCTCGGCGTTCGGTTCCGCGCCGAAGTACTGGCCGATGCCGAGGAACGCCTGCTGGAACTCCTCGAGGTCCTTGGTCGGCCGGACGTCGATCGCCACTAGAAGACCTCCGGGCAGAAGGGCGGGAGCGCCGTGCGGAAGAGCGCCGAGCCGCGCTCGATCGCACCCGTCTGAAGCTCGCTGACGCGCTCGGCACGCGCGATCTCGACCCTCACGACGCGATCTTCTCGAGCGGCGCGTAGTCGAGCACGAGGCGCCGCTCGCTGCCGTCGCCCGAGAACCGCACGGTGACGACGCCGCCGGCCTCGATCCGCGTCACGACGCCCTCGCCGAGGGTGCCGTGCCGCACCGAGTCGCCGGTCGAGAGCGTCGGCACGTCGGTGCGCGGCGCGATCGGAGGCGCCGGCGAGCGCGCCTTCCACGACGTCGGCGCGAGCCGCTCGCGCTCGACGTGCTCGTCCGGCAGCTCGTCGAGGAAGCGCGACGCGATGTTGTACGTCCGGCCACCATAGAGCGCGCGCGACGACGCGTGCAGGAGCGTCAGCCGTTCCTGTGCGCGCGTCAGGCCGACGTAGCAGAGGCGCCGCTCCTCCTCGAGCGACTGCTCCTCGATCGAGCGGGCGTGCGGGAAGATCCCCTCCTCCAGCCCGATCATGAACACGGCGCGGAACTCGAGCCCCTTCGCGTTGTGCAACGTCATCAGGGTCACGAGCGAGCTCTCGCCGCGGAGCGCATCCTGGTCGGAGTAGAGCGAGATCTCCTGGAGGAACGACGAGAGCGACGGCTCCTCGGCCTGCTCCTGGTACTCGCGCGCGACGCTGACGAGCTCCTGGAGGTTCTCGAGCCTGCCCTGCGCCTCGACCGTGCGCTCGGCCTCGAGCGACTCCGTGTAGCCGGAGCGCTGGAGCACGTCCTCGACGATGCCCGCGACGGGCCGGTCGAGGTCGGACTGGAGCGCGAGGATCAGCGTCCGCAGGCCGTTCACGGCACGGGTCGAGGCGGCGGCCAGCCCGGCCTGCTCCGGGAACTCGAGCGCCTCCCAGAACGAGATGCCGTGCCCGTTCGCGTACGTCTGGAGCCGGCCGATCGAGGTGTCGCCGATCCCGCGGCGCGGCCGGTTCGCGATCCGGAGCAGGCTGACGGTGTCGAAGGGGTTGTCGAGCACCTGGAGGTACGCGATCAGATCCTTCACCTCGGCGCGCTCGTAGAAGCGCGGGCCGCCGATCACCTGGTACGCGATCCCCTGCCGGACGAGGACGTCCTCGAGCACGCGCGACTGCGCGTTCGTCCGGTAGAAGACCGCGATCTCGTCGCCGTTGAAGCCCTCCTCGACGAGCCGCGCGATCTCGACCGCCACGAACCGCGCCTCGGCGTGCTCGTCCTCGAGCTCGATCACGCGCACGGGGTCGCCGATGCCGAGGTCGGAGAAGAGGTTCTTCTCCTTGCGCTCGGTGTTGTTGCGGATGAGCGCGTTCGCCGCGCCCAGGATCGCGTTCGTGGAGCGGTAGTTCTGCTCGAGCGCGATCGTCTGCGTCCCGGGGAAGTCGCGCTCGAACTCCATGATGTTGCGGATGTCCGCGCCTCTGAAGGCGTAAATGGACTGGTCCGGATCGCCAACCGCGAAAAGGTTCAGGTGGCGCTGCGCGAGCAGCTGGAGCAGCCGGTACTGCGCGTGGTTCGTGTCCTGGTACTCGTCGACGAGGACGTAGCGGAACGCCTTCTGCCACTTCTCGCGCGCCTCCGGGAAGCGCTCGAGCACGTCGACGGTGAGCATGAGCAGGTCGTCGAAGTCGACCGCGTTCGCGGCGTGGAGGCGGCGCTGGTACAGGTCGTAGACGTCCGCGACGGTCTGGTCGTAGAACGAGGCGACGCGCTCGCGGTACGCGTCGGGCGAGACGAGCT
The DNA here is from genome assembly GCA_025929895.1 of Thermoleophilia bacterium. Lineage (GTDB taxonomy): Bacteria > Actinomycetota > Thermoleophilia > Gaiellales > Gaiellaceae > JACCTU01. The sequence continues at coordinate 4,918 of JAICPI010000002.1, forward strand.
GGTTCTTCGCGTTCGAGATCTGCGCGTGGATGCCGCGCGGGACGAACCGCTTCGTGTCCCGCTCCAGCTCCTCGAGCACGTTCTTGACCAGGCGGACCTGGTCGGCCTGGTCGTAGATCGTGAAGTTCGTCTTGTAGCCGAGGTGCGCCGCCTCTCGGCGCAGGATCCGGCCGCAGGTCGCGTGGAAGGTGAGCACCCAGAGGCCGCGGGCGTCGTCCTCGAGCAGGTCCCACAGGCGGGTGCGCATCTCGTCGGCGGCGCGATTCGTGAACGTGATCGCGAGGATCTCGTTCGCCTTGGCGCCGACCGCGCCGATCAGATGCGCGACGCGGTGGGTGAGCACGCGGGTCTTGCCGGAGCCCGCGCCGGCGATCACGAGCACCGGCCCCTCGGTCAGGAGCACGGCGTCGCGCTGCGCCGGGTTGAGACCCGCCAGATAGGTTTCGGGCGACACGACCGGCACGCCGGCGATGCTAGCGACGGAGGAGGCGAGGATGGCAGCGCTCGACCTGGACGCGCTCGCACGTTCGAACGAGGACTTCCGACGCGAGGTCGAGACGGCCGAGCACAGCCAGCTCGTCCTGATGACGATCCCACCCGGCGGCGAGATCGGCGACGAGGTGCACGAGGGCATCGACCAGCTGCTCGTGTTCGTCGAGGGCGAGGCCGAGGCGATCCTGGCCGGCGAGTCGTCCCCGGTCCGCGCGGGGCAGGTGGTGCTCGTCCCCGGCGGGACGCGGCACAACTTCCGGAACGCGGGCGACGCACCCCTGCGCCTGTGGACGGTCTATGCTCCGCCGGAGCATCCCGCCGGCACGGTGCACCGCTCGAAGTCGGAGGCCGATGCCGAGGAGCACGGGCACTGATGGCATACACCTTCGGCACACTCGACGAGCTCGGCGACGGGTACGGCTTCCGCAAGATCCGCAGTGCGCTCGGCGTGACCGCGTTCGGAATCAACGCGATCGTCGTGCCGCCGGGGTACGACGGTTTCCCGCACTACCACGACGAGCAGGACGAGCTCTACTTCGTGCACAGCGGCACCGCGCGCTTCGAGGCCGAGGGCGAGGTCCGCGAACTGGGCCCGGGCGGCCTCTTCCACGTCGAGTCGACCACGCACCGCAAGTGGGGCAACGCGTCGGAGACCGAGGACCTCGTCGTCGTCGTGATCGGCGGCAAGGACGGCTACGTCGGCCGGGACGGGCAGCTCGTCGACCTCGCCGATCTCCCGCGCCGGCAGGCGCTCGGGCGCGGCGAAGTCGTCAGCTGATCAGGCCGCTCGGGCCAAGCTCGCGGTCGTCCGCCGGTGCGCCGATCGGTCGATCGAGCGGTTGACGACGTCCAACGACGGTGAGAACGCGGGCATGCTCGCGATCAACCGGGAGCTCGGGTTCGAGCCGCTCCAGCCGTGGTGCTCGTACCTCCGGCGTGTCTGAGCCGCTGAGGCTCGCGTTCCGGGCGCCGAGCGCCGACGTCACCGCCGTGCGGCTGCGGGCCGACGCGCTCGGCCGTGGCGAGCCGCCCGCGTTCCGGAGGCGCGGCCGCACGCGGAACTGGGAGCTCGAGCTTCCCCGCCGCGACGGTCTCGCGCGGATCGAGTACCAGCTCGAGGTCGAGCGCGCCGACGGGAGCGTCGAGCGGATCTGCGACCCTGCGAACCCGCTGCGCGCGAGCGCGCCCTTCGGCGACAAGTCCGTGCTCGAGCTCGACGGCTACGAGCCGCCGGTGTGGCTCGACGACGAGGAGGCACCGACCGGGACGATCGTGCCCTTCTCCACGCGCTCCCGGCTCCTGCGCGCCGACGTCGAGGGGCTCGTCTGGTCGGCGCACGGCATAGCCGCGGACCGGCAGCTGCCGCTCCTCGTCGTCCACGACGGGCCCGAGTACGCCGAGCACTCGCAACTCCTGCGGCTGTTCGACTCGGCGGTGGCCGAGCTCGAGCTGCGGCCGTTCCGCGCAGCGCTGCTCGCGCCCCCGCGCGACCGCAACGAGACGTACTCGGCCTCGACCCGGTACGCGAACGCGCTCGCGAGCGAGGTCCTGCCCGCGCTGCAGGAGCCGGCTCCGACGCCGGACCTCCCCGGCGCGCGCGTCGGGATGGGCGCTAGCCTCGGCGCCCTCGCGGCGTTCCACGCGCACCGGGTCCACCGCCACCTGTTCGGAGGGCTGTTCCTCCAGTCCGGGAGCTTCTTCCGGCGCACGACCGACCCGCAGGAGCTCGGGTTCCCGCGGTTCGCGCGCATCTCGCGCTTCGTTGGCGGGGTGCTCCGCGCCGAGACGGCGCCGGCGCCGATCCCGGTCGTGCTGACGTGCGGGGCGACCGAGGAGAACGTCGCGAACAACCGCGTGCTCCGCGACGCGCTCGTCCGCCAGCGCTACGACGTGCGCCTGACCGAGCATCCCGACGTGCACAACTGGGTCTCGTGGCGCGACACGTTCGACCCGCACCTCGTCGCGCTCCTGGAGCGCCTGTGGGGATGACCGAGCGTCGTCAGGTGACCCTCGACGGCGGTGAGGTGCTCGCGTACGGGCACTGGGGACGGCCGGTGCTCGCCTTCCCGTCGGAGCGCGGGCCCTGCTGGCAGTACGAGGAGCGCGGAATGGTCGACGCGATCGCGCCGCTGCTCGAGGCCGGCCGGGCCAAGCTCTACTGCGTGGCCAGCTACGACGCGCAGAGCTGGCAGGCGGAGGAGCTGCCGCTCGAGGAGCGGGCGCGCCGGCACGGCTTCTACGAGTGGTGGATCCTCGAGCGCGTCGTCCCCTGGATCGCCGAGGACACGGGCGGCGCCGGGGAGCTCGCGGTGACCGGCGTGAGCTTCGGCGCCTACCACGCCGCGAACTTCGCCCTCAAGCGAGCCGACCTGTTCCCGCTCGCGATCTGCCAGAGCGGCGTCTACGACGTTTCGGTCGTAGGCTGGGGGGAGCGCGGAGACAGCGTGTACTTCAACAACCCGGCCGACTACGTGTCCCACCTCGGAGGCGACCACCTCGACTGGCTGCGCGGGCGGGTCTCGCTCCTGCTCATCTGCGGCTCGGGGCAGTGGGAGGACACGACGGGCGCCCTCGAGAGCACGCAGCGCTTCGGCGCGCTGCTCGCGGACAAGGGGCTGCATTGCGAGGTCGACGTGTGGGGGCACGAGTTCCCGCACGACTGGCGCTCGTGGCGCGCGCAGCTCGCTCACCACCTGCCGAGGTTCTGCTGATGGCGAGCGGGCCGATCGGCCTGCTGCTCGGGACCGAGGACGACTGGCCGACGGCGTTCGAGGCGCTGCTGGGAAAGCTCGGCCCGGTCGAGTGGCAGGGCCGAAGGCATGAGCTGTCGACGGAACGGATCGTCAACGAGCCGTTCGACCTGCGCGCGAAGCCGCGCTACTCGCTCGTGATCGACCGCCTCGCGTGGTGGTACGACCTCCCGCGCGCCTGGCTGAAGAAGGTCGCGCTGATGGACGACGTGTACCTGCTCAACAACCCCTTCACCTTCCAGTCCATGGAGAAGCACTCGGCGTACTGCGCGATGATCCGGCTGGGCGTGCGCGTCCCCGAGACGTGGCTGATCCCGCACAAGGTGCCGACGCCGCTCGCGAGCTTCGAGTACATGGCTGAGAAGTTCCCGGACGTCGCCTCGCGCTACAACATGCCCTTCGAGCTGGGCGAGATCGGCGAGCGCGTCGGCTTCCCGCTCTTCATGAAGCCGTTCGACGGCGGGCAGTGGGTCGGCGTGTCGCGCGTCGGATCGGCCGAGGAGCTCCGCGCGCGCTACGACGAGTCGGGCGCGCGGATGATGCACGTCCAGGCGGCGATCGAGGACTTCGACGTCTTCGCGCGTTCGCTCTCGATCGGCGCGGAGACGATGGTGATGCGGTTCGAGCCCGACCGCCCGATTCACGACCGCTACCAGGTCGCGCACGGGTTCCTCTCACCTGAGCTCGGCTGGGAGGTCGTCACCGTGTCGAAGCTCGTCAACGCGTTCTTCCGCTGGGAGTTCAACTCGTGCGAGTCGATCGTGAAGGACGGGATCGCGTCGCCGATCGACTACGCGAACGCGTCGCCCGACGTCGCGATCACCTCGCTGCACTACTACTTCCCGTGGGCGATGCGGGCGCTCGTCCGCTGGTGCGTGTTCTGCGTCGTCACCGGGCGGGTGATGCGAGTCGACCTCGACACGCGCGAGTACTTCGCCGTAGGCGACCGCGAGGATCTCTCCGAGGACGAGAAGCTGCGCGAGTACCGGCGGCTCGCGGACGACTACTTCGAGACGGCGCGCTACGAGGAGTTCGTCGGCGACTCGCTCGAGCGGCTCGACGAGCTCACGGTCGAGTACTTCGAGGGCTCGGAGTTCGACGACCTGCTGGTGGCGACGGTGCGCTCGACGTTCCCCGCCAACGAGCAGGAGCGGTTCGTCGAGCACTACCGCGGGCTGATCGCCGCCTGGGTCGCCGACCAGCACGGCGCGAACTGATGCGCTAGGCTCCGCCGCGCCGGGCACATATTCCCCGGCCGGTGTGGCCGCAGCGAAGTCCGGTGCAAGCCCGGCGCTGTCCCGCAACTGTCAAGCCCCCCTCGGGGGACGAGCCAGGACGCCTGCCCCACGCCGACGAACACAGCCCTCGGAGGAAGGGACGTTCGGGCGGGAGCGCCCGCCGAACACACCTCCTCCGCTCGACGCGGAGGTTTTTCATGGTCAAGAAGCTCTTCGCCGCCCCGCTGGCAGCGGCGGCCCTGCTCGTGCTCTCTCCGGGCGCAGCCGCTGACACGGCGGCGAAGCGGAAGCCGTTCCCGGTCGTGCTCACCACGCCCACCGGCAAGGTCACGATCCGCAAGCAGCCGAGGCGGATCGTCTCGCTCTCCCCCACGGCGACCGAGAGCCTCTACGCGATCGGCGCCGGACGACGCGTCGTGGCCGTCGACGACCTGTCCAACTACCCGGCACGCGCACCGAGGACGAAACTTTCGGGGTACACCCCCAACGTGGAGGCGATCGCCGGCTACCGGCCCGACCTCGTCGTCGCACGCACCGACTCGGGCCTCACCGCGGCGCTCGGGAGGCTGGGCATCCCCGTGCTGGTCCAGCCGGAAGCGACCAGCCTGGCTCTGGCGTATGCACAGGTGACCCAACTCGGTCGGGCGACGGGGCACCGTCGCCGGGCCGCCGTGACCGTCAGCTCGATGAGGACGCGGATCGCGAAGGCGCTCCGCTCCGTGCCGCGCGGCCGCCCGCTCTCCGTCTATCACGAGTTGACGACCGACTACTACTCGGTCACGTCCCGCACGTTCATCGGCCAGATCTACCGGCTGTTCGGGCTCCGGAACATCGCGGACGGCGCGGGCGGGACGAGCGACTATCCGCAGCTCTCCGGCGAGTACATCGTCGCGGCGAGCCCGGACCTGATCTTCCTCGCCGACTCGAAGTGCTGCGGTCAGAGCTACGCGACGGTCTCGACCCGGCCCGGATGGAGCACCGTCCGCGCGGTCCGCGGCCGCAGTGTCGTGCGCCTGGACGACGACGTGGCGTCGCGCTGGGGCCCGCGCGTGGCCTCGCTCGTGCAGACGATCGCCGCTACCGTCAAGCGCGCGCGCTCGACGTGACTGCCGCCCGCGAGCACGGCCTGCCGGCAGTCTCGGCGCCGCACGTCGGCGTCCCCTGGACGCTCGTCGCGCTCGCCGTGCTGGCCGGCGCCGTGCTCGTGGGGCTCCTCGTCGGCCCGGTGCCGATCGGCATCGGCCCGATCGCGGGTTCGGCACTCGCACACGTTCCGTTTCTCGACGCCGGCACACAGCTCGAGGCCGCGCAGGAGGCGATCGTGTGGGAGCTGCGTTTCCCCCGCGTCGTGCTCGGGGCACTCGTCGGCGGCATGCTCGCCCTATCGGGGGCGTCGTACCAGGGCGTCTTCCGAAACCCGCTGGCCGACCCGTATCTCCTCGGAGTGGCCGCGGGTGCCGGCTTCGGCGCGACGCTCGTGATCGCGTACGGGCCCACCGGCGTGGACGGCTTCGTGCTGCCGCTCGCGTCCTTCGCGGGTGGCGTCGCCGCCGTCGCGGCCGCGTACCTCGTCGGGCGTTCGGTCGGGGGCGGCCGCACGACCGCGACCCTCATACTTGCGGGGGTCACCGTGGCGGCGTTCCTCACCGCCGCGCAAACCTTCGTCCAGCAGCAGAACACCGAGAGTCTCAACGAGGTCTACACCTGGCTGCTCGGGGGCCTCGCTACGTCCGGCTGGGGTGACGTGCTCACCGTGTTGCCGTACGTCGCGATCAGCGCGGCCGTGCTCCTCGTCCATCGGCGCACGCTCGACGTTCTCGCCGTCGGGGACGAGGAGGCGCTGGCACTCGGCCTGGACGTGACGCGCGTCCGGCTCCTCCTCGTCGGCGCCGCGACGCTCGGCACGGCGGCGGCGGTGGCCGTCAGCGGGCTGATCGGGTTCGTCGGGATCGTCGTTCCGCACCTCGTGCGACTCCTCGTGTCGTCGAGCTACCGCGTCATCCTGCCGCTCACCGTCGTCGTCGGCGCTGCGTTCCTCGTGCTCGCCGACGTGCTCGCACGCTCGATCCTCTCCCCCGCCGAGCTGCCGATCGGAGTCGTCACGGCGTTCGTCGGCGCGCCGTTCTTCGCGCTCGTCCTCCGGACGACGAGGAGCTCCGCGTGAGCGCGGTCGCGCTCGAGTCCGTCACCGTCCACGCCGGCGGCAAGAGCATCGTCGACGGCGTCTCGCTGTCCGTCCAGCCCGGGGAGTGGCTGTCGATCCTCGGCCCGAACGGCGCGGGCAAGACGACGCTGCTGCGCGTGCTCGCGGGGACGATCGGCTTTCGGGGCGAGGCCGCGTTGCGAGGACGGCGCATCCGCCGGCTGCACCGACGCGACGTCGCTCGTCTGGTCGCGCTCGTCCCGCAGACTCCCGTCGTCCCCCACGCGATGACGGTCGCCGAGTATGTCTTGCTCGGCCGTACACCGCACCTCTCGCTGCTCGCGCAGGAAGGCGAAGACGACCGCACGATCGCGGCCGCCGCACTCGCGCGCCTCGACCTCGAAGAGCTGTCCGGCCGCGAGCTCGGCTCGCTCAGCGGGGGCGAGCTTCGGCGCGCGGTGATCGCGCGCGGGCTCGCGCAGGCGGCGCCGATCCTCCTACTCGACGAGCCGACTGCTGCACTCGACATCGGGCATCAGCAGCAGGTGCTGGAGCTCGTCGATCGCCTGCGGCGCGAGGAAGGGCTCACGGTCGTCGCGGCGATGCACGACCTCACGCTGGCGGCGCAGTACGGCGACCGGATCGTCCTCGTGGACGATGGCCGGATCGTCGCCGAGGGACCACCCGCCGAGGTGCTCACGGCCGAGCGCCTCGCTTCGCTCTACGGAGCACAGGTCCGCGTCCTCTTCGACGGGACGACTCCGGTCGTCGTGCCCGTCCGGACGTGACGCTGCGCGTCCTGATCGGTGGTGCACGCGCCGGCAAGTCGCGGCTCGCGACCGACCTGGCGACGCGGTGGACGGGCCCAGTCGCGTACGTCGCCACGGCCGAGGAGCGCGACGACGAGATGTCCGCGCGCATCGAGCGGCACCGGGCCGAGCGACCGGGTGGCTGGAGGACGATCGAGGAGCCGATTCGGCTGCGCTCGGCGCTCGAGACCCTCGACGACGACGAGGCCGCAGTCGTCGACTGTCTGACGCTGTGGGTCGCGAACCTCCTCGAGCACGGCGAGGCCGCGGCGGCGATCGTCGCCGATGCCGAGAGGACAGCCGTCCGCGCCGCAGCGCGCGCGGCGCCGGTGATCGTCGTCACGAACGAGGTCGGGCTCGGAATCGTCCCAGTGAACGAGCTCGCGCGCTCGTACCGCGACCTGCTCGGTGAGGTGAACCGCGTCTTCGTTGCGCACGCGCAGGACGCGGTGTTGGTCGTGGCGGGCAGAGCGCTCCGCCTCGGAGCGGTCGAGTGAGCCTGCAGGCGACGATCGACGCGATCGCCCGACCCGACGAGGAGGCCGGGGCCCGCGCACAGGCCGAGCTCGACGGCAAGACGAAGCCGCGGCGGAGCCTCGGCAGGCTCGAGGAACTCGCCGTCCAGCTCGCCGGGATCGGGATCGAGAACGGTCGGGCTACCGCCGTCGTCGCCGCGGCGGACCACGGCTATGCGGACGAAGGCGTCAGCGCGTACCCGGCCGAGGTGACGGGTCAGATGCTTGAGGTCTTCGCATCGGGCGGCGCTGCCGCATCCGTGCTGGCGCGGACGCTCGACGTCGAGCTCCTCGTGGTCGACGCCGGCGTCGCGACGTCGCAGCACGATCCTCGGATCCGTGCTGTGCGCATCGGCGCCGGCACCGCCAACGCGACGCGAGGCTCCGCCATGTCGAGGTCCGACGCGCTCGCGGCGATCGAGGCGGGCGTGCGGCTCGCCGGCGAGTTGGCGCCCTCGACCTCGATCGTCGCCCTCGGCGAGATGGGAATCGGCAACACGACGGCAGCGAGCGCTCTGCACGCAGCACTTCTGGACGTCCCCCCGGCCGCGGTCTGCGGCCGGGGAACGGGGCTCGACCCTGAAGGCGTCCGCCGCAAGATCCAGGTCGTCGAACGCGCGCTGGCCGCCAACCCGGCACGCCCCGACCCCGTGGACGCCCTCGCCGCGCTCGGAGGGTTCGAGATCGCGCTCCTCGTCGGCGTCGCGCTGGGCGCAGCCGCCGAGCGGCTCGCCGTCGTGCTCGACGGGTTCGTCGTCGGTGCGGCCGCCCTCGTCGCCGCCCGGCTCGCCCCGGCGAGCGTCGGGTACATGGTCGCAGCCCACCTCTCCCCCGAGCCGGGACACCGGTTGGGCCTCGACGCACTCGGACTCCGACCGCTGCTCGACCTGGAGCTGCGACTCGGCGAGGCGACCGGCGCCTTGCTCGCCGTCCCCCTGCTTCGTTCGGCGATCGCGATCCATGCCGAGATGGCCACGTTCGCGGGGGCGAAGGTGACGGATGCGGACCGCTAGCGCGGTTGTGCTCCCGGCGGCGGCCATCTCGTTCCTGACGCGGATCCCGGTCGGTCGTCTCGTCGAGGTCGACGGAGCGACCGTGGCCCGGGCGGCGCCGATCTACCCACTCGTCGGCGCGGGCATCGGAGCGCTCGCGGGGCTCGCGGTGGACGTCGCGAGCGGTCCCCTGCCGGCGCTCGCCGCCGCAGTGCTGGGGCTGGCGCTGCTCGCCGTCGTCACGGGCGCGATGCATCTCGACGCGCTCGCGGACACCGCCGACGCGCTCGGGGGCACGACTCGCGAGCGCCGGCTCGAGATCATGCGCGACCACGCGATCGGCGCCTTCGGCGCAACTGCACTCGTCGTCGTGCTGGTCTTCGAGGCATCCGTCCTCGCCGCGACGACGGACGCCTGGAGCGCGTTCGCGGTGGCTGGGGCCTGTGCCCGCTGGGCGCCGCTACCACTCGCCGCAGCGCTCCCGCCGGCGCGGCCCGACGGCCAGGGCGCCGCCCTCGCGACCCACGTCTCTGGTCCTGCAGTCCTCGCCGCGTCGCTCGTCGCCGGCGTGTTGGCCTTTCTGCTCCGCGGCGGCGACGGGCTCGCGGCGCTCGCAGCCGCGGCGGCGGTCATCATCGTGCTGGCCCTCTTTCTGCGGCGGTGGATCGGCGGAACGACCGGCGACACGCTCGGTGCGACGACGGAGCTCAGCCAGGCTGCCGCGCTCGCGGCGGTGCTCGTGGCCTCGTGAGGCAGACCCGCGCCCTGCTCATCCGGCACGCCGCGCCCGAGGACGCAGCGCGCGGCCGGTGCTACGGCCGGCTCGACGTGCGTCTCTCTCCCGAGGGACTCGAGCAAGCAGGAGCCCTCGCCGAGAGGCTCCGGGCAATCGCGCTCGCGGCCGTCTACACGAGCCCGAGCGGTCGCGCCGAGCAGACCGCGGCGGCGGTGTGTGCCGGCCGTGACCTCGCGCCGGTCCCGCGCGACGGCCTCGCAGAGCTCGACTTCGGCGACTTCGAGGGCCGCACCTACGCGGAGCTCGAGGCAGAGGAGGCCGACTTCTTCCGGCGTTGGATGACCTCGCCGACGGAGGTGCGCTTTCCCCGGGGCGAGAGCTACGCGCAGCTGAGGGATCGTGCTGCCTCGACGCTCGACGAGCTCCGGGTGGCGCACCGGGACGAGACGTTCGCTGTCGTCACGCACGGGGGCGTCCTGCGCGCAATGCTCGCGACCCTGCTCCACCTCCCGGCGGATCGCGCGTTCGCGCTCGACGTCGGCTACCAGCGCGTCAGCGTCGTCGACTGGTTCGACGAGACCCCGGTGGTCAGGCTCGTGAACGGAGCGGCCGCCGACGTTCCGGCGCAGCTCGCCGGCTAGCGAACCGCGAACGTCGCGGCTGAGGCCGTGAAGGCACCTAAGATCACGGCGTGGAACGTCGTCCGTTCGATGACCGCCAGCTCGACGCGCTGCTCGAGCACCTCGACGCGATCCGCGAGGAGCTGCACACGCTCAACCGGCGGCTGGACACGAACGAGACGCTCCTCCGCATCGCCGGCGAGGTGTCGAGCCTGAACGAGTCGCTCCAGGCCCTGGCGTACGCGGCCCTCGGCCGCCGGCCGCCCCAGGTGCGCCGCCGCCGGACGGGCTGACCCGAGAAGCTCCCCACCCCTCGGGGAGGGGAAGTGGGCCTCTCCACCGGCCTCCCGCGATCGAGCGTACCCACGAAGCCGTCTCGTGTCCGTGACGCAAGACGATCGATTCTGGATCGATTCGTCCCGCTAGCGCACGAGCCGGTAGACCCGGCCCTCGAGGCTCGTCGCGTACAGCTCGCCCCGCGCGTCCTCGCCGAAGCTGGAGAGCCCCCGGATCCGCACGCCTTCGCGACGCAGGCCCCTCGCTTCGCCGTTCGTCACGACGAGGCTCCAGATGTTCCCCGTGCAGTAGTCGCCGAAGAAGTAGCGGCCGCGCGCGGCCGGGACGGCCGAGCCCCGATAGACGAAGCCGCCGGTGACGGAGCAGCCTTCGCCCCGGCCGTAGACGTGCACGGGGAAGACGAGCCGCCCACGCGAGTTCGGCTCCTTCGACTCGAAGCGGGCGCGGCCCTCGTACGCGTCCCAACCGTAGTTCGCGAGCTCGGTCACCCTGGCTCGCGGCACGTAGTCGATCTCCTCCCACGAGCCCTGCCCGACGTCGGCGAGGTAGAGATCGCCGTTCGCGCGATCGAACGAGAAGCGCCACGGGTTGCGCACGCCGAGCGCGGCGATCTGCGGCCGCGGCCGCGCCACCGCGACGTTCAGGCGCACGAGCTTGCCGAGCAGCGTGCCCAGGCTCTGCGCGCGGTTCTGAGGATCGCCGCCGGAGCCGCCGTCGCCCATCCCGACGTACAAGCGCCCGTCCGGCCCGAACGCGAGCTGGCCGCCGTTGTGGTTCGGGTACGGCTGCGCGACGAACAGCCACTGCTTGCGCGTCCGAGTCAACGCCTGCGTGCCGGCGGCGTTCGAGCGGTACTCGACGACGCGAGTGTTGCCGTTCACGTCGGTGTAGTTCACGAAGAAGCGGCGGTTCTGAGCGAACCGCGGGTGGAACGCGACCGAGAGGAGGCCCTGCTCGCCGCCCGAGCGCACGAGCCGACGGATGTCGAGGAACGGGCGCGAGCGGTAGCGACCGTTGACGACGATCCGGATCCTCCCGGCCTGCTCGACGACATAGACCCAGCCCCGCTTGTTCGGCGGCGCGGCGACGTGCACCGGTGCGGACGCGTTCACGAACCCGCGGAACGAATACGCGGCCGCGGCGGGTGCCGCGGTCGCTGTCGGACGTGTGGTCTCCGCGGTCGAGCCCGACGCAGCGCAGGCCGACAGCAGGGCCACGGCAACCAGCGTGATCCCCCCTCGCAACACGGTCGTCATCGTTCTAGCAGCAACCGGCGGAGCTCGTCCTCCTTCCCCGGCTCGAGGATCGCGAGCACCTGGTCGCCCGCATCGAGCCGCGTCGACCCGACCGCGATCTCGGCCGTCCCCTGGCGCATGACGGAGATGAGCCGGGCGCCCTGCGGGAGCGCGAGCTCCTCGACCCGCTTCCCGACCGCGGGGGCCCCGGCGCCGACCTCGACCTCGACGATCTCGAGGTTCTCCTCGCGGAGCTCGAGCAGGTGGACGAGCTCGTGCGCCGGCACTTCGTGCTCGATCAGGCCGAGGACCATCTGCGTCGCCGACACGGTCAAGCGCAGGTCGAGCAGGTCGAACAGCTGCTGGTTGCGCGGGTCGTTCACGCGGGCGATCACCTTCGGGACGCCGTACTTCTCCTTCGCGAGCTGGCCGATCACGAGGTTGTCCTCGTCGTCGCCCGTGACGGCGATGACGATGTCCGCGGGTCGCGAGATGCCGGCCCGCTCGAGTACGAACAGCTCCGTCGCGTCGCCGAGGTGCACCTGGTGCTCGAACTCGCTCTCGAGCTGCTCGTGGCGGTCGCCGCGCTGCTCGACGAGCGTCACCTCGTGACCGCGCCGGAGCAGCGTGCGCGCCACGTTCGCGCCGACCTTGCCCCCTCCCGCGACGATCGCGAACATCAGGCCTTGGAGCGCGACGCGCGCACACGCTCGGCGAGCGTCTCGTAGGCCGTTCTCGTGGGGCAGACGACGTCGAGCCCCCGGTCGGCGTAGAAGTCCGCGCGCGCCGGGTCGAGGAGCCGCACGACCACACAGTCGACGCCGAACAGCCTCTGCGCGATCTGGGCGACGACGATGTTCGTGTTGTCCCCGTCGGTGGCGACGACGACGGCGTCCGCCTGCTCGATGCCCGCCTCGCGCAGGACGTCGACGTCCATGCCGTGGCCGTTTACGAAACCACCGCGCCAACGTTCGCCGAGTCGGGCGAGTGCGCCTTCGCTTTCGTCCACGGCGGTCACGTCCCAGCCCTCCTCCGCGAGCGTCAGGGCGACGGTCGACCCGACACGTCCGCAGCCGACGACGAGTGCCCTCACCGGGAGAGCGTACCCCTGTCGGCCGCCAGAGCCTCCTCCTCCAGCACGCCCTGCGGGTAGGCGATCACCATCACCTCGCACGGCGCGTTCGCGAGGACGTACTCGACGGTCGGGCTGAAGAACCGCGATCGTCGCCGCCAGCGCGGCGACGAGCCCATCACGACGAGGTCGGCGCCCCGGGCGCGGGCCTCCCCGACGACCGCGCTGCCGATGGCGCGGGCGCGAACGACGGCGCCCTCCACCTCGACGCGGTGCTCTTCCGCGAGCGCCCTCGCCTCGTCGATCGAGGCGGCGGCACGCGCCTCGAGGTCGCTCATGTCGGCGTAGAGGCCCCGATCGAGCGGCACCGGAACGACGTGGACCGCCGTGATCGCCGCCCCGTGCTCCTCCGCCAGCCGAAGCGCGGTGGCGAACACCTCGTCGCCGATGGGACCGAGCTTGACCGGTACGAGGATCGAGCGGTACTCCCCTTCCGCCGAGGGCACGAGGTCGGGCGCGCCGGGGCGAACACGCGCGGTCAGGGCCTCCCCCTGCCGCCGCCGGACGAGCGCGTATACCCCGAACCCGACGATCAGCCACACCGGGCCGGCGATGCGCGCGGCGTCGTGGGTCGCGAGCGAGAGGACGAGGATCGCCGCAGTGAGTGCCGCGCCGGCGAGCCCCGCGAAGGGCATCCACGGCGCGCGGAACGGCCGCTCGAGCCCAGGCTCCGTCCGGCGGAGCCGGACGACCGCGAGCTGCGCGGCGGTGAATGCGCAGAGGACGCCGAAGCTGTAGAGGCTCGCCAGGATCACGGCCGCGCGGCCGGCCACCTCCGCCGCGACGAGCAGGACGACCGCGACGCCGGCCGTCGAGACGATCGCCGCAGGCGCGAGCAACGTCCGCCGGTTCAGCCGTTCGAACGCGTGCGGGAGCATCCCGTGCCGCGCGAGCGAGTACGTGAGCCGGCCCGCTCCGGACAGCGATGTGGCAACGGCTGCGAGCAGCACGAGCACCCCGCTGACCGCGACGACGGCGACGACTGCGTCGCCGAGCGCCGAGGGAAGCTCTGCGCCGATCGCCTCCGCGATCCCCGCGAGCGGCGCGAGCCGCCAGCGCTCCCCGAGGTCGGTCGTGCCGTCCTGGGCCGGGAACGCGGCCACCCCGACGACGCCGATCGCGACCGAGACCGCGACGATCGCGCCGATCCCCGCGAACACGCTCCGCGGGAGGGTGCGGCCGGGCTCCCGCGCCTCGGCCGACAGGTTCGCCACCGTCTCCAGGCCCGTGTAGGCGAGCATGGCGAGCGGCAGCGCGAACGCGAGCTCCTCCCACGCGGGCTCGCCGTCCTCGAACCCGAACGTGAGCGTGTCGGCCCCGACCAGCAGTGCCCCGCCGAGCGCGATCAGGAGCACGTGCGCGACGAGCGCGACGACGGCGACCGCGACGGCGAGCGCGTAGAGCCGTGGCCGGCGCACGAGGCGCAGCGCAGCGAGCGTAACCACGACCCCGACGGCGACCACGACGTCCCACGGCGAGTCGCCGAGACGCTCCCAGCCGAGCGCGGCGACGTAGTGCGGGACGAAGAGCGCGGCGAGCGCGGTCACAATCAGGTAGTCGAGGAGCAGCACCCAGCCCGTCGCGAACCCCGCGGGGTCGTTGAACGCGCGCCGCACGAAAAGCGCGCCACCGCCCGGCTCGGGAAGCGCCGCCGTCCCCTCGGCGTACGAGAGCGCGACGAGCAGGAAGACGAGGCCGGCCACGAGCAGGACCCACGGCGTCAGCCCGAGCGCGTAGAGCGCCACGACTCCGAGCGCGAAGTAGAGCGACGAGCCGATCTCACCGTAGGCGACGGATGCGAGCGAGCCGCCCCCGAGGGCGCGCGTCAGTCCCTCGAAGCGACGGGCCATCAGGGGCTCCGATCGAGGTAGAGCCGTGCGCCGCCCGCCGCGACGAGCAGGAGGCCGAGCACGAGCCCTACACCGCCGCCCACGCCGGCAACGAGCGTCCGCACGACGACGGCGGCGCCGAGGACGACGGTGAGCAGCGGGAGCACCCTTCTCACGCCGCCCGCCGTCCCGCGGTCACGAGCACGCGAATCGGGCTGAGCTTGAGCACGCGCTCGGCAGTACGTCCGAGCAGCCTCCGCCCCGAGCGGGGGGCGCCCACCACGATCAGCTCGGCGTTGCGGGCGAGCGCCTCGTCGACGATCGCGCGGGCAGCCGACCTCGCCCGCACGAGGCGGGTCACCACACGAACGCCGTACTGGTCGAGGAGCGCCTCGGTGTCGTCGAGCAGTGCCTCGGCCCGGTCCTCGTGCGCGCCGAGATCCGCGTGCAACGCTCGCTCGAGCGGCACCTCGAGCACGTGTAGGGCAACGATCGTCGCCCCGCGATCGGCAGCAAGCCGCCCCGCGGCGATCAGCGCGTCCTCGGACTCCGGAGAGCGCACGACGGGAACGACGATCGTGCGGTACTCCGCGACGAGCGAAGGCCCCAGCACGATGGCCGGTGCGCGCACCGTCTCGTTCAGGCCCAGCCCGAGCCGCCTCCGGTACAACGCGTACGCGAGGAAGCCCGCCGCGAGCCAGCCGAGCCCCGCGTAGCGGGTCTCAGGCGTCTGGACGACGACGACGAGCCACGCGATCCCGGTCGCCAGTGCGCCCAGGATCGCGAAGACGGGCCAGTCGACACCACCGACGCGAAGGTTCGGGCGGCCGCGAAAGAGCAGCTCGTCACCACGTCGCCGGTAGCGGAGCACGGTGACCGACACGTGCGCGATCGTGAACGAGAGCATCGCGCCGAACGAGTACATCGTCCCCAGGAAGTCGACGCGGCCCGGAAGCAGTGTCGCGATCGACACGAGCCCCGCGAAGACGACGAGCGCGATCCACGGCGTGCGGAAGCGCGGGTGCACGCGGCGGAACACGCTCGGCAGCTGACGGTACGACGCCATCGCGTACGTGATCCGAGACGCGCCGATCACTCCTGCGTTCGTGGCGATGAAGAGGATCGTCGCCGCGAGGACGCCCACGTAGACGGTCAGCACGTCGAGCGGGAGGCCCGAAAGGCCCAGGCCCTCGACGACGCCGAGCACGGGATCGTTCTGGTACCCGCCCTCCTCCGGCGGCAGCGCGAGCAGCGTCGTCCGCTCGCCTCCGATCTCGCGGACGGGGAGCGCCGAGAGCGCGACGGCCGGGAGCGTGAAGAAGATTGCGAACACCGCGACGGCCGTCATCAGATACGCGCGCGGCACGTTGCGCGCGGGGTCCCGGGCCTCTTCGGCGAGATTCGAGACCGTCTCGATCCCGGTGTAGGCGATCATCCCGACGGGGATCGCGAGCAAGAAGTTCCCCCACGAGGGCGTCGTTCCGAGGGCGACGTTCTCGACGAGGATCTCCGGGTTGAGGATGAGCACGAAGCCGATCAGCACCAGGAGCAGCTGGGTCGCGAAGTCGACGACGGCGAGGGTGACGTTGAGCGTCGCGGCCTCGCGGATGCCGACGACGTTCACGCCGACGAGGACGACGATGACCGCCGCCCCCACGACGATGTCCCACGGGTTCGTGCGCAAGGGCTCCCAGAAGATCGCCAGGTAGTGCGGCACGAAGAACGCGGAGATCGCGATCGTGATCACGTAGTTGAGCATCTGCGACCAGGCCGCCCCGAAACTGACCGTCTCGTTGAAGGCGTGACGCGCGAAGCTCGATGAGCCCCCGGCCTCGGGGAAGCGCACGGTTCCCTCGGCGTAGGTCATCGTCGTGGCCGCAAAGATCAGGCCCGCGATCACGAAGACGAGGGGCGTCAGCCCCAGGGCGAAGACGGCCGTGACCCCGAGCGCGTAGTAGATCGAGGAGCCGACGTTGCCGTAGACGGTTGCGAACAGCGACGGCGCGCCGAGCACGCGCTCGAGCCCCTGCTGCCGACGGCGGCGCGGCACCGGCCGACTCTAGCTCCGGGCCCGGTTAGCCTGTGCCGCGGTGAGGATCCTCCTGGTCGGCGCAGGGCAGGTTGGGGTGACGATCGTCGACGCCCTGCACGACGAGCACGAGCTCACGGTGGTCGACGTCGACACGGGGCGGCTGAGCGCGCTCTCGAATCGCTATGACGTCGCGACCGTCCTCGGCAACGGGGCCAGCCGCCGGATTCTCCAGGAGGCCGGGCTGCTCGAGTCCGACCTCCTGATCGCGTGCACCTCACGCGACGAGATCAACCTGATCACGGCGATCTTCTCGCGGAACCTCGCGCCCGACACGAGGACGATCGTGCGGACAACCAACGAGGAGTACCTCGAGGTGTGGCGGGAGCGTCAGCTCGACGTCGACTTCATGGTCTCTTCGGAGCTCGAGACGGCGAACGCCGTCGCCCGCATCGTCGGCCTCCCCGCAGCCCGCCAAACGGACGTCTTCGCCGACGGGCAGGTGCAGATCGTCGAGTTCGACGTCGAAGCGCAGCGGGGGACCGACGAGATCGTCGGGGTCGAGCTCCGCGAGGCGCGCGTGCCACTCGAGTCGAAGGTGGCCGGGATCATCCGCAGCGACCGGATGATCATCCCGCGCGGCGACCAGATGCTCCAGGTGGGCGATCGCGTCGTCGTGATCGGCTCGCCGCAGGCGGCCCGGGAATGGGGTGAGCTGCTTTCGCCGGCCACCCGCCGCCTCGACGACGTCGTCATCTTCGGCGCCGGGCGGACCGGCGTCGCGATCACCCGCGCCCTGATCGACCAGGAGGTCCGCGTGCGCATGATCGAGCCCGACCGCGAGCGCGCGCAGGTCGCGGCGAACGAGTTCCCGACCGTGCGTGTGTACAACGCGACGGGGTTCGACCCGGAGTTCCTCGACCGTGAGCGCATCGGTCAGTCGCGGGCGGGCGTGTTCTGCATGCGGAACGACCCCAAGAACCACTACGCTGCGACGCTCGCGAAGCTTCACGGCGTCGAGTTCACGATCGCCGTCGTCCACGACGCGGTCTCGATCGACGTCTTCGAGCGCGCGGGCATCGACGTCGCGATCAACCCACGGCAGGTCACGGCGGAGGAAATCGTCCGTTTCGCCCACGACCCCCGCACTCGGCAGGTCGCGATGCTCGAGGGAGACCGGTTCGAGATCCTCGACATCACCGTCCGCCCCGAGAGCGAGTACGTGAACCAGCCGTTCCGGACGATGCCGATCCGGGGCGCGCTCATCGGCGCGATCGTCCGCGACGAACGGGCGATTTTCCCGCGCGGCGACGATGTCCTCCTCCCCGGCGACCGGGTGATCGTCTTCACGGAGTCGTCGAGCGCGACGCGCGTCGAGCGCGCGCTCTAGCCCATGACCACGCTCTCGCGGGCCCGTCTGCGCCGGCTGTTCCGACGCGAGACGATCGGCGTCGATCTCGCCGCCACGTTCGACCTGGTCGGCGCGCTTCTGCTCTACCTGTCCCCTGCGTACCTCTTCCCAACCGCCGTGGCGCTGCTCTACGGCGAATCCGCGTGGCCGTTCGTGATCGCTGGGGTGACGACGGCCGCCGCGGGGGTCTTCCTCCAGATCGTCGCGACCGGCCGCGAGCTCGCGAGCCCGCGCGAGGGGTTCCTCGTCGTCGCGCTGACGTGGGTGCTCGTCCCCGTCTTCGGAGCGATCCCGTTCGTGATCGCGGGCGAAGGCGTGCTCGCGCAGCCGATCAACGCGTACTTCGAGTCGGTCTCGGGGTTCACCGCGACCGGGGCGACGGTGCTGAACGACTTCGACGAGCTCTCCCGGTCACTCGGCATGTGGCGGCAGTTCACGCAGTGGCTCGGCGGGATGGGGATCGTCGTTCTCGCGGTCGCGATCCTGCCGCAGCTCCGCGTCGGCGGGCGCCAGCTGCTCCAGTCCGAGCTCCCCGGGCCAACCGACCTCGAGCGCCTGACCGTCTCGATCCGCGAGGTCGCGCGGCGCCTCTGGCTGCTCTACCTGGCGCTGACGCTGACGCTGATCGGGCTGCTGTGGCTCTACGGACAGCTCGGGCTAGACGAGCACATGGACCTCTTCGACGCCGCCGCGCACGCCTTCACGACGGTGTCGCTCGGCGGGTTCTCGACGGAGGGGAACTCGATCGCGGCGTTCGGCGCACTCGTGCAGTGGACGATCGCGCTCTTCGTCGTGATCGCGGGTGTGAACTTCCTGCGGCTCTACCGCCTCTTCGTCCAGCGGCAGCCCCGGGCGGTGACGCGCGACGACGAGTTCCGCGTGTATCTGCTCGTGCTCCTCGCGGGCTCGCTCGTGCTGCTCGCGGAGCTGCTGACGGAAGGGATCTACGGCGTCGCCGACGCGGTGCGGCACGCCGTCTTCCAGGCGGTCTCGATCATGTCCACGGCCGGCTTCGCCACGACCGACTACACCGCGTGGGGGCCCCTCGCGACGATCACGATCCTCGGGCTGATGTTCGTGGGGGCCTCCGCCGGGTCGACGGGCGGCTCGATCAAGGTCGTCCGGCACGTGCTGATCGGGCGCCTGCTGCGACGCGAGCTCGAGCAGACGGTCCACCCCGAAGTGGTGTCGCCGATCAGGCTGAACCGCCAGGTCGTCGAGGAGCGGACGCTCCAGGCGGTGCTCGCGTTCGTGCTCATCTACGTGGGGCTCTTCGCCGTCGGTTCGCTCGCGATCGTCGTCGACTCGTTCCGCACCGACGTCGGGGTCTCCCCGTTCGAGGCCATGGGCGCCGCCGCGGCGACGCTCGGCAACGTCGGCCCCGGCTTCGGCTTCGCCGGCCCGTTCGGCTCCTACGAGAGCTTCAGCGGGTTCTCGAAGACGGTGATGATCGCGCTCATGTGGATGGGGCGAGTCGAGATCATCCCGATCATCGTCCTCTTCACCCGAAATTACTGGAGGGCGTAGCCACCGAAAGTGCTGCAGCACTTTCGGTGGGGTTCGCCGCAGCTGACCCTCAGCCGACAAAGCTCACGGCGGGGCGAAGCCCCGCCTCCGCGGCCATGCACAAGTCTCGTTCGAGCGCTCGTGGTTCGTTGCGCGTTGCCGCCGGAGGCCGGCTTTGCCGGCCGGGAGGCGAACCACGCTTGTTCCGCCGCTACCCAAATCGGATGAAAGTGCGAAGCACTTTCATCCGTGAATCGCGATGATGAGCGGGATGATCAGGATCGCGACGACGTTGGCGATCTTGATCATCGGGTTGATCGCGGGGCCCGCGGTGTCCTTGTAGGGGTCGCCCACCGTGTCGCCGGTGACCGCGGCGGCGTGCGCCTCCGAGCCCTTGCCGCCGAACGCGCCGTCCTCGATCAGCTTCTTCGCGTTGTCCCAGGCACCGCCGCCCGACGTCATCGCGATCGCGAGGAAGAGCCCCGTGACGATCGTGCCGATCAGGAGGCCGCCGAGCAGCTTCGGCTCGATGATCCCGGCGATGATCGGGAAGAGCACGGGGATGAGCGCGGGCGCGAGCATCCGCCTGATCGCCGACTGCGTGACGATGCCGACAGCACGCGAGTAGTCGGGGCGCCCCGTTCCCTCGAGGATCCCCGGGATCTCGCGGAACTGCCGGCGCACCTCCTCCACGACCTGCCCGCCGACCTGGCCGACGGCCTGCATCGCGAGCGAGGCGAACAGGAACGGCATCAGGCCCCCGATGAAGAGCCCCGCGATCACCCATGGATCGGAGAGCTCGAAGCGGACGTTCAGGTTCTCGTCGGCGAGCCCGGTCGTGTAGCTGTCGAAGAGCACGAGCGCGGCGAGCGCCGCCGAGCCGATCGCGTACCCCTTCGTCACGGCCTTCGTCGTGTTGCCGACCGCGTCGAGCGGATCGGTGATCGCGCGTACCGACTCGTCGAGGTCCGCCATCTCCGCGATGCCGCCGGCGTTGTCGGTCACCGGGCCGTACGCGTCGAGGGCGACGATCAGCCCCGTCATCGAGAGCTGCGCCATCACGGCGACGGCGATGCCGTAGAGACCCGCGAAGTGGTGGGCGACGAGGATCCCGGCCGCGATCACGATCACGGGCGCGGCGGTCGCCTGCATGCCGATGGCGAGCCCTTCGATGATGTTCGTCGCGTGCCCCGTGCGCGACGCGCTCGAGATCGACTTCACCGGCCCCCAGCGCGTGCCGGTGTAGTACTCGGTGATCGCGACCAGCAGGAAGGTGATCGCGAGGCCGACGACGGCTGAGATGTAGAGCTCGGCGAACGTGAACCGCCCGTCGTCGAAGGCGAGCGTGACGGGGATGAACCCGATCGCGGACAGCACGACCGCGACGATCACGCTCAGGTAGAGCGCGTTCATGATCGAGCCGCCCGGGCCGATGCGAGCGAAGAACACGCCGACGATCGAGGCGAGGATCGAGATCGCGCCGAGCGCGAGCGGGTACAGGTAGAGCTGGTCGGCCTGGAACTGCGTCCCGATCAGCATCGCCGCGACGGCGGTGACCGCGTACGTCTCGAACAGGTCGGCCGCCATCCCCGCGCAGTCGCCGACGTTGTCGCCGACGTTGTCCGCGATCACCGCGGGGTTGCGCGGGTCGTCCTCGGGAATGCCCGCCTCGATCTTGCCGACGAGGTCGGCGCCCACGTCCGCGGCCTTCGTGTAGATGCCGCCGCCGAGCCGCGCGAAGACCGAGATCAGCGAGCCGCCGAACGCGAGGCCGACGAGATCGTCGATCGCCGAGTCGGCGGAGTTGTCGAGCAGGACGGTGAGCACCCAGTAGTACCCCGCGACGCCGAGCAACCCGAGGCCGACGACGAGGAGGCCGGTGACGGAACCGGCGCGGAACGCGACGTTCAGCGCGGGCTTCAGGCCGGACTTCGCGGCCTCCGCGGTCCGCGTGTTCGCGCGGACGGCCACGTTCATCCCGATGAAGCCGGCGGCCGAGGAGAGGATCGCGCCGACGAGGAAGCCGATCGCCGTCCCCCAGCCGAGGTCCTCGTAGAAGCCGAGCAGCAGGAAGGGAGCGATCGAGACGAGCGCGATCGCGCGGTACTGCTTGCGCAGGTAGGCCTCTGCCCCCTCCTGCACCGCGCGGGAGATCTCCCGCATGCGCTCCGAGCCCGCCGGCTGCTGGAGCAGCCACCAGGTCAGGCCGAGCCCGAAGGCGATGGCGACGAGCCCGCACAGGATGGCGAAGCTGACGGCGTGCTCGTTGAAGAACTCCATTTCAGGCTCCCCGGTCGGGCTGGCACAAAGTCGCGCGCCAACGGCCGTGGCGCGGCGAGGTTTCTATCACAAGCTCGGCCGCAGGACCCTACTCGACCGCGGTCCCGGCCGCCGCGGCTGCGTAGGCGAGCTTGAGGTCGGCGAGCATCTTCCCCAGGTCGCGGCCGAGCTCGGCGGGCAGGTGCCCCTCGAGCGTCGGCAGCAGCGCCTGGATCGTGTCGATCGCCAGGCGCGCCTGCTCCAGGTCGCGGCTCGACTCCTCGAGCTTCGCGTAGGCGAGCTGCGCCAGGGTCGTGACGGTCGAGAGGACGAGGTCGGAGACCCGGAGCTTCTTGATCTCCTCGACGAGCTGGGCGGCGGTCAGGTCCGGCTCAGGCGCGGACACGCTCGATCACCTGCTCGGCGTAGATCTCGCGAAGCGTGGCGCCCTCCGCGAGGCGGGCCTGCTGCCGCTCGGCCGCGTTCTGGTCCGGGACGACCAGCGTGACGCCGAGCTCGTCGGCCACCGGCGCGATCCAGTCGGCGAGCTGCTCGAGCCGCGCGCGCGCCGGGAGCACGTTGCCGGTGTCGAGGTCGATCAGCTCGCCGGAGAGCCCGTAGCGGATCGCGCGCCAGAAGTTCTCTTCGATCAGCCGGTGCGGATGGTCGGGCAGCGGCTCGCCGTCGTCCAGCGCGCGCGCGATGCGGCAGGTGAGCGCGTAGATGTACGCCGCGAGCGCTTGCGCCTCCTCGAGGGTCGGCTGGCCGTCGCAGATGCGCGTCTCGATCGTGGGATACGCGAGGTGCGGTCGCACGCTCCACCAGATCTGCGTGTGCTCGGTGATCGACCCCGTCTCGTAGAGGAACCGCACGTAGTCCTCCCACGCCTGCCAGGAGCCGAAGGGGTCCGGCACGCCGCAGCGCGGGAACATCCGCGTGAAGATCTCCGTGCGCGCGGAGTGAAGGCCGGAGTCGACGTCCTCGACGAACGGCGACGAGGCGGAGAGCGCGAGCAGCTCCGGCAGGAAGTTGCGGAGCTTCGAGAACGTCCGCACCGCGCGGTCCGCGCCCGCGATGCCGACGTGCACGTGCAGGCCGAAGGTGTTGTTCCGCCAGACGACATAGCGGAGGAGCTCGTCGTTCCTCCGGTAGTGCGGCGTGTCGATGATCCGCTGGTCCTTCCACGACGCCCACGGATGGGTTCCCGTCGCCGCGAGCACGATCCCGAGTGAGTCGGCGAGGTCGACGAGCTGCGCCCGCCGCTCGGCGAGCCGGGCGGACCCGTCGGCCCACGTCCCGCAGCGCCCGGTGCGGACCTCCACCTCGGATGCGATGAGCTCGCCGACGAGGTGCTCCTCGAGGGGCGTGCCCTTCGCCGCGGCCTGGAGCTCCTCGAAGCGGTCGACGAGGTCGTGCGTGACCGGGTCGAGCACCGCGAACTCCTCCTCGACGGCGACGGTGAAGTCGCTGCCGTCGTCATAGGAGTCGCGCGACGCCCGGATCAGCTCGTCGTACGGCAGCCGCTGCTCGTCGCCCATGAGGGGCACTACAGTAGTTGAAGTGGAGGTGAACCTCCCCGAGCCCGAAGCGCCTCGCGCCCGGCGAGCAGCCGTGGCGCGCGTGTGCATCATCGGCGCCGAGTCGACGGGGAAGACGACGCTCGCCGCGGCGCTCGCGGAGCACTACGAGACGCTCTGGGTCCCCGAGTACGGCGCGCCCTACCACCACGTCGGTCGCGGCGATCCGCACCGCACGTGGACCTCCGACGAGTTCACGCACATCGCGCGCATCCGCGAGTGGCTCGAGGAGTTCCTCGCCGGCTATTCCCGGCGCGTGCTCTTCTGCGACACCGACACCTTCGTGACCGCCGTCTTCCACGAGGTCTACCTGGGAGCGCGCAGCCCGGAGCTCGAGGAGGACGCACGCGCGTGCAAGTACGCGCTCTACCTCCTCTGCGACATCGACACGCCGTTCCACCTCGACAAGCTCGGGCTCCGCCGCGAGGACGCGCGCCGCAAGATGCACGAGCGCTACGCGAACTACGTGCGCTCGACGGGCTGCCCCTGGCTCGAGCTGTCCGGCCCGCACGAGCAGCGGATGCAACTCGCGAAGGCCGCCGTCGACGGCCTGATCAGCTGACCGCGTCGAGCAGGCGCTCCGCGACGCGCGACCACGACCAGTTCTCCTCGACGGCGCGGCGGATCGCGTCGCGGACGAGCTGCCGGTCGTCCGCCGGGAGCTCCAGCGCGCCGCGGATCTTCCGCTCCAGGTCCTCGACGTCGCCGGTCTCGAACGAGACGAGGGGTGCGTGGGCGGCAGGAAGGTGCCGCTCGAGCCCGGCCGCGACCTCGGCGAGGCCCGAGTGCCGCGCCACGATCGGCAGCGAGCCGGCTGCGGCGGCCTCCGCGGCCACCATGCCGAAGGCCTCCGGGAAGACCGAGGGCACGACCGTGACGTCGCAGAGAGGCAGCAGGTGGCGCAGGTGCCGGTGCTCCAGCGGGCCGGTGAAGAGCGTCCCCGGCGGGGCGCGACGCTCGAGCTCCGCGCGGTAGTCGCCGAACCCGACGATCAGCCCTCGCGCGGGCACGCGCGGGAGGGCCTCGAGCAGGACGTGGACGCCCTTGTTGTAGAGGAGCTTCCCGAAGTAGAGGACGGTCGGCTCGCGGCTCGCGAACCACTCGGCGAGTCGCTCGGCGTTGCCCTCGTCGGGCAGGCGCTCCGCCCGGTTGCCGGGGTTCGGCGGGTCGGCGCGGCACTCCTCGAGGAGCGCCGCGAGCGCCGCGTCGCGCTCCTCCGGCCGGAACTCGTCGACGTCGACGCCGGGAGGCACCTCGTGCACGCGGTCGACGTGGCCGACCACCTCCTCGAGCACCTCGCGAATGTGCGCCGAGCCCACGTAGACCGCCGCGGCGTCGCGCAGGCTCTCGCGACCCCAGCCCTCGAGCTCCGCGTTGCCGCGCATCGAGTACTCGAGCTCCGAGCCGTGGGCCTTGACCGCGTAGCGCGCCCCGCTTGCGGCGCCGACGGGACCGCCGAGCAGCACGTGGTTGGCGAAGACGAGGTCCGCGGGCAGGAGCTCGCGCACGGCGGCAGCGTTCGCCTCGACGTACGCGTCGCGCTCCTCGGAGCTCAGGTCCTGGAGCAGCCTCGCGTCGAGCCCTTCGTAGCGGTCGAGCACGAACACCGGCAGGAGCCTGCCGATCCCCGGTCGCAGGACCTGCGCGCCGCCGAGGTCGAACCGTTCCGGATGCGGCTCCTGGCAGAGGACCGTGACGTCGTGCCCGGCGCGCGCCCACTCGCGGACGAGCGCCTGCGTGTAGATGTTCGAGCCGGTGCCGCTGAGCAGGTAGCCGTGCCACACGAGGATCCGCACGGCGGCCGGCTCAGGTCAGATGGAAGTAGAGCGCGTGGAGGAGCTCGACGGCGGGATTCGACGTGTGCACCTGTACGTCGTGCGGCACGTCCAGGAGCGCTTCTGAGTAGTTGAAGATGATCCGAACGCCGGACGCGACGAGCTCGTCCGTGACGCGCTGCGCGCTGTCGGCGGGCACGGCCACGACGCCGACGATGATGTTCTTCTCCCGTACCGCCGGCGCGAGCTGCGCGTAGTCGCTGACGCTGAGGTTCCCGATCGGCCGGCCGACCTTCTCGGGGTCGACGTCGAAGATCGCCGCGATGTTGATCCCGTGCTCCGCGAAGATCGGGGAGCTCGCGATCGCCTGGCCGAGCCTGCCCGCGCCGACGAGCGCGATGTTGTGCTGCCCCTGCGTGCGAAGGATCTTGCGAATCTCGCCGAGCAGCGACTCGATGTTGTAGCCGACGCCCCGCTTGCCGAACTTGCCGAACGCGGAGAGGTCGCGGCGGATCTGCGTCGCGTTGATGTTCGTGTAGTCGGAGATCTCCTGCGAGGAGATCCGCTCCTTGCCCATCTTCTTCGCCTGCGTCAGCACCTGGAGGTACCGCGAGAGCCGGGCGGCGACGCCGACGGTGAGCCGATCAGCCACTTTGTGACACCGCTGACCATTGTGCCAGCGGCCTGTGGAGCGGCGTGGGAGAACCGTCAGCGGGAACTTTGTGCCAGCTTGCGGCGCAGCGCCACCGGATCGACGAAGTACACGAACGCGCGCTCGGCGTCGATCTCGACGACGGGAAGCCACTCGCGGTAGGCCGCCTCGAGCGCGTCGTCGCCGCCGATGTCGACCTCCTCGAATGCGTCCCCTAACTCCTCGCGCAGCACCTCGCGAGCCTTCTCGCAGAGATGGCAGCCCTCGGCGTGGTAGAGACGAACGTCAGGGATAAATGCCGCGGGTGACGGTTGCTTCTGCGACGCGCTGCACGGCCAGGCCGTACGCCGCGATCCGCATCGACGTCTGGCGCGTCTCGTACGTGGCCCAGGTCTCGTTGAACGCGCGGGTGACGATGTCGTTCAGCTTCGCGTTGACCTCGTCCTCCTTCCAGAAGTACTCCTGGAGGCCCTGGACCCACTCGAAGTACGAGACGATCACGCCGCCGGCATTCGCGAGCACGTCCGGCAGGATCAGCACGCCGTTCTGCTCGAGGATCTCGTCTGCGCTCGGGGTCACGGGGCCGTTTGCGCCCTCGACGACGATCTTCGTCTTGATCCGGTCGGCGTTCGACTCGTTGATCACCTGCTCGAGCGCGCACGGCGCGAGCACGTCGCACTCGAGCAGGAGCAGGTCGTCGTTCGAGATGGGCTCCGTGTCGCGCAGGCCGCCCAGCGTCCCGTGCTCGCGCTTGTGCGCAAAGGCCGCCTCCACGTCGATGCCCTTCGGGTTGTGGACGCCGCCGCCGGAGTCGGACATCGCCACGACCGTCGCACCGTCCTGCGCGACGAAGCGCGCAAGGTAGCTGCCGACGTTGCCGAAGCCCTGGATCGCGACCGTCGCCCCGTTCAGGCTCAGCTCGCGCTTGCGCGCGGCGCCGCGCAGCACGTAGAGCGCGCCGCGGGCGGTCGCCTCCTCGCGGCCGAGCGAGCCGCCGATCGCGAGCGGCTTGCCGGTGACGACGCCGAGGACGGAATGGCCCTTGTTCATCGAGTAGGTGTCGAAGATCCAGGCCATCACGCGCGCGTCCGTGCCGACGTCGGGCGCGGGGATGTCCTTCTCCGGGCCGATCTCGTTGATGATCTCGCTCGTGAACCGGCGCGTCATGCGCTCGAGCTCACGACGGGAGAGGGACTTCGGGTCGACGACGACGCCGCCCTTCGCGCCGCCGAAGGGGATGTTCGCGAGCGCGCACTTCCACGTCATCCACATCGCGAGCGCCTTGACCTCGTCGAGCGTGACGTCCGGGTGGTAGCGGATGCCGCCCTTCGACGGGCCGCGCGCGATGTTGTGCGTGACGCGGTAGCCGGCGAAGACCTTCGTGCTCCCGTCGTCCATCTGGGTCGGGATCGAGACCTCGACGGCCTTCTTGCACCGCGAGAGGACGTTGATCAGGTTGTCGTCGATCCCGAACGTGTCGCCGACGCGGCGAAGCTGCGCCTGCGCGATCCCGAACGGGTTCTCGCGCAGGTGCGAGACGGGCGCTTCTTGCAGAGTCGTCAAGGCACGCTCCTTGGTTCGCTGCGGGCGAGTCTAACCGCCTCGTGGCCGCGTCAACCGCGGATGCGGAACCGCACGACCGCCCGGCTCGGCGGCCCGCCACGCTCGGTCGGCCAGCCCGTCAACCGCAGCCGGTAGCCGCCCCGCGCGAGCCGGTCGCCGTCCGGGGAGCGCCCCGTGATCCCGAGCGCGATGTGGCCCGGGATGAGGTCGCGCAGCCGGGCCAGGATGCCCAGGCGCTCGCCGTTCGCGCGCAGGAGCTCGACGTCGAGTCGCCGAACCGGGCGGATCTCCTCGCCGCCGGCGGTCCGGACGACCTTGCCCGCGCGCAGGGTGAGCAGCGCGGGCCGCTCGTCCGAGGGGCGAAACGCGTCGGACGAGAGCTGCACGGCGCCGAGCAGGTTCGTGGTCGGCCGGCCGAACGTGATCGCCCACGGCACGCGCAGCTGGTGCGTCCCGGAACCCTGGAAGACCACGTATCCCTCGGCGTGCTCGCTCCCGACGGGCTCGTCCGTCACGAGCGCCTGAACGAGAACGCGGCGCGTGCGCCCCGGACGCAGCGTGAAGCGGTCGGGGCGCACGGAGAACGAGATCGTCGCCGCGGCGCTCCGCCGGTTGACGACGCCGGCGCTGAGCACGAGCGGGCGGCTCGACACGTTGCGGACGTTGACGCTCGTCGCCACCTGCCAGCCGACGTCGTCGGCGCGGCCGAGCGCGAGCGTCGTCGGCGACGTCGTGAACTCGGCTGCCGCGGCTGCCCCCAGATCGAGCAGGCCCGTCCCCTGCGCCGCGATCGAGCCGTCCGGCAGCGGTCGCGCGGTGTTGGCGAGCAGGCTCCGCAAGGCGCGCGCGTCGAGCGACGGCCGCGCGTGCGCGAGCAGCGCCGCCGCGCCGCCGACGACCGCGGCGGCGACGCTCGAGCCGTTGACGGTGCCGAAGCGCGACGTGCCGTCCGAGTTCGAGCCCGGCTCCGACGTCGCGATCCCGACTCCCTGCGCCACGAGGTCGGGCTTGACGCGGCCGTCGAACGCGAGCCCGCCCGAGGAGAACGCGGACACGCGCCTGAGTGCCGAGTTCGACCGCACGCGCAGCGACCCGATCGAGACGGCGGCGCGTGCGCCGGAGCGCAGCGTCTCGATCGCGGCCACGGCGGAGTGCCGGGGGATCCCGACGACGGGGACGGCGACGTCCTCGTCGAGCCCGAGCGAGCCGCTCGGCATCGGCCCGGTGCCGTAGAGCACGACCGCGCCCGCGCCCGCGCGGGCCGCGTTCACGACCGCTTCCTGTGGCGCGTCGCCGGCGGGGATCAACGCCGCCTTCCCCGCCACCTTGCTGAACCCACCGGCGTCGAAGAACGACTCGATCTCCGCGGCCGCCCGGCTCGGGGCGGGGAGCCCGTCCAGCGGCGCGGCGAGCGGCAGGCTGAGCTGCGGACCGGGGCGTACGGCTCCGCCGAGCGGGACGCGGCCCTCGAACGCGAGCTGCAGGCCCGCCCTCACCGTCACGCGCACGTCGCGCTCGCGGCGGCGCAGGTCGACCGCGCCGACGGTGAGCGCGGTCGGCGCGCCGCCGGGGCCGGCGACGCTGCCGTAGTCCCGGAGGACGGCGCGCGAGGCGCCGAGCCCGTCGTTGCCGACGGGGGCGACGACGAGCGTGTCGAGGCGGAGCGCGCCGGCGACGGCCCTCGCGAGCGGCCCGTCCGCGAAGGCCGAGTACGGCTCGGCGACGCCGACGACGGCGATGCGGGCCGCGTCGTGCGTCGTGCCGTCGCCGTTCGGGTCGACCGCGCGCTCGAGCCCGGCCAGGATCTGGTCGGTGCGCGCGTAGACGGCGTACGCGCCGGAGGCGATCGGCTGCCAGCCCGCGATCCTGATCGGCAGCACCCAGGCGCCGGTCGCGACGCCCGTCAGGTTTGCCGGCCCGCTCGCTCCCACGATCACGCCCGCCAACTCGGTCCCGTGCCGCTCGATCTGCGCCGCGTCGTCCGGCCGCACCGCCGCGAGCGCGGAGTCGCTGCCCCCGACGATGTCGACCCCGTCCCGGACGCGGCCGCGGAGGTACGGCTGCGCCCGATCGACCCCGGTGTCGAGGAGCGCGACCGTCACGCCTCGCCCGTCGAAGCCCGGCAGCGCGACGTCCAGGCGATGACCGCTCCCCGGTTGGAAGTCGCGCTCGTCGAGCAGCCTCGAGGACACGGACGCCGGGAACGCGGTCCGCACGGGGTAGACCCCCGCGACCTCCGGCAGCCTCTCGAGGATCGCGAGCGCTCGCGGGTCGAGCGCGGCGGAGAACCCCGCGACGACGCGCTCGAAGGTGTGGTCGGGCGTGACCGAGAGACCCTGCACGCCGAGCTTCGAGAGGACGAGCTGCTCGACCGACCGCGCCTGCGCGGTCCAGCGGCGCTGGTCGGCGTCCGCCGCGCGTCCGCCCGCCGCCGCGACCCGGTCCGCGACCGACGGCGTTCGCAGCAGCACGATCATCCGCTGTCCGATCGCGACCCGCGGCCGTGCCGAGCCCGCGAGCCCTGCCCACGAGACCGCGGCGCCGTCGTCGGCGGCGCGAGAGTCCGACCCCCCACCCGACGCGACGAGGATCAGCGTGACCGCGAGCGCGACGAGCGTGAGCGGCCAGACGTGGGACGTCTCAGGCAGCCGAGGCGTAGGCATCCAGGGCAAGGTAACGCGGATAGGGGAGGGCCTCCACCCACCGGGCCGCGGACGCGATCATCGCCGCGTTGTCCGTGCAGAGCGGCAGCGGGGCGGCCCTCGCCCACGGCAGCGAGGCGCGGAGCTCCGAGTTCGCCGCCACGCCGCCCACGACCGCGACCCGCTCGGCGCCGATGAGCTCCGCCGCGGCCTCGGTCCGTTCGACGAGCGCGCGGACGAGCGCCCTCTGGTAGCTCGCGGCGAGATCGGCGCGCCGGCGGTCGAGCTCTTCCGCGGAAAGCTTGCGGACCGCGTAGAGCAACGAGGTCTTGACCCCCGAGAACGAGAAGTCGAGGCCGGGGACGCGCGCGACGGGGAACTCGAACGCGCCGGGGTCCCCCTCACGCGCGAGCGCGTCGATCGCCGCCCCTCCCGGATAGCCGAGCCCGAGCAGCCGCGCTCCCTTGTCGAACGCCTCCCCGACCGCGTCGTCGAGCGTCCGTCCGAGCACGCGCGTCGACGAGTGGCTGCGCACGTCGAGGAGCGAGGTGTGGCCCCCGCTCGCGAGCAGGCACACGAACGGCGGCTCGAAGGGGTGCGGCTCGAGGTAGAGCGACGCGACGTGTCCGTCCAGGTGGTCGACCGGAGCGAGCGGGAGGCGCCGCGACCACGCGAGCGCCTTCGCCGCCGAGACGCCGACGAGCAGCGCGCCGACGAGGCCCGGGCCCCGCGTCACGGCGACGAGCTCGACCTCGTCGAGCGACGTCCCTGCGTCGTCGAGGGCGCGCCGGACCACCGGGAGCACGAGCTCGAGGTGACGGCGCGACGCGATCTCCGGCACCACGCCGCCGAACTCCGCGTGCAGCTCGGCCTGCGACGCGACGACGTTCGAGCCGATCTCGCCTGCGCGCGTCACGATCGCGGCGGCCGTCTCGTCGCACGACGTCTCGATTCCGAGGATCACGCGACCGCCTGTGGTTGAGGATCGCGCCACATGATCAGCGCGTCTTCCCTGTTGTCGGTGTAGTAGCCGCGGCGGATCCCGCGCGGCTGGAAGCCGAGGCGCTGGTAGAGCTCGATCGCCGCGTTGTTCGAGACGCGCACCTCGAGCGTGTAGCCGCGCCGGCCGTCTCCCGCCGTCAGGTCGAACAGGCGCTCGAGGAGGGTGGTCGCGACGCCGGCACGCCGTCGGTTCGGGTCGACCGCGATGTTCATCACGTGCCAGGCGTCGACGTAGCGCGAGACGATCAGGTAGCCGACGAGCTCACCCGTGTCGGTCTCGAACGCGCCGATGCAGACCGACGAGGCCTTCGCGAGCTCGCCCGCGAACATCGAGCGCGACCACGGAGTCGAGTACGAGTCGCGCTCGATCGCCTCGATCGCGGCGAGGTCGCGGAGCTCGAGCTTCCGGATCGTCACGTTCGCGCCTTCCGCGCGTCCGGGATGCGCAGGTAGATCGGCTCCACGTCCTCGGCCGCGCCGAAGCGCTGCGCCAGCTGCGCATGGAACCGTGCGCGCGGGAGGTGCGCCTCGTCCTCGTCGGGCGCGACCTCGCCGCCGTGCTCCTCGAACGTGACGCGGTAGCGGACGGCGCCGTTGCCGACGAGCAGCCGCCCGGACGCCGCGACGTCCTCGGGACGGCACACCAGCGCCTCGCCGTCGAGCACGAACACCTCGCCCCGGCGCGCGTCGACCACCGGCAGCGCTCCGGGAGAGCCCGCCGCGAGCGCCGCGAGCGTCGACACCCCCGCCACCGGCACCCCGAGCGAGAGCGAGAGCGCACGCGCATACGCGAGGCCCATGCGGACCCCCGTGAAGCTGCCGGGCCCCGTGCCGACGACGATGCCCTCGAGCTGCGTCGCGCGCACGCCGCCGCGCCGCAGGAGCGCGTCGACGTCCTCCAGCACCCCGACCGGCCGGGACCTGAGCTCGCCGAGCACCTCTCCGTCCCAGACGAGCGCGCTGGTCGCGACGTCCGTGGCCGTGTCGAACGCGATCGTGAGCATCAGGAGAGCTCCTGCAAAAGCGTGGGTTCCGGCGACTCGAGCTCGATCATCCGCCGCTGCTCGTCAATGTGACGTAAACGGACGCGCACGCGCGGGGCCGGCAGTGCATCCTCGCCGGCCTCGGGCCACTCGACGAACGCGATCGTGCCGTCGAAGTACGGCTCGAGGTCCCCCCACTCCGCCGCCGTGACCCCCGCGAACCGGTAGAGATCGAGGTGCGCGACGCCGTCGTAGCGGTGGCCGACCGTGAACGTCGGGCTCGTGACCGGCTGCGTGACGCCGAGCGCACGGCAGGCCCCGCGCACGAACGTCGTCTTGCCGCTGCCGAGCTCCCCGGAGACCGTGACGACGTCGCCCGGCCGCAGCAGCCGGGCGAGCCGGCCCGCGACGGCCTCCGTCTCCGCGGGAGACGAGCTCGTGATCTGCACGAGGCGTAGTTTCTAGAAGAGGCCGAGCTGGGCCGCGGGCGCGGGCGGGGGCACGATCTCGAGCACCGGCTTCGGCGCGTCCTCACCGCCGAGGAGCGTGGGGATCCGCGCGAAGTCCTCCTCGAGCACCTCGAGCATGCGCGGCGTGTAGAGCGCCGCGGCCGGGTGGTAGAGCGGGTAGAGCAGCACGCGGTTGCCGCCGAGCGTCGTCCACTGCTCCTGGCCGTGCACGCGCGTGATCCCGGCCGGCTTGCCCGAGAGCAGCTTCGTCGCGAAGTTCCCGAGTGTCGCCACGAGCCGCGGCTGGATCAGCTCGATCTGGCGGAACAGATGCGACTCGCAGGCTTCGATCTCCTCCGGCTGCGGATCGCGGTTGCCGGGCGGGCGGCACTTGAGCACGTTCGCCACGTACACGTCCGCGCGGGTCAGCCCGATGCCGGCGAGCAGCTTGTCGAGCAGCTTCCCCGCCTGACCCACGAACGGGAAGCCCTGCTGGTCCTCGTGGAAGCCCGGCGCCTCGCCGACGAAGAGCAGCTCGGCCTCCGGGTTGCCCGACCCGAACACGACCTGCGTGCGCCCCTTCGCGAGCGCGCAGCGCGTGCATCCGGAGACCAGCCGCTCGAAGGAGGCGAGCTGCTGCGTCCGGTCGAGGGGCTCGACGGCAGCCACGGCCGCGAGTCTAGGCGGGCCGCCGGACGCGGGAAGCTACACTTGCCCCGGCCCGGTATCCACCACGGAACTGGAGCGATGCTCGAAACCGTTCAGATCGTCGGCGCGTCCGGACGTGTCGGCTCGGCAGTCGCCGCTCGCCTCGCCGAGCGCGGCGTCCCGCTGCGCGACTCCGGGGCCGAGCTCGTGCTTTTCTGCGTCCCGGACGCCGCGATCGCGGAGGCGGCTCGCGCGGTGGAGCCGGGACCGTGGATCGCGCACACCTCGGGCGCGACCCCGCTCTCCGCGCTCGACCCGCACGCGCGCCGCTTCGGCCTCCATCCCCTCCAGACGTTCACGCACGCCCGCGGGCCGGAGCAGCTCGACGGCGCCCACGCGGCCGTCGTCGCGGAGTCGGCCGAGGCTCGCCACATCGGCTGGTGGCTCGCGCAGCTGCTCGGGCTCGAGCCCTTCGACCTCGCGGACGAGGCGCGCCCCCTCTACCACGCCGGCGCCGCCGTGGCCTCGAACTACCTCGTCACGCTCCACCGGGTCGCCTCCGAGCTCTTCCGCGCCGCCGACGCCCCTCCCGAGGGGCTGGCCCGCCTCATGCGCCGCACGATCGACAACGGCTTCGAGCTGACGGGCCCGATCGAGCGCGGCGACTGGGAGACCGTCGAGCGCCACCGCCGGGCGATCAGGGCTGCTCGCCCGGAGCTGGAGCCGCTCTACGACGTGCTCGCGGAGGCGACCGCGCGGTGAGGACGGTCCGCACGATCGCGGAGGTTCGCGAGACGCTCGAGCCCTTCCGTGGCTCGACCCTCGCGCTCGTGCCGACGATGGGCGCCTTCCACGAGGGCCACCTGGCGCTGTTCGAGGCTGCGCGCGCCGACGCGGACTGCGTCGTCGCGTCGCTCTTCGTCAACCCTGCGCAGTTCGGCGAGCGAGCTGACCTGAACGGCTACCCGCGCGACGAGCAGCACGACGCGCGGCTCGCGCAGGAGGCCGGCGTCGACCTGCTCTTCGCGCCGAGCCGTGACGAGATGTACCCGCCCGGCTATGAGACGTGGGTCGACGTCGAGCGGCTCGGCTCCGCGCTCGAGGGCGAGCACCGGCCCGGCCACTTCCGCGGGGTCGCGACCGTGTGCCTGAAGCTCTTCAACATCGTGCGGCCGCAGCTCGCGTACTTCGGCCAGAAGGACGCGCAGCAGGTCGCGGTGATCCGACGCATGGCCCGCGACCTCGACCTGGAGGTCGAGGTGCGTGTCGTCCCGACCGTGCGCGACGCCGACGGGCTCGCGCTCTCGTCCCGCAACCGCCGCCTCTCGCCGGAGGAGCGCGAGCGCGCGCTCGCCCTCCCCCGCGCGCTCGCCACCAGGGACGCCGCGCGCGCCCGCGAGCTGCTGCGCGATCTCGACGTGGACTACGTCGAGATCGCGGACTTCGACCCGTGCGTGCTGGCGGCGGCGGTCCGGGTCGGCGACACCCGCTTGATCGACAACGTGATCCTGGAAGGAGACGACGAGTGAGCACCCCCGCACCCCGCTACGCGTCCTGGACCCACGGGAAGCTCCCGCTGCCCGAGCTCCGCGAGCTCAAGCGCCGCGGCGAGAAGATCGTGATGGTCACCGCCTACGACGCGCCGAGCGCGCGCCTCGCCGACGCCGCGGGCGTCGAGCTCGTCCTCGTCGGCGACTCCGCGGCGATGGTCGTGCTCGGCCACGACTCGACCGTGCCGGCGTCGATGGACGAGATGCTGATGCTGACGCGCGCGGTCACCCGGGGCGCCAAGCGTCCGCTCGTGGTCGCCGACATGCCGTTCGGGTCGTTCCAGGTCTCGGACGAGAACACGCTCGAGCACGCGATCCGCTTCGTCAAGGAGGCGGCCGCCGACGCCGTGAAGCTCGAGGGCGCCGGGCCGATGGTCGGGCGCGTGCGCGCGCTCGTCGGCGCAGGCATTCCCGTGATGGGCCACATCGGCCTGACGCCGCAGTCCGCAACCGCCCTCGGCGGGTTCAAGGCGCAGGGGCGAACGGCCGAGCAGGCGCGGAAGCTCGTAGCCGACGCCCGCGAGCTCGAGGCGGCGGGCTGCTTCTCGATCGTGCTCGAAGCCGTCCCCGCCGCGGTCGCCGCAGAGGTCACGCGCACGCTCTCGATCCCGACGATCGGGATCGGCGCCGGCCGCGACTGCGACGGGCAGGTGCTCGTCTGGCACGACCTGCTCGGGCTCTACGAGGGGCGCGCGCCGCGGTTCGTCAAGCGCTACGCCGACGTGGGCACGGAGATCCGGCGCGCGCTCGAGGCGTTCGCCGACGACGTCCGCACGGGCCGCTTTCCCGAGGAGCAGCACACGTACGCGATGCCCGACGAGGAGCTCGCCGCGTTCTTCGCCGCTCTCTAGGGACGTTCGACTATCGTCCCGCGGCGATGGCACGACGCAGGAAGCCGCCGCCCCCTTGGTCGCGCCCGGCCGCGGAGGCGGCCGCCGTGATGACGGCGCTCGCGCTCGCGTTCGCCGCCGGCGCCGCGGGTTTCGTCGTCGGCCGCGAGAGCGCCGAGGACGACGGGCCGGCCGCGGCCGAGACGACGACCGAGGCGACGACCACCGAGGCGACGACCGCCGAGACGGAGACGACGCCGACGGAGACCGGCGAGACCGCGACGACGGACACCGGCGGCGACGGCGAAGAGGCCGACGGCGAAGCCGTGTTCGCCTCCGCCGGCTGCGGCTCGTGCCACACCTTCGAGCCCGCCGGCGCAAGCGGGACGATCGGCCCGAACCTCGGCGAGACCGAGTTGAACGAGGACGAGATCGCGGGCGTCGTCACGAACGGGCGCGGCGCGATGCCGAGCTTCGAGGGCCGGTTGAGCGACGCCGAGATCGCGGCCGTCGCCGACTACGTCGACAGCGGCTAGCGCTAGACGAGCTCGGAGGCCCGGGCGAGCACGAGCGCGAGCAGCGCGAGGACTGGCGACGCCGCCGCCAGCGAGCGCGGCCACGTCCACGAGTGGTACGCGCGCAGACCGACGACGAGGAGCACGGCGGCCCACAGGAGAGCCGCCATCTCGAGCGCCTCGAACACCGTGTTGCCGGCTCCGCGGTCGGAGCCGCCCGTGCGGAAGACGTCGCCGCCGTGGATCGCGAGCCGCACCGGCCAGACGACCAGCGAGAGCGCCAACGGCACCGCCGCGTACGCGAGCAGCTGGCGCAGCCGGCGGTACGACGCGTCGGTCCCGGCGGCGCGCGCGCCCGCGTACACGAGGAACCCGAGGAAGAAGTACCCCACGAGGCCGTAGAGCGCTCCGGCGAGGAAGGCGACGACGGCGAGCGTCAGCCCGTCCAGCTCGAAGTCGTCGAGCGTGTGCGCGAACTCATTCGTCCCGAGGACGCCCGCGATCCCCGCGAGCAGGACGATCGCGAGCACGGGCTCCGACCGCGCGTCGTCGTCGTCGTCGCGAAGCGCCGCGAAGACCGCGCCGGGACGGCGCAGGGTCTCGAGCGTCCGCCGCCACCACTCGCCCGCCATCGGCGGAAGCGTACGGCCCTAGGAGGGGAAGCGGACCGGAACGTTCACGCGCTCGAGCCGGTGGGAGACCTCGAACGACAGCTCTCGGGCGTCGAGCTCGGCCCCGAGCTCGATCCCGATCGAGTGACCGGCGCTAGGCGGCCGCGGCGGCCTTCGCGGGCAGCACGTCGCGCAGGAAGCGGCCGGTGAAGCTCTCCTCGACCTCGGCGATGTCCTCGGGCGTCCCGGTCGCGATCACCTCGCCGCCGGCCTCGCCGCCCTCGGGGCCGAGGTCGACGATCCAGTCGGCCTGCTTGATCACGTCGAGGTTGTGCTCGATCACGAGCACGGTGTTGCCGCTGTCGACGAGCCGCTGGAGCACCTCGAGCAGCTTCTCGATGTCGGCAAAGTGGAGGCCGGTCGTGGGCTCGTCGAGGATGTAGAGCGTCCGGCCGGTCGCGATCTTGCTGAGCTCGGAGGCGAGCTTGACGCGCTGCGCCTCGCCGCCCGAGAGCGTCGTCGCCGGCTGGCCCAGCTTGATGTAGTCGAGCCCGACGTCGTGCAGCGTCTGGAGGCGGCGCCGCAGCTTGGGGATCTTCGAGAAGAACTGGAGCGCCTCCTCGACCGACATCTGGAGCACGTCGCTGATCGACTTCCCCTTGAAGCGGACCTCGAGCGTCTCGCGGTTGTAGCGCGCGCCCTTGCACGTCTCGCAGGGGACGTACACGTCGGGCAGGAAGTGCATCTCGATCTTGATCTGGCCGTCGCCCTTGCAGGTCTCGCAGCGGCCGCCGCGCACGTTGAAGGAGAACCGCCCCGGCTTGTAGCCCCGCACCTTCGACTCGGGCGTCAGCGAGTAGAGCTCGCGGATGTGGTCGAAGAGCTTCGTGTACGTCGCCGGGTTC
The DNA here is from genome assembly GCA_025929895.1 of Thermoleophilia bacterium. Taxonomy (GTDB): domain Bacteria; phylum Actinomycetota; class Thermoleophilia; order Gaiellales; family Gaiellaceae; genus JACCTU01. Next base: position 42,613 of record JAICPI010000002.1, read on the forward strand.
GACCGCGGCGTCCGCCCGATCGGCGACTGGTCGATGTCGATCACCTTGTCGAACGCCTCGATCCCCTCGACACCCGCGTGCTCGCCCGGCTTCGTCCGCATGCGATGGAGGCGATTCGCGAGGGCCTTGTGCACGATCTCGTTCACGAGCGTCGACTTCCCCGACCCGGAGACGCCCGTCACGCAGACGAACTTCCCGACGGGAAACTCGACGTCGATCCCCTTCAGGTTGTGCTGGCTCGCGCCGAGGATGCGGAAGCTGCCGAGGTCGTCCTCCCGGCGCTCGGGGACCGCGATCGTCCGCTTCCGCGAGAGAAACTGCCCCGTGATCGACTCCTTGTTCTTCTCGACGCGGCTCGCCGGCCCCTCGGCGACGACGTGGCCGCCATGCTCGCCCGCGCCCGGGCCCATGTCGACGAGCCAGTCGGCGCTCCGCATCATCTGCTCGTCGTGCTCGACGACGAGCACGGTGTTGCCGAGGTCGCGCAGCCGCTCGAGCGTCCCGATCAGCTTGTCGTTGTCGCGCTGGTGGAGGCCGATCGACGGCTCGTCGAGGATGTAGAGCACGCCGACGAGCTGCGAGCCGATCTGCGTCGCGAGTCGGAGCCGCTGCGCCTCGCCGCCGGACAGCGTCGCCGCCGCACGGTCGAGCTGGAGGTAGCCCACGCCGACGTCGTCGAGGAACGTGAGCCTCGCGCGAATCTCCTTGAGGATGCGCTCGCCGATCAGGCGCTCGGTGTCGGTGAGCGCGAGCTCCCCGACGAACCGGATCGCGCGCGAGACCGACATCTTCGTGAACTGGTGGACGTTGAGCTCGCCGACGGTGACCGCGAGCACCTCGGGCTTCAGGCGTGCGCCCTTGCAGACCGGACAGGGCCGGAACGACATGTACTCCTCGATCCGCTCCCGCTGCGTGCTCGAGTCCGTCTCGCGGTAGCGGCGCTCGAGGCTCGAGACGATCCCCTCCCACGCGAGCATGTACGCGCGCCGGCGGCCCATGCGGTTGCGGTACGTGACGTACACGCGCTCGCCCTCGGTTCCGTAGAGGAAGAGGTTCTGGTGCTCCTCGCTCAGCTCCTGCCACGGGGTGTCGAGGTCGATCTCCCACTTGTCCGCGACCGCCTGGATCACCGACTCGTAGAAGCTCGAGTTGCCGACCGCCCAGGGAACGAGCGCACCCTCGCCGATCGAGCGCGTCGGATCGGGGACGACGAGGTCGGGATCGATCTCCTGCTGCGCGCCCAGGCCCGTGCAGCGCGGGCACGCACCGTGCGGCGAGTTGAACGAGAAGATCCGCGGCTCGAGCTCTGGCAGCGAGACGCCGTGCTCGGGGCACGCGAAGTTCTCGCTGAAGAGCATCGACTCGCCGGACTCGACGAGATCGATCCCGACGAGACCCTCCGCGAGCTGCGCGGCGGTCTCGATCGACTGCGTCAGCCGCGTGCGCAGGTCGGGCTTCATGACGAGGCGATCGACGACGACCTCGATCGTGTGCTTGAACTTCTTGTCCAGCTCGATCTCGTCCTCGAGCAGGCGCTCTTCGCCGTCGACCTTGACCCGCGTGAAGCCCTCGCGCCGGAGCTCCTCGAACACGTCCTTGTACTCGCCCTTGCGGTCGCGGACGACGGGCCCGTTCACCGTGAAGCGGGTTCCCTCGGGGAGCTGGAGCACCTGGTCGACGATCGCGTCGAGGCTCTGGCCCGCGATCGGACGGCCGCAGATCGGGCAGTGCGGGCGGCCGATGCGGGCGTAGAGCAACCGCAGGTAGTCGTAGATCTCCGTCACCGTGCCCACGGTGGAGCGCGGGTTCCGGCTCGTCGTCTTCTGGTCGATCGAGATCGCCGGGCTGAGTCCGTCGATCGACTCGACGTCCGGCTTCTCCATCATCTGGAGGAACTGCCGCGCGTAGGCGCTCAGGCTCTCGACGTAGCGGCGCTGGCCCTCCGCGTAGATCGTGTCGAACGCGAGGCTCGACTTGCCCGAGCCCGAGAGGCCCGTGATGCAGACGAGCCGGTTGCGGGGGAGCCTGACGGTGACGTCCTTGAGGTTGTGCTCCCGGGCGCCGTGAACGACGAGCTCTTCCTGGGCCATAACCGACCCAGTGTATCGGGGCACGTCGGACGGGAACAGGTGTTCGATCCGGCCCGCAACTCCGCTCCGGTGGCCGAATTCAGGCCGAGAGTCGCGCGACCAGCCTCCCGACGTCGCGCGGTCCCGGGACGAACGGGATCTCGAGCTCGCCGGCGAGGAGCGTGCCGTAGCCGAGCAGTCGGCCGAGCAGGCTCTGCTCCACCTCGACGGTCGCGATCCGGCCGAGGCTCACCGAGGCGGTTCGCCGCCGGAGGGTGCCGTGGAGCACGGCGAGCTCCTCCGTCGTCAGCACGACCATCGTCCGCTCCCAGCGCCAGACGGAGAGCCCGGCGCCGAGCGCCCCGACCGCGATCAGCGGCGGCGCGGCGACCATCCAGGGCCAGCCCAGCAGGAAGCAGGCGAACCCGGCCAGGCCGAGCGCGAGCGCCCTCGCGACGGGGCGCGCGAGCACGACCGCGTGGCGCCGCGACTCCCAGCACGTCCTTCCGGGCACGTGGCCCGCTTCCACGGCGGTTTTCCGATCCCTGCGGGCGGCGAACACGTCCCCATGGGACTGACCGCCAGGCGCGCGTTCGTCGGCACCCTCGTCGCGGGCGGAACCGTCGCGCTCGCGCTCGCCCTCTGGAAGCTGAAGGTGATCCTCGCGCTGATCTTCCTCGGCTTCATCGTCGCGGCCGCGATGCGGCCCGGGGTCGAGTGGATGCGCGGCCGGGGGATCCCGCGCGGGCTCGGGATCCTCGCCCACTACGCCGTGCTCGCGGCGCTGGTCGGCGGACTGCTCTGGGCCGTCGTGCCGCGGGCGCTCGACCAGGTCCAGACCGCGATCGGCGACCTCCCCGAGACGAGGAGCGACCTCCGGCAGGAGGCGGACGAGTCGACGGGGGTCAGGCAGCGGGTCCTGCGCGGCGTGGAGCGCAGGCTCGAGCGGCTGCCGCAGCCCGAGGAGCTCCTCGACGAGGGCGCGGAGGTCGGCCTGATCGCGATCGAGATCGCGGTCGGGCTGCTCTTCGTGCTGGCGATCGGCGCGTACTGGATCTTCGAGCGCCACCGGGCCGAGCGCCTCGTCTGCCGACTCCTGCCGGAGAGCTACGAGCGGACCGTCTGCGACACGTGGGAGCTGATCGACCTGAAGCTCGGCGCCTACGTGCGCGGCCAGGGGCTGCTCGTCGTGCTCGTCGCCACCGTGCTCTCGGCCGCGTTCTGGGCTATCGGGCTCCCGTTCTGGCTCCTGATCGCGATCTTCGCCGGCCTCGTCGAGCTCGTGCCGGTGATCGGCCCGCTCGTCGCGGGCGCGCTCGCGGTGGGCGTCGGCCTGACGGAGTCCGTCGGGGTCGCGATCGCGGCCGGGCTCGCGGTGCTCGTCGTGCGCCTGCTCGAGGACTACGTCGTGATCCCCCGCGTCCTCGGCGACGCGGTCGGGCTCACACCGCTGACGGTGCTGATCGCCGTGGCCGTCTCGGCCGTCCTCTTCGGCGAGTTCGCCGTGCTGCTCGCGATCCCGCTCGCGGCGATCGGCGCGACGCTCGTCGACGTCGTCCTCCTGGACAAGGATCCCGCGCAGGAGGACGTGCCGGCCGTGCTCTTCCCCGCGAAGGACGCGGAGACGGCGGGCTGACTTACGCCCTACGCCAGCGGCCGAAGATCAGGCCGCCGAGAGTGAGGCCGAGCCCGAAGGTGCCGATCGCGAACGCGCCGAGCGCGAGCGACTTCCGCGCCGTGGAGAGACGCTGCCAGCGCCCGAGCGCCTCCTGCTCCTCGGGGGTCAGCGACTCGCCGCGCCGCTGCTTCCGCAGCGCGCCGCCCGCGCGCAAGCCGAGGTAGAGGTCGTCGAAGACTTCGGGGGACTCGCTCACTTCAGATCACTGTATAGCCTGCCCCGGCGGGCATGACACGCGTTCTCCACGTCTCCGACCTCCACTACGGCACGCGCGAGGACCCCGCCATGGAGCTGGCGCTCACCTCGCTCCTCGAGCGGGTTCGCCCGGAGCTCGTCGTCGCGAGCGGCGACCTCACGCACCGCGGCCGCCGCGACCAGCACGAGCGCGCGGCGGGCTTCCTGCGCTCGCTCGGCGTGCCCGTGCTCGCGATCCCCGGCAACCACGACATCCCGTACACGTTCCCCGCGCGGTTCACGCGCCCGTGGGAGGAGTTCGAGCGCCTCTGGGAGACGACCGAGCCGTCGTACCGCTCGGACGGGCTGTTCGTGCTCGGGCTCAACTCGGTCCGGCCGTGGCGGCACCAGAGCGGAGCGCTCCGCCGCGCGCAGCTGAGGCGCGCGTGCGAGACGCTCGCCGAGGCGCCGGCGGGGGCGTTCAAGATCGTGACGTTCCACCACCACCTGCTCGGAGCACCGTGGCGCTCGACGAAGAAGCCGGTCTCCGACCGGAACAGCGTGCTGGCGACGCTCGTCGACAGCGGTGCTCAGCTCATCCTCGCCGGCCACATCCACCAGGCGGCGGTGAGCGAGCGGCGGGAGTTCGAGGTGACCGAGGGCGACGTGCGCGCCGTGGTCGTGTCGATCGCGCCCGGTCTCGGCCAGCCGCGGCCGCGCCGGCGCGGCGAGGCCCGCGGACTCCACGTCTACGCGATCGCCGACGAGGCGATCGCGATCGAGACGTACATCTGGCGGGTGGACGACTGGGGGCTCACGGCGGTGCGGCGGTTTCCGCGGGGCCGCGAGCCCCTGTCAGTCGACCCGGTTCCCTAGGGTGCGGTCGCCGTGCGGCCGCGATTCGCCATCACGCGTCCGTAGACCGTGACGAGCACGATCGCGATGATCACGCCGACGACGAACCTCCAGAAGCCCTCCTCGATCAGGAGACCTGCGAGCAGGAGCGATCCGATCCCGAGCAGGATCGTGACGATCCAGCCCATCGGGTCGCTGCCGGGGTTGATGAGTCGGCCGAGTGCACCCACGATCGCGCCGACGATGATGAGCCATATCCATTCCATGCGGGTGACGTTCCTCCCCCGTTCGGACGCGAAACGCTCTCCTACGGAGGTGCCGGGCCCGTGATCCCCCGCTTCTGGACGAGCCTGCGGTAGAGCACGAGCAAGAGCACGGCGCCGAGCAGCGCGAACAGGATCCCGCCGCCCGCCTCGAGCCCGAGCAGCCGGGCGAGCAGGCCGCCGACGAAGGAGCCCGCGAGCCCGAGCGCGATCGTGCGCCAGAGCGACATCGGGTCGGGACCGGGGACGGCCAGCCGCGCGAGGCCGCCGATCACGAGGCCGCTGAGCGCGAGCACGAGGACGAAGACGGCGAGCTCCACGGGCCTCCGAGCCTAGCCCCTCGGACCGCTCGGCCTATTGACTCCCTCTCCGATCCGGACTTCAATCGGCAGTGGGTGAGAGTGGCGTCACGGGGGCGAGTCGTGGGCGTGGCCGCAACAGCCGCAGCCGCGCTCGCCCTCGCGGCGACCGTCGCGGTCGTCTCACTCGCCGCCCCGAACGGGGTCGCCGCCGCGGCGAAGGCGCCGCCCCGGACGACGTACTTCCAGGACGTGAAGCCGATCCTCGACGGCCGCTGCACGGGCTGCCACGTCGACGGCGGGATCGCGCCGTTACCGCTGTCGACGTATGCCGAGGCCCTCGCGGCTCGCAACGCCGTCGCTCAGGCGGTGCGCGTGCGGGCGATGCCGCCGTGGCACGCGAGGCGCGGCGTTCGTCGCTACCTCCACGACCCCTCGCTGACGGACGGGCAGATCTCGGCGATCGTGCGCTGGGCGCGGAACGGCGCGCCGCGCGGCGACGCGGTCCGGCCCGGCAAGCCGGTGCGGCCGATCCCCACCGGTCTCTCTCGCGTCGACGTCCGGCTCCCGATGCCCGAGCCGTACACGCCGAAGCACGGTGCGGGTCACGACGACTACCGCTGCTTCCCGCTCGACTGGACGCCCGGAGCGACCACGTACGTCACCGGCGTCGACATCGCGCCGGGCGCGCGCGCCGTGGTCCACCACATCATCGTCTACCTCGCCCCGCCCGCCTCCGCCTCGACCGTCGCGCAGTGGGACGCGGCCGACCCCGAGCCCGGCTACCGGTGCTACGGGGGGCCGAGCGCCGACGGCCGCCAGGGCCTCGGGATCAACTTCCTCGCCGGGTGGGCGCCCGGAGCCGGAGGGTCCGACTTCCCGGCGGGGACGGGCCAGCGGGTCGTGCCGGGCTCACGCCTCGTGATGCAGGTCCACTACAACGTGACCTCGACCGCGCCGCGCCCGGATCGGTCGACCGTTCGGCTCAGCCTGGCACCCTCGGTGGAGCGGCGCGCCGTCTACCTGCCCGTCGTCGACCTCGGGTGGGTCCTCTCGCCCCAGACGTTCAGGCTGCCGGCCCGTCGGCGGGGGATCGTGCACACCTTCACCGGCGACCCGACTCCGGTGGTGCGCTACCTCGGCGGCTTCGACCCCGCACGCGGGTTCACGATGCACTCGGCCGCGCTGCACATGCACCGGCTCGGGCGAACCGCGCGGCTCGTCGTCCAGCGGGCGTCGGGACGGCACGAGCTCCTGCTCGAGATCCCGCGCTGGGACTTCGACTGGCAGCGCGACTACCGCTTCGCGAAGCCCGTCGCGTTCGCGCCGGGCGACCGCCTCTCGCTCCGCTGCACGCACGACAACACGACACGCAGGCTCGTCACGTGGGGAGAGGACTCCTCCGACGAGATGTGCATCGGCTTCGTGTACGTCGCCGAGCGCTAGAGCGGCAACGTCCGTCGACCACGTAGGGCAGTCGCCTCGGGAACCGCGAGCTTGCCGCCGGCTCCGCGAAGTACTAGAAAGGTGACCAGGGTCTCGTGACGATGCGTACGAATCACGTCGTCGGCCGCGACCGCGAGCTCGCGGTGCTCCGCTCGTTCGTGGACGAGATGGAAGGCGCCGCTGCACTCGTCCTCGAAGGCGCGGCCGGGATCGGCAAGACGACGCTCTGGCGAGCCGTCGTCGATCACGCCGCTGCGCGCCGTCGCGTCCTCGCCGCCCGTCCCGCGGCCGCCGAGGCGCGGCTGTCGTTCTCGGCGCTCGCCGACCTGCTGCGGCCTGTTCTCGACGAGGCCCTCTCCGCCGTGCCGTCCCCGCAGCGCCGTGCGCTCGAGTCGGCGTTGCTGCTCCGCGAGCCGGAGGGCGCCCTCGATCAGCGAGCGGTCGCGACGGCTGTCCTCCAGGTTCTCCACGGGCTCGCGACGGAGGGGGCCCTCCTCGTCGCGGTCGACGACGCGCAGTGGCTCGATGCGCCGTCGCGCGCAGTGCTCGAGTTCGCGGCCCGGCGCCTCGGCGATGCGCCCGTCGCGGTCCTGCTGGCCGTACGGCTCGGGGAAGGGAAGGAGCGGCTGCGGCTGGAGCAGGCCTTCGGCGAGGAGCGTGTCCAGACCCTCCGGGTCGGGCCCCTCAGCCTCGGCGCCCTCCACCGGCTGCTCAGACGGCGCCTCGGGACCCCCCTGCCGCGTCCGTTGCTGATGCGCGTCCACGAGACCTCCGGGGGCAACCCCTTCTTCGCGCTCGAGCTCGCGCGGACGCTCGCGCACGCCGGCGCGGAGCTGACACCGGGCGAGGCCTTGCCGGTTCCCGACACGCTGAGGGAGCTCGTCGACCGCCGCATTGCAGCGCAGCCGGCACGCGTGCGCCGCCTGCTCGAGACGGTCGCCGCGCTCGGCGACCCGCCGCTGGCGTTCGTCCGGGCTGCCGGCGCCGCGCCACACGCGATCGACGAGGCGATCGCAGCCGGGCTCCTCGAGCTCGACGGCGAACGCGTGCGCTTCTCTCATCCGCTCGTCTCCTCCGCCGTCTACTCCGGCCTCGGGCCAGAGGCTCGCCGCGCGCTGCACGAACGCCTGGCCGCGGTCGTCGTCGACCCCGAGCAGCGTGCGCGCCACCTGGCGCTCGGCGCGACCGGGCCCTCCGACGACGTGGCGGCCGCGCTCGACGATGCCGCGGAACGCGCGCTCTCGCGGGGAGCGGCGATCGCGGCGGCGGAGCTCGCGGAGCTCGCCGTCAGCCTCACGAGCCCCGACGACCTCGAGGGACGGAGGCGCCGGATCCGACAGGCCGCCACCGACTACGTGCAGGCCGGGGAGCTCAACCGCAGCCGCGAGCTGCTCGAGCGGCTCCTCGCCGACCTGCCGCCCGGAGGCGAGCGGGCCGACGTGCTGCTCGGGATCGCCATCAGCCGCGAGGACGACTTCGAGGCTGCGGTCGACCTCGCCGAGCGTGCGCTCGCGGAGGCCGCCGGCGATCCCGATCGCTCGGTCGGGATCGAGTTCTTCCTGGGGATCGCCTGGATCGTCCGCGGCGACCTGGTCCGGGCGGAACGGCACACGCGTCGGTCCCTGAAGATCGCCGAGGAGCTCGGCGACATTCCCTGGCAGGTGAAGGCGGTCGCGCAGTTCGCGCTCCTCGAGACCTGGCGCGGCGTGGCCACACCCGGCCTGCTCGAGCGCGGCATCGCGCTCGAGCACTCACTCGAGCGGACGCCCGACTTCTTCGCGAGCCCGAGCGTCGTGCTCGGCCGCCGGCTGCTCTACGCCGGCCGGCTCGACGAGGCGCGCGAGCTCTTCGAGCGCGCCTACACGACGGCGGTCGAGCAGGGGCATGAGCCGTCGCGGCTGGCCGTCCTGCTCAACCTGAGCGAGCTCGAGTGCCGGGCGGGCGACTGGGATCGTGCCGCCGCCCACGCCGCGGAGGGACACGAGATCGTCTCGCAACGCGGCCTCGAGCAGAGCCAGAGCGGGCTGCTCCACGCGCGCGCCCTCGTCGACGCGCACCGAGGGCTGCTCGAGGAGGCCGAGGCCGAGGCGGAGGAGGGGCTGGCACTCGCGGAGGGCGTCAAGGCCGGGCTGTTCACGATCCGCAACCGAGCCGTGCTCGGGCTCGTCGAGCTCGCGCGAGGCGACGCGGCCGCGGCGAACACGCATTTCGCGGGACTTCCCGAGGCGCTCGCCGCCGCGGGCTACGGCGACCCCGGCGTCTGCTGCGTGTTGCCCGACGCGATCGAGGCGGCGGTGGGCGCCGGCGAGCTCGACCGCGCGCGCGAGCTGGCGGAGCGCCTCTCGGCCGAGGCGGGCGCGGTCGGGACGCCCTGGGCGCGCGGGGTCGCGGCACGGGCCAGGGGGCTCCTCGCCGCCGCCGCCGGCGACCAGGCCGCATCGCTCGAGGCGCTCGGGCACTCGCTCCGGGAGCTCGAGGCGATTCCCGTCCCGTTCGAGCGGGCGCGGACGCTGCTGGCGCTGGGGTCGGCCGAGCGCCGCGCGCGACGCAAGCGGGCTGCGCGCGAGTCCCTCCAGGAAGCGCTCGACGCCTTCGAGCGCCTCGGCGCATCGCTCTGGGCCGACCGTGCCCGATCCGAGCTCGCACGGATCGGCGGGCGGACGCCCTCGCCGGCGGGCGACCTGACGCCGACCGAACGCCGCGTCGCCGAGCTGGTCGCGGCCGGCAGCTCGAACAAGGAGGTGGCGGCGACGCTCTTCATCGCGCCTCGGACGGTCGAGGGACACGTCACGCAGATCTACGCGAAGCTCGGCGTGCACTCCCGTGCCGAGCTCGCGCACCGCTTCGCCGTCGAGCGCTTGGCCGGGTAGCGCGAACGAGCAAAGACGCGGGGTTTCCCGGGTTCAATCCGCCGCCGCCGCGTCGTACCGTCGGTGCATGGCCGGCCGCTATCTCGTCGAGGCGTTCAGCGCAGGGCTCGGCGAGCAGGAACTCCGGCAGGCTGCGGTCCGCGCACGGGCGGCCGCGCAGGAGCTGACGTCAGAGGGGACACCGGTGCGCTACCTGCGCTCACTCTTCGTCCCGGACGACGAGCTCTGCCTCTGGCTCTATGAGGCCACGTCTGCAGAGGCCGTCGGCGAGGCGACGCGCCGCGCGGCGATCGAGGTCGAGCGGGTCGTCGCGGCGGTGTCGATCGCATGATCGCCCGCGCCCTCGCGGTCGTCGCCCTGCTCGCTGCGCTCGCCGGCTCCGCGTCAGCGCAGCCGGCCGCCACGGTCGGCCCGTACACCGGCGTCGCGACCGCGCTCGTCGACCAGTACCGGCACATCGAGAACTCGAGCGTGGTGAGCGACTCGAAGGACGTGTACACGGCGCGCTTCACCTACTCGTTCCGGATCCGCAACGGGATCGTCGAGGGCCGTGGCAGCGGCGTCTACCTCTCGGCGACGTGGACGTTGAACGGCACCTCCGACGGGCAGGCCTTCGGCTGCTCGCCGCCGGTCACCACCACGCCCTTCGACGTCGTCGTCTCCGGGTCGGCGACGCAGACGCAGATCAGGCTCACGTTCCGTCTGGTCGGCGCGCGAGAGCGAAACGCGGACTACGACTGCGGCGCCGGCTACACCGGCTACGCCACGGACAGCACGTACCTCTCGGACTCGCTCGAGAAGGTTCAGGACGCGCAGCCGAACGGCGTGATCACGATCAGCCGCGCCAACCCGCGCATCGCACCGCTGCGGAAGGTCGAGGAGACGGGGGACGAGTCCGACAAGCGGGTCCGGCTCTACGAGTGGACGATCGCGATCACCCCGCCCGCAGGCGGCGGGGGCGGCAACGGCGGAGGCAGCACGGGCGGCGGCTCCGGCGGCCCCGCGGCGAACCCGAACGGCGCCTGCACGATCAACGGCACGCCGGGCAACGACGTGCTCGTCGGCACGTCGGGACGCGACGTGATCTGCGGCCTCGCCGGCAGCGACGTGATCCGCGGCAACGGCGGCGCCGACGCCGTGCGCGGCGGCGCGGGAAACGACCGACTGCTCGGCGGCGCGGGCAACGACTCGCTCGACGGCGGCGCGGGCGCCGACGTCCTGCGCGGCGATGCGGGGCGCGACCTCTTGCTCGCCCGCGACGGCACACGCGACACGGTCGCCGGCGGCAACGGCCGAGACCGCGCGCGCGTCGACCGCGGGCGCGACCGAGTGCAAGGTGTCGAGTCGATCACGTAGGCGCGGCGTCGGATTGCCGGCGTTCCTGGCGGTGCTCGGCGGAGTCCTCGCGCTCGCCGCCGCCGCAGGCTCGGCCCCGGGCCGCTCGGACGTGCGCCGGCAGACCGCGCTCGCCCCGCTGGACGCGGTCAACAAGCTCCTCTCGGACCCGTGGCGGGGAGGCCTGCGCCAGCAGCACGAGTTCGAGACGGAGCAGTCGATCGAGCGGTCGCTGGAGGGCAAGGAGCTCGCGGGCGGCGGCGGCAGCGTCGGGATCAGCTACCGCGGCGTCGGCGTACGCGCTCGCTGGGACTTCGGCCTGAGGACGAAGAACGTCAACGCCGAGATCGACCTCGCCGCCGCGCCGGGCTTCAGGTCGGCCTCCCCCAGCGGGTTCGCCATGGACGCGCCGCTCGGCGGCTTCTGGAACTTCGGCTTCACGAGCGATCTCGAGGCGCACGCCTCCGTCCGAGCCGCGGGCAACAGGATCTTCTCCTGGAGCCCGAGCGTGGGGATCGGCTTCCGCGTCTCGAACTTCCGGATCTCCGCGTCGACGCAGCTCGACGCTTCGCAGCCGGACCGTCCGCTGCTCGTCCGGGCCACGATCAACCCGTCGCTACGCCTCGGCGGCGCGGGCCCGATTCCGAATTCGATCCCGATCAGCTTCCGCACCGAGATCGCGCGCGGGCGGGTCACGCTGTCGGGGCGCGTGACGAACCTGTCGTTCGGCCTGCCCGGGTTGGACGCGCGCCTGACGGGCGAGCTCTTCCTGACGCTGTTCCCGAGCCAGTACGTAGCCGACCTCGAGCTCGACCTCCGGCAGGAGCTGCTCGGCGTGCCGGTCGGCGACCAGATCAACCTGGGCGCGGCATTCCAGCACGCGCGGATCGGCTTCCGCGGCGACCTCTCCGTCGGGATCAGGTACGTCGGCACGCAGCGCCTGCCGTTCTCGCTCCGCTTCGACACGCTGCTCCCCTCGACGGACGAGATCAACCAGGCGCTCCTCTTCCTCCAGCCGCCGCTGCCGAAGCAGTGGGGGGCCGAGCGGTCGCCGCCGGCGAGCGCCGTCCCCGACCCCGCGGGCTTCGACGCGGCTGCTCAGGAGATCGAGAGCGCGGTCGACGACCACATGCCGCACGGGGGCGTGCTCGCCTTCGACTTCGACAGAGTGACTCCGCCGCCGCTCCGGTACACGTACGGGGTCGGCGCGGACTCGGCCATCTGGACCGGTCACTACCTCGCCGCCGAGTCGTTTCGCTACGCGAAGACCGCGGGCCCCGACGCGCTCGCCCGCGTCAAGTTCGCCCTCGGCGGACTCGAGCGGATGTTCGACGTCACGACGGACGCCGCCGTCGTCCGGGGCCGCACCGTCCCGGTGACGGGAGGTCCGGGGATCCTCTCGCGCACCGCGCGCCCGAACGACGACCCCGTCGACTACACGCCGGGCCCGGCCGGCCAGACGACGGCGGGACCGCTCGAGAGCAGACCCTGCCACTACGTGGTCCCGGAGCGCGGCTGGAGCGTGGACGACCGCAGGTATCCCTCCTTCGCGGCGATCCCGCTCCCCCTGCGGATCAACCGCCTTGGACAGGCGAAGATCCGGCCGCTCGGACGCGTCTGGTACGGCTGGGGATGCGGGAACAACCATCCCGTCAGCCGCGATCAGTACGTCGGCGTGTTCATGGGCCTCGCGTTCGCGCACGCGCTCGTGCCCGACCCGGAGGTGCGCGCGACCACGCAGCGCCTGATCGAGAACGCCCTCGACTTCCTGCTCCGCAACAACTGGAACGTCCGGCTGCCCCCGGACAACCGGATCGAGACGAACTTCATGGGCGACTTCCCGAAGCAGCTCGCGTTTCTGCGGATCGGCAAGAGCGTCAACCCGGCGAAGTACGGCGCGCTCTACGACGACGTCGCAGCGGCGGCCGAGCACGCGTGGATTCCCGTCTGGTTCAGCTCGCTCGACCCGCTCTTCCAGTACTACAAGTTCAACCTCACGCACGCGGCCTTCGGGCCCGCGCTCTTCCTCGAGGACGACGCGGCCACGCGCGCGCGCTGGCAGGCGAGCTACCGCGTGCTCTGGCGCGCGGTGCGGCATCACCGCAATGCCTGGTTCGACCTGCTGCACGTGCTCGTCCACACGCCGGGGGAGCGCGCGTCGATCGCGGCCGCACCCACGAGCCCGAGCGCGGCAGTGCCGCTCTCCGACGAGGTCAAGATCCTGCTCGGCGAGTGGCTACGGCGACGCGACGGGACGCAAGGGCCGAACGGGCTGCCCCTCAACCGCGTCGCGGAGGCCGGTCCTCAGCTGGCGCTCTGGCATAGCGACATCGGCCGCTACTCCACGATCGAGGGGACTCGCTCGTGCCTCGCGCGGTATCCGATCCCGATGTACGGGCGGATCGGCAAGGGAATGGACTTCTCGTGGCAGCGACACCCGTTCTCGCTCGCCGTCGGAGACGCCGGCTGCGAGCCGACGACGCCGCCGAGCGCGACGCAGATCCTGGAGAACGGCGCCCCGGCGCAGCCGGGAGACCTCGACCACCGGCTGCGCGAGGGCCCCGCCGTCGACTTCCTGCTCCCGTACTGGCTCGGCGCCTACCTCGGCGTGCTCCCCGGCCCCGCCGCGCCGATGCCGACACCGACGCCGCCACCACCCCAGAGCGAGCCCGCGCCGCCGACGACGGATCCGACGCCCGCGCTGTCGGCGGGTCGAGCCGCCGCCTCGCCGCGCGCCCCGCGCGCGGGCAGGGCCTTCGCGATCAGCGTTCGCGTGTCTCGCGGCGGCCGCGACGTCGCGGCGGCCAAGGTCCGCTGCGCCGCACGGGTCGGAGGGCGCCCCGTCCGGCTGCAGGGCAAGCGGTTCCTGCGCAGCGTCGCGCGCTGCGCGTGGCGCCTCCCTGCCGGGTCGAGACGGCGGACGATCGCCGGCTCGATCCGCGTCGAGGTCGAGCGCGCGGCGATCACGAGGCGCTTCGCGGCCCGCGTTCGCTGAGAGCGACCGCTAGGCCGGCTGGCGCGCCGCGTCGAGCTCGCGGCGGAGGTCCTTGATCTCGTCGCGGAGCTTCGCCGCGTACTCGAAGCGGAGCTCCTCCGCCGCCGCGAACATCTCCTCCTCGAGCGTGATCACGAGACGCTCGAGCTCCTCCGGCGAGAGCCCCTCGACCTTCTTCTGGCCGCGGCGCCGGCGGCCCGGGACCGTCGGCGACTCGAGCGAGAGGAACTCGGCGATGTCGGAGACGCCCTTGACGATCGACGCCGCGGTGATCCCGTGCTCCTCGTTGTACGCGAGCTGGACCGCGCGCCGGCGCTCGGTCTCGCCCATCGCCTCCTGGATCGCCTGCGTCACCTTGTCGGCGTAGAGGATCACCCGGCCGTTCACGTTCCGCGCCGCGCGGCCGATCGTCTGGATCAGCGACGTGCGGCCGCGCAGGAACCCTTCCTTGTCGGCGTCGAGCACCGCGACGAGCGACACCTCGGGGAGGTCGAGCCCCTCGCGGAGCAGGTTGACGCCGACGAGCACGTCGTACTCGCCGAGGCGCAGCTCCCGGATGATCTGGATCCGCTCGAGCGTGTCGATCTCCGAGTGCAGGTAGCGCGCCTTGACGCCCGACTCGAGCAGGTAGTCGGTCAGGTCCTCGCTCATCTTCTTCGTCAGCGTCGTGACCAGCACGCGCTCGCCCGCCTGCTCGCGGCGGCGGATCTCGTTGAGGAGGTCGTCGATCTGGTTCTTCGTCGCCCGCAGCTCCACCTCCGGGTCGACGATCCCCGTGGGACGGATCAGCTGCTCGGAGACCGTCGACGAGTGCCGGAGCTCGAAGGGCCCGGGCGTCGCGGACACGAACACCATCTGGTGCCCGCGCTCGAGGAACTCGTCGAAGCGAAGCGGGCGGTTGTCGAGCGCCGACGGGAGCCGGAACCCGTAGTCGACGAGCGTCTGCTTCCGCGAGCGGTCGCCCTCGTACATGCCGCCGATCTGCGGCACGGTCTGGTGCGACTCGTCGACGAAGATGAGCATGTCCTTCGGGAAGTAGTCGAGCAGCGTGAACGGATGCGTGCCCGGCGCGCGGCCCTCGAGGATCCGGGAGTAGTTCTCGATGCCGGAGCAGAACCCGAGCTCCTTCATCATCTCGAGGTCGTACTCCGTGCGCTGGCGCAAGCGGTGCGCCTCCAGCATCTTCCCCTCGCCCTCGAGGACCTTGAGGCGCTCCTCGAGCTCGTGGCGGATCTCGACGACCGCGCGCTCGATCGTCGGCCGCGACGTGACGTACTCGGTCGCGGGCCAGATCGCGATGTTGTCGAGCTTCGCGAGCACCTCACCCGTGAGCGGGTCGAAGTGCGTCACCGCCTCGACCTCGTCGCCGAAGAAGGAAACGCGGTACGCCGTCTCCTGGTTCGCCGGCTGGATCTCGAGCACGTCGCCCTTCACGCGGAACTTCCCGCGCCCGAGCACCGAGTCGTTGCGCGCATACATCGAGTCGATCAGCTTGCGCAGGACGACGTCGCGGTCGTGCTCCTCCCCCACCTCGAGGATGAGCACCCGCTCGCGCCACTCCTCGGGCGAGCCGAGGCCGTAGATGCACGAGACGGACGCGACCACGAGCACGTCGCGCCGCGTGAACAGCGCGGAGGTCGCCGCGAGCCTGAGGCGCGCGATGTCGTCGTTCTGCGACGAGTCCTTCTCGATGTAGAGGTCGGCCTGCGGAACGTACGCCTCGGGCTGGTAGTAGTCGTAGTAGGAGACGAAGTACTCGACCGCGTTGTGCGGGAAGAACTCCCGGAACTCGTTGCAGAGCTGCGCGGCGAGGGTCTTGTTGTGCGCGATCACGAGGGTCGGTCGCTGGACCTCCTGCACGATCCAGGCCATCGTCGCCGTCTTGCCCGTCCCGGTCGCCCCCAGCATGGTCTGGTAGCGCTCGCCGCCGAGGACGCCCGAGGAGAGCTCGGCGATCGCCTTCGGCTGGTCGCCGGTCGGCAGGTACGCGTCGGACGTCTTGAACGGCGGCACGCGGACAGCGTAGCCGCGGCGTTTCCGTCAGCCGATCTCGACTTCCGGGATCGTCGAGTAGTAGAGGTCGTCGATCCGGTAGCCGTTCGCGGCCGGGACGAGCACGAGGAGGAACGGGTACTGCTCGCCGCCCTCGCTCGACTCGTAGAACCAGGTCCCCTCGACCCAGACCGTGCCGTCCGCCTGCGCCGTCGTGCGGCCGAGCTCGAACCACGTGCGGCTCGTGTCCGGACGAGTGGCCTCGGGAGTCCCCTGCGCGACCTCCTGGAAGTCCGTGTTCCCGAGCATCACGCCGCTGATCCGGAAGATCGAGCCGTCGTCGGACTCGGCGTAGAGCACGAGCCTGCGCGACGTCGAGCGGCGGTCGACGACGACGGTCGTCGCGAGCTGCCCCCGGGCGGCGGCGGGCCCGTCGCCGAGCCGCACCGTCAGCTCCTCGTCGAGCTTCTCCATCTCGCGGGCGAGAGCCGTCGCTCGGAAACGCTTCGTGACGAACTGGCCGCGGCGCTTGACGGCGCTCTTCTCCGCCGCGCGGAACGCCCGCTGGAGCGTGAACATGACTTCGTAGTCCGCCTCATCGGGTGAGGGCGCGTACGCGCGCTCGCACCGCTCCGCACCACCCATCCGGCTGACGGCGTCCGCCGAGAACAGCGAGCACGCACCCTTCGCATCGTCTCGCAGGAGGGCATCGAGAAACGCCGTCGCGGTCGCGCGAGCGCCGGCCTCGTCGGCTCGCGCCACGGCGGCGGTCCCGACGGCGGCAAGCGCGAGCGCCGTGACGACGGCGAGCAGACGGAGCGGCGGCGACCCCATGACCTAGACGTGACACATCGCCTGCCCAACGTCAACGCGAATCACTCGATCGAGCCGGCTTGATCGAGCCGCCGGCGAGGAGTAGGACCCAGCGGATGCCCTCGACCCCGCTCTGCGGGCTGCTCGCTCGGCACACGCTTCGTCGCGACCGAGGAAGCGTTCGTCCCGAGGAGTACAAGCGCCGGCTCGTCGAGAGCGGCGCAGCGGACACGGTCTACAGCGAGTTCCTCTTCGACGTCGGCTGGCGGGGACTCCCGCACCGCGTCCTCAAGGGCCGCGCGTACGAGGAATGGGTCGCCGTGGGGATGCCCCGAGCGGCTCGCGGCCCGGCGAGGGCGACACGATCGGCGTGGCGCGCCGCCCCTGGGGCGACCTGGAGGTCCGCCGCTGGGGGTCGCACATGCTGACGCCGTGGTTCGAGGGCGACCTCGAGCTCGCGCCGATGTGGGCGCGCGAGTCGGTGGAGCTCGTGCGCGAGATCCTTCCGGCCGGCGAGGTCGTCCGCCGCGTCGCGTCCGAGGCCGACGCCGTGCTCGCGCGCTACGCCTGAGCGGCCTGTGCCGCTCGACGCGCCGGCTGAGCTCGTCGAACGAGGTGTGGCACCCCGACGCGGCGGGAAGTGCGTCGACGATGGCGGAGCGGCCTCCGTACGAGGCGTACGCGGGAATCGTGGCGACGTTCGGCGGTCTGCTGGCAGCCGCGGGCGCGGCCGGCCGCGTCCTCGACCGTGACCCCGCCTGCCAGACGGCGCTCGACTACCTCGTCCTGTCAGCCGCGACGTTCAAGGCCGCTCGGACGCTCTCGCGCGACGAGGTGACGAGCTTCCTCCGGGAGCCGTTCGTCAAGGGCGTCGCCCACACCGGCGACGACGAGGAGCCGGTCGAGAGCGGCGATCTCGACCAGGCGATCGGCGAGCTCGTGACATGCACCCGCTGTGTCGGCACGTGGGCGGCGGCAGCCCTCGCGGCAACGCAGATCCTGGCTCCGCGGTTCGGGCGTCTGCTCACGTGGTCGCTCGCAGCCGCGGCGGCGAACGACTTTCTCCAGACGAGCTTCGTCGCCCTGAACGAGAAGAGCGAGCAGCTCGCCGGGAGAAACTAGACCGCCACCGCGGCGACCCGCCGCTCGCGCAGTCCCGCCGCGACGAAGGCGATCCCGCACAGGGTGTTGAGCGCGAGCACGGCGCCCACCGCCACCTCGAGTCCGAAGACGTTGAGGAGCGGCCCGACCGAGAGCGCGCCGATGGGCGCGAGGACGAGCGCGACGGTGACGGCAGCCGCGTGGACGCTGGGACGCAGCACCGGAGGCGTGCGCATCGTCCGGATCGTGATCACGGTGGAGTTGAGCATCGGCGAGAAGACGCCGGTCACGATCGCGGCGCCCGCGACGGCGGTCCACGGCAGGTCGGGCAGCAGGATCCAGAGCACCGCCGTCTGCCCGGCGGCGGCGGACGAGGCGAGCAGGATCCGGTCGAGTCGCGCGATCACGCCGAACGACGCCAGGCTGCCGACGATCGCGCCGACGCCGAAGCCGCCGAAGATCCAGCCGAGGATCTCGGGGCGGTCCCCGTAGCGCTCGAGCACGAGCACGGGGAACATCACGCCGAACGCGCTCCAGACGACGTTGAGGCCTGTGATCGAGAGCATCCAGACACGGAGCAGGTCGTCGCGAAAGAGGAAGCGCACGCCGGCGACGACACCGGTGACGTCGTCTTCCGCGACCTCCGCATGGTGCCTCGGCCGGACCCAGGCGCCGAGGAGGAGTGCCGACAGGGCATAGCTGCCCGCGTCGATGAAGAGGACGTTCGTTTCGCCGACGACGCCGATCAGCACGCCGCCGATCGCCGGTCCGGCGATGCCCGCGACTGCCCACCCGACCTGGATCAGGGCCTGGACCTCCCCCACGCGGGCCTCGTCCTCGCCGACGAGCTCCGGGACGATCACGCGCTGCGCGGTCGCGTGCGGGACCATGAACGCGCCGACGCAGAAGACGAGCGCGACGAGCAGCGGGAACGACAGCGCGTCCAGGAGGTGCAACGTGGGGATCGCGCCCAGCAGCACGAAGCGCGCGGCGTCGCTGACGAGCATCGTCCGGCGCGCGCCGAGCCTCGACACGATCGCACCGCTCGCGAGCCCGAGGAAGGCGACGGGCGCCAGCTCGGCCGCGACGACGATCGACGTCCGCACGGCCGAGCCCGTCGTCGTCAGGACGAACCACGGGAGGACGATGTAGGTCATCTGCGAGCCGGCGATCGAGATCGCCTCGCCCGTCACGAGCGCGCGGATGCCCCCGTCGCGGAGGATCTCGCGGCGGCTCACGTCTCGAGCACGGGCTCTGCGCGGCCCGCGGCGCGGTGGCGGAGGCCGGCGGCGGTGAACGCGAACGCCGCGACCGTCTGCACGGCGACCAGCGCGGCCACGACGGGCACGAAGCCGGACGTGTCGAGCGTGCGGCCGGCGGCGAGCAGCGCCACCGGTCCGAAGACGGCGGTGGCGACGATGATCATCGACATCGCCTTCGCGCGCACGGAGGCGGGCAGCCGCAGCGTGAAGATCGTCCAGATGGGCGCGTTGACGATCCCGTTCGCGAAGCCGGACAGCCACATGAGGCCGACGAGAGCGGCGGCGGGCAGGTTGGCGAGGAGGAGCCAGAGCGGAAGGATCATCGCGAGCTCGCCGATGCTCGCGACGAGCATCCGGTCGACCTTCGAGCTGATGCGGAACGTGATGAGGCTCCCGATCACGGCGCCGAGCCCCCAGCCGCCCCAGATCCACCCGAGCAGCTCCGGGCGCTCGCCGAACGACTCCAGCACGAGCACGGGCATCGCGGCGAAGAGGACGAGCCAGCCCACGTCGCCGACGACGATCGCGATCGACCACGGCCGCAGCAGCGGGTCGCGGACGAGGAAGCGGAGCCCGGCGGTGAGGCCCTGCGAGTGCTCGTCGTGCTCGACCCGCCCGCCGCCGCGCACGAACAGCGCGACCAGCGCGAAGCCGACCGCGAACGTGACCGCGTCGATCAGGAGGACGTTCGCGGCGCCGACGACCGCGATCAAGCCGCCCGCGAGCGCGGGCCCGAGCACGATCGTGATGCGGCTCGACGCCTGGAGGAGCGCGTTCGCCTCGGTGAGCGTCTGCTCGTCCTCGGCGACCAGCTCGGGGAGGATGCTGTTCTTCGCCGCGAAGGACGGCGTCGCGACCGCGGAGATCGCCGCCACGAGCACGAGCAGCAGCGGGAACGACAGCGCGTCGAGCGCATGGAGCAGCGGCACGGCCGCGACGAGCGGGACGCGCACGGCGTCGGCGACCAGCATCGTCCGGCGGGGGCCGAGCCGCGCCGCGAGGTCCCCGCTGAGAAAGCCGAAGAGGGCGAGCGAGGCGGATTCGACGGCGAGCACGACTGCCATCCGCGACGCCGATCCGGTCGTCGTGAGCACGAACCACGGCAGCGCAAGCCACGTCATCTGCGACCCGGTCAGAGAGACGACGTCGCGCGCGAGCAGCCCGAGCAGCGCGCGGTTGCGGAAGAGGTCGCGGCGGGTCACGCCCGCGCGGGCTCCGGCTCGGGGTCCATCTGCCGGAACGTCCGGTTGAGGACTCCGGCGGACGTGACGACGAGGTAGCAGACGCCGATCGCGGCCAGCGTCGCGCCGACGCCGATCCACTCGACGACGAGCCCGCCGAGGACGGCCCCGGCCGGGATCGCGAGGTAGGCACCGGCCGCGGTGGCGCCGAGCACCCGGCCCCGCATGTGGGCCGGGATCCGCTCGTACGCGACGGTCGCGAGCACAGGGTTGAGCGGCCCGGCCGCGAGCCCCCACGCCGCCATCAGGACGAGCGTCACCGGAAGCGACGGCATCAGCGCGAGCGCGAGGTACGGGAGCGCCGCGAGCAGGAACGAGAACACGAACGTCGGCCGGCGCCGCAGTCGGTGGCCGACGACCGAGTACGCCAGCGACCCGAGCAGCGCGGCACCCCCGAAGACGCCGAGCATCAGGCCAAGGTCGACGGCGCTGCCGAAGTTCTCGAGCGCGAAGACGGAGAAGACGACCATGAAGGGCGCGTCGAGGAAGTTCGTGATGAGCACCATCAGCACCAGCATCCGCATCAGCGGATCGCGGGCGACGAAGCGGAGGCCGGCGAGGATCTCCGACAGGTGCTTCCCCGGCTCCTCGGTGTTCGCGTGCGCGGCGAGCGGCGGGACGAGCCGCGCGACGAGGAAGGCCGAGACCGCGAAGGTGGCGGCGTTCAGCCAGAGGACGTTCGTCGCCCCCAGCACGCCGACGAGCACGCCGGCGAGTGGAGCGCCGACGAGCAGCGACCCGCGCTGGATCGCGCCGTTGATCCCGGTCGCGCGCTCGAGCCGGGCGCCGCTCAACTCGACCAGATCGGGCAGCAGGGAACGCCGCGCGGTGGCGCCGGGCGCGTCGAAGAGCGCCCCGAGGAACACCAGCCCGAGCAACTGCCAGAGCTCGATGCCGACGGTCAGGTGGACGAGCGGGATCGCCGCGACGGTGACGCCGCTGAGGACGTCCGCGAACACACTCGTGCTCCGGAACCCCAGCCGGTCGACGATCGCGCCGCCGAAGAACGTCGCGAGCACGGTCGGCGCGTAGGTCAGCGCGGCCACGACGCCGGTGAGTGCGGCGCTCCCGGTCGTCTCGAGGACGAACCAGGGGATCGCGACGAAGCCCATCGCGTTCCCCGACAGCGAGATCGCGTCCGCGGTGAGCAGCGCGGCCAGCGGCCGTCGTGACCCCTCGCCGGCCATCCGCTACGCGCGGACGATGCGGATGTCGCCGCTCATCGCGGTCGCCTTCAGCTCGACGAGCGGGCCCTCGCCGTCGTCGTCGACCCCGGCGTCGAGCTCGGAGCGGGCGTCTCCCGTCACGGTCTTGACGTCCATCCAGACGCGGGACCCTCGCCGGATCCCGACGACGAGATCCCCGGAGACGGACTTGAGCTCGACCGTCCCCTGCGTCACGGCTCCCACGACCACGTCGCCGGAGGCGCTCGTGACGGCGACGTCGCTCGCGACCTCCTTGAGGTTGACGTCGCCCGCCGCGGTCTTCACCTGGGCGCGGCCGGCGACCGGCCCCGCAGCGACGTCGCCGGCCGCGGTCTGCACCTTCAGCGACCCGCCGACGCGGTCGATGCGCACGTCGCCGCTCGCGACCTTGACCTCGGCGTCGTGCTCGACCTCGTCGACGCTGACGTCACCCGAGCCGGTCTTCGTCGTGACGCTCCCGAACCGCCCGGTGGCGCGAGTGTCGGCCGAGCCCGTCTCGACGGAGAGATCGACGCCGTGGGGGCAGACGACGCGGATGCGGATCGCGTCCTTGTCGCCGAACGAGATCGACAGGCGGATCCTGCCCCCGAACGAGAAGTCGTCGGTGTCCGCGTCCACGACGAGCTCGTCGCGGTCGCCGCGGTCGTCCAGGCGGACGAGCGCCTGCTCGATCTGCTGCCGTGCGCGCTCGCTCGAGCCCGTGAGCGACACCGTCGTCTCCTCGACGTCGGCGGTCTCGACCTGGACGTCCCCTCGCGGCAGCTTCACGCGCACGGCGAGCGGACGCGGCGTCGAGAAGGTCTCGGTCCTCATCGCCGGACCTTCTTCGGGCGCCGGTACTTCGGCGGGCGTCGGTCGACCTTCGCGTCGGCGTGCTTCATGTAGTCGGCGTAATCGACGGGGACGACTGAGATCATCTTGCGGCTCCTTTCAGCTCTTGGCGAACCCGGACAGGCGGCTCCCGATGCGAGGGCCGCGCGGGGGCGCGGACACCTCGCGCGCGAGCGCGCGGACGATCCAGGCGTTGACGGAGACCCCATCGCGGCCGGCGGCGGCCTCGATGCCTGCTTTCAGGCCCTCGGGAAGGCGCAGCGTGATCCGGGCCGACGACTCGTCCTCGGGCGTGGCGACGGGCGGCGCGGACGCCTCCGCCTCCTCCACGAAGACGAGGTTCGGGTCCTGACCGCTCATCCGGACCTCGACGTGGCCCTCCGGGAGTTGGGCCGAGAGCTCGACCGCGACCTCGCCGAGCGCGTCCAGGAGACGCATTCCCGCGGAGGCCCGGAGAGCCTGGCTCAGCCGGCCGGCGGCCTGGGCGACGGCGTCGTCGCCGACGGAGGCGATCCGGTCGAGGTCGGTCTCGAGCGACTCGAGAAACTGTGCCATCTGCATGACGTCACTATGACGTCACCGATGGTGTCTGTCAAGCGCCAGATCGAAGTCGCGATGGCACCGGGCCGCGAAGTACCATCGCTCCATGGTTTCGTGCCGCCTCTGCGGCGAGGAGAACCCGGAACGGGCGCGCTTCTGCCTGGCCTGCGGGGCGGCGCTCGAGGAGCCCGAGGAGCCCCGCGAGTCCCGGAAGACGGTCACGGTCGTCTTCTGCGACCTGACCGGGTCGACGGCGTTCGGCGAGCGGCTCGACCCGGAGGCCGTCCGGGCGACGATGCGGCGCTACTTCGAGGAGGCCCGGGCCATCCTCGAGCGGCACGGCGGCACCGTCGAGAAGTTCATCGGCGACGCCGTGATGGCGGTCTTCGGCGTCCCCCGGGCGCACGAGGACGACGCGCTGCGCGCGGTGCGCGCGGCGGTCGAGCTGCGGGCCGCGGTGGCGGAGATCGGCCTCCAGGCGCGGATCGGCGTGAACACGGGGCAGGTCGTCGCCGGCGAGGGCGACACGCTCGTGACGGGCGACGCGGTCAACGTCGCCGCGCGGCTGGAGCAGCACGCGGAGCCGGGCGAGATCCTGATCGGAAACGAGACGCAGCAGCTCGTGCGCGACGCGGCCCAGGTCGAGCCGGTGGAGCTCGAGGTCAAGGGCAAGAGCGCGTCCGTGGCCGCCTACCGGCTGCTCCACGTCGATCCCGACTCCGCCGGCCTGACGCGGCACCTCGACTCGCCGCTCGTCGGGCGTGACCGCGAGCTCCAGCGGCTTCGCGACGACTTCGAGCACGCCGTCACCCAGCGCTCGTCGCACCTGTTCACGCTGCTCGGCGCGCCGGGCGTCGGGAAGTCGCGTCTCGTCGAGGAGTTCGTCCGCGGCATCGCCGATCACGCGCGGATGGTGAGAGGCCGCTGCCTCCACTACGGCGAGGGGATCACCTACTGGCCGCTGGTCGAGGTCCTGCTCCAGCTCGGCGCGGACGCCGCAGCCGTGCTCGCGCTGCCGTCGCCCTCGGAGGCGGCCGTGGCGACGCGGAAGCTCCTCGAGACGCAGGCGGCGGAGCGACCGCTCGTCGTCGTGTGGGACGACATCCAATGGGCGGAGCCCACCTTCCTCGACCTGATCGAGCACGTTGCCGACTGGTCGCGCGGCGCGCCGATCTTCCTGCTCTGCGTGGCGCGTCCCGAGCTGCTCGAGCTCCGCCCCGCCTGGAGCGGTGGGAAGCCGAACGCGACCTCGCTCATGCTCGAGTCCCTCGGCAGCGACGAGACCTCGACGTTGATCGACAACCTGCTCGGAGACGCCGATCTCGACGATTCGACGAGGGCGCGCATCCTGGCTGCGTCCGAGGGCAATCCCCTCTTCGTCGAGGAGATGCTGCTCATGCTCCGGGACGGACGGGGTGCCGACGTCGTGGTCCCGCCGACGATCCACGCGCTCTTGCAGGCGCGGCTCGACCAGCTTCCGCCGGAGGAGCGGTCGGTGATCGAGCGCGGCGCCGTCGAAGGCGAGATCTTCCACCGGCTGCCCGTCGCGGAGCTCGCGTCCGAGCGCGTTCGCACGGGGCTGGACGGCCACCTCGCGAAGCTGATCCGGACCGAGCTGATCCGGCCCGAGACCGCGACGATGCCGGGAGACGACGCGTTCCGCTTCCGTCATCTCCTGATCCGCGACGCCGCGTACGACTCGCTGCCGAAGGAGACCCGCGCCGACCTGCACGAGCGGTTCGCGCTCTGGATCGAGGAGCACGTCCACCTCGTGGAGCAGGACGAGATCGTCGGCTACCACCTCGAGCAGGCTGTGCTCTACCGCCGGGAGCTCGGAGGCGACGCCGGCACGCTCGCGCGCCGTGCGTCGGAACGCCTGGGCTCAGCCGGAGTCGCCGCGAGCACGCGTGGCGACAACTACGCAACGGTCAGCCTCCTCGACCGAGCAGCTCGCCTGCTACCTCCGTCCGACCCCGGCCGAATCGAGCTCGCCGCGGACCTCGCGCTCGCCCTGGTCGACGTGGGCCGGATCGCCGACGCGAAGGCCTACGTCGACGAGTTGGCGGCCGCAGGAGGCGAACGGCTGCACGCTTACTCCGCCACGCTCGCTCCGGTGATGGCGCACATGGGCGGCACGGGCGGACTCGAGGACTATCGGCCTCAGCTGGACGGAGCCGTGAACACCTTCAGGCGGCTTGGCGACGAGCGCGGCCTCGCGCTGGGCCTGCTCGTGCAGGGCCACGACGAGTGGACGCGCTGCCAGGCCGCCGCCGCGGGCGAGAAGTACCGCGCAGTCGTTCCTCACGCGGAGCGCGCGGAGCGCCCCTCGCTCGTGCACACCGCGATGACGTACCTCTTCGCGACGATCGCCTTCTCCCCCACGCACGTCGACGCCGCGGAGGCAGAGCTTCGCGCGCTCGTCGACCAGGTCGACGGGATCATCCTTCGAGCTGCGCTCGACCGCGCGTTCGCCAGAGTCGCGGCGACCCGTGGCGACTTCGACGCCGCCCGGGAGCTCGCTCGTCGAGGGCGGGAGCCCCTCCTCGATGCGGGCCTCGTCGTGGTCCACGCGGCCACGTGCATGGGTGCCGCGTACATCGAGGAGCATGCGGGCGACAACGCGGAAGCCGTTCGCATCCTGACCGAAGGCTACGAGCGACTCGTGGAAGTCGGTGAGCACGCCTATGCGTCCACCGTCGCCGCGGACCTTGCGGACAACGAGCTCGCACTCGGTCACGAGACCGCAGCGGAGCGCTGGGTTGCAACCGCGCGGGAGCTGTGCCCTCCCGGAGACATCGCGACGATCGTGACGGCAGACTTCGTCGACGGGCTTCTGCACGCACGGCGAGGCCGGGTCGAAGACGCCGAACGGCTGGCCGGTCGGGCCGTCGCTCGCGCCGAGACGACGGACTTCTGGGGGCTCCGCGGGAGTGCCCATGAGGCCTTAGGCCGTGTGCTGGCGATTGCCGGCCGCGCCGACGCGGCCCGCACCGCGTTCGAGAGCGCACGCGAGATCTACGTCGCGAAGGGGGCGCCCACCGACGCTCGGCGCGCCCGCGCGCTACTCGCCGAGCTCTGACCCGTACGCGCGACGGTAGATCCCGCGCAGCTCGAGCACGCGATCGACATAGTGCCGCGTCTCCGCGTGTACGACCCCTCGGTCGAGGTTCCCCTGGCCGCCGTTGTAGGCCGTGAGCGCCCGCTCCTCGGTACCGTACTTGTCCAGCAGGTGGCGGAGGTACCAGGAGCCGTAACGCACGTTGATTTCGGGATCGAGCAGGTCGTCGACCTGGAAGGCCGAGCCGCCCGTCCTCGTCGCGATCCCCTGCGCGGTCTCCGGGAGGAGCTGCATCAGGCCGACGGCGCCCTGCGACGAGCGCGCAGCGGCGTCGAACTTCGACTCCTGGTAGATGACCGCCGCCACGAGCGCGGGGTCGAGCCGGTAGTTGTCGGCGTGGCCCCGGACGATGTGCTCGTAGCGGAGCGGGTAGCGGGCGCGGAGATACCAGTCGGGCTCCGCGACGAACACCGCGGCGCCCGCGGCCGCGCCCACGACGAGGAGCAGCGTCAGCGCGCGCGTCACGTCAGCCGCTCCACGACGCCGCGGACGAACTCGTCGAGCTCCTCGAGCGTGCCGTCGTTGACGTAGACGAAGTCGGCTCGTCGAGCCTTCTCCTCGTCGGGGATCAGCCGGCGCTCGCGCTCGGTCAGGTCCTCGACGCTCGAGCGAGCGGTCCGCGTCTCGGACGGCGCCGTGACCACGAGCACCGCATCGAAGCGCTCGTCCGCGCCCGTCTCGTACAGGAGCGGGATCTCGACCACGACGAGCGGCGCGGTCTGCTCCTCTCGCCAGCGTCGCTGCGCCTCGACCGTGCGCGGGTGCACGACGCTCTCGAGCCAGTCGAGCTCCGCCCGGTCGGCGAACACGATCTCGCCGACCTTGGCACGGCTCACCTCGCCGTCGTCGAGCACGCGTTCCCCCCAGCGCTCGACGAGCTCCCGGACGACGTCGGGATCGCGGTACAGCCGGTGGACGAACTCGTCGGCGCTCGCCGTCGCGGCGCCGTGGCGCGCGAAGGCACGCAGCGCCTCGCTCTTCCCGGCGCCGATGCCGCCGGTGATCGCGAGCGTCCTAGGCGGAATCGTCGTCCGGCGCGGCGTCGCCCGCGGGGACGCTCTGCTCGGCGGTGGCCGGCTCGTACGGCTCAGGCTCCGCCATCGCCGCGGGGGCGGTGCTGTCGAAGACCTCGTCCGAGAGGCTCAGGTCTGGCGCGTCGCCCGTCGCAGGGCTGTCGTCCTCGACGCGCTTGAGCGAGAGGGACAGCCGGCGACGCTCGCCGTCGACCTCGAGGATCAGCACCTTGACCGAGTCGCCCTGCGACACGACCTCGCGCGGGTTCTCGACGTGGTGCTGCGCGAGCTCCGAGATGTGCACGAGGCCCTCCACGCCCGGGAGGATCTCGACGAAGGCGCCGAAGGTGACGACCTTCGTCACCTTCCCGTCGACCACGTCGTCGACGCTGTACTGCTCGACGACCTGCTGCCACGGGTCGGCCTGCGTCTGCTTCAGCCCGAGCGAGATCCGCTGCCGCTCGCGGTCGATGTCGAGCACCTTGACGGACACCGTCTGCCCGATCTCGAGCATCTCGGAGGGATGGTTGACGTGCGACCACGAGAGCTCGGAGATGTGGATCAGCCCGTCCATCCCGTCGAGGTCGACGAAGGCGCCGAAGTCGACGATGTTGGAGATCTGGCCCTCGACCACGTCGCCGGGCTGGAGCCGGTCGAGGATCTGCTGGCGCTGCTCCTTCCGCTCGTCCTCGAGGACAGCGCGGCGCGAGAGGACGACGTTGTTGCGCGAGCGGTTCAGCTCGATCACCTTCGCGCGGAGCTCGGTGCCCATGAACTCGTCGAGATCCTGCACGCGGCGGATGTCGACGAGCGAGGCGGGCAGGAAGCCGCGGACGCCCAGGTCGAGGATCAGGCCGCCCTTGACGACCTCGATCACCTTGCCGATGACGGGCTCGCCCGACTCGGCGGCGCCCTCGATCTTCTTCCAGGCGAGCTCGAAGCGCGCGCGCTTCTTCGAGAGGATCAGCCGCCCCTCGGCGTCCTCCTTCGTGAGCACGAGCGCGTCGATCTCATCGCCGATCGAGACCTCGTCGGCGGGGTTGATCGAGCGCCGAATGGAGAGCTCCGCGACGGGAATGACGCCTTCCGACTTGTAACCGATGTCGACGAGCACCTCGTCCTTGTCGACGCGGACGACGGTGCCGTGGACGACCTCGCCCTCCTTGATCGTCGGGAAGGTCGAGTCGTAGTCGGGGATCAGCTCGCCGTCCGGGCCCGTGGTCCAGACGCCTTCCTCCAGCTTGGGCTGCTCGGCGGTGCTCACGGCGAGCCAGTATAGCCCCGAGATTCGCGGCCCTGATCGCGGATGGCACCATGCGATCGTGCGCCGCCGAAACGTGTTTCTCAGCCTCGTCGTCGCGGGGCTGCTCCCCGTGCCCGCCGCGAACGGCCACGGGACTGGTTCACACACCGGGTTCGTCTCCACGGTTTCCGGGCTCGAGCCGCCACAGTTGGGTGTCCTCGTCCAGGTGCTCGGCGGACACGAGCGGCTGTCCGTGCGCAACCTCGGCCGGAAGACCGTCGTGGTGTTCGACGAGGACGGAGACGAAGGGCTGCGCCTCGCCCCCGGGGAGTCGGGAACGATGGCGGATCGACGAATCGGCTCGACAGGCCCACCGCCCGATGAAGGCGAGTTCGTCCGAGACTGGCGCATCCCAGCCGAGGCGAACGGCGAGCCGTTCGAGATCGTCGGCTTCCTCGGCTACCGAGCGCCGGAGGGCACACAGGACGAGAGCGACTCCGGCCTGCCGCGGTGGGCGATCGTGCTGGCCGCGGCCGGGGGCGCGGTCGTCCTCGCTGCCGCCCTCGCCCTCCCGCTGCTACGGCGGGAGGGCGAGGACGAGCGAGCGTCGGACGCTACGGAGCGGTGATCGCCGGGCAGTTCGGCGCCGTGGCGCCGTTCGAGTCTGCGCAGACGACGCGGCCCTGGATCGACGGACTGACCGGCGAGTTCGCCGACACGTAATCCGCCAGGTCCTGATCCATGATGTCCCGGGTCGTGGCCCTCGAGTAGACGTTCGGGTAGCCGTCGCCGCCCTTGAGCAGGAAGTCGTTGCTCGCGACGCTGTAGCTGGCCGCAGGGTCGACCGGTGTGCCGGTGCACGAGCCGTCCGCGGCCTGGCGGACGATGCTCGTCACCCGGCTGCCGGCCGCAGCAGCGACGTCGTACGTGAAGCAGAGGCCCGAGACCTGGGCGAAGCGCCCGTCGGCACCGGGCATGCGCGAGACACCGTTCTCGAGGAACGCCTTCACCTCGGCGCCCGTCAGCGTCACGGTCGTCGTCACGTTCCCGAACGGCAGGACGCCCAGCACCGAGCCGCGCGTGATCGACAGCGCCGGCGTGGAGGCCGAGCAGAAGCCGGACGGGCCTGCATCCGGACAGGTCAGGGCGGCGCGGAGGCCACCCGAGTTCGTGATCGCGAAGTCGGTCCCGTACTTCGTCCGCATCGCATCGGTGACGACGTTCCCGACCAGCGACTCGCAGAGCCGCCCGTCGGCGCGACCGCACGAGTCGCTGCGCAGGATCGTCCGCGTCGACGAGCCGATCACCGTCCCGAGGATCGGTGCCAGCTGGGCGTTGAGACCGTCGATGTACGCCTGGATGGCCGGATCGGGAGTGATCGCGGCCGCCGTCGGCGTGTGGAACGTGACGGACTTCGAGACGACCTTCCCCTTGCCGTCGACCTCGAGCAGGATCTGCGCGAACTGGACGCCCTTGCTCCTGTTCTCGACGGCGAGAACGCGATCCTGGTGCACACCGCTGTACGTGAAGTCGGTGTGGTCGCCGACGATCAGATCGATCTGACCCGCCGAGACACTGTTGGCGAGATCGATCAGCTCGCCGAAGGCGCTTCCGTCCGCGTTGAAGCCGCGGATCCCCTTGTGGGTCAGCACGATGACAACGTCCGCACCGGCGCTCTTTGCTTCACGCGCGGCCTCGTTCGCGGCCTGGACGGAGTCGGTGATCTCGATCGTTCCAAAGGCGCCCGGCGAGACGACCGTGGGTGCCTCCTCGTTCGTGATCCCGACCACGGCCACGTCAAGACCGCCGACCTCGAACATCTGCCATCGCTCGACACCCGAGAGGTTGTCCTCGAGGTTCCGCAGGTTCGCGGAGACGAAGGGGAAGTCCGCGAGGTCGACCTGTGACTGGAGATGCGCGATCCCACGGTCGAAGTTGTGGTTGCCGAACGTGTCGGCGTCGATGCCCATCATGTTCATGGCGGTCACCGCCGGGACGTCCTCGAAGAAGCTCGAGATCGGCGGCGTCGCCCCCCACGAATCGCCGGCCATGAAGGTCAAGGTGTTCGGGTTGGCGACGCGGAGTTTGTCGAAGTACGCCTTCAGGACCGCCGCACCTCCAACGCCCGAGACGGGCGTGAGCTGACCGTGCCAGTCCGACACGGTCAGGATCTGGAGCGTGGTCGTCGCTTTCTTGTCTTGACCCGGCGGGACGTCCGGCCGCGCAGTCGCCGAGCCGGCGATCGCGAGCATCAGGCCGGCGACCAGGGCCGCCGCGGTTGTGAATCCTCTCATTCTGTCCTCTCCCCTTTGCGTAGATCCACCTGGTTGTCCTCGGTCACTCTTCCTCACCCGTGCCCTTCGGCCTCAGGTACGCGACCTGCGGCTCGTGGTCGCTCGCCTGGCGCGCGTCTGCGAACTCGGCGTTGACGTGCACGACGTCGTACGCCGGTGCGCGCTTGAGGATCGCGTCGCTGACCAGGATCTGGTCGAGCACCTGCGAGTTGCCCTCGAACACGTACGAGTAGCGCTCGTTCGGGGGCAGGATCCGCATCAGCGTCGTCAGCTCGTCGCCCTCGAGGATCTCGATCGTCTCCGAGAACTCGAAGTCGTTGATGTCGCCGAGGACGATCACGTTCGCGTCCTTGTCCTGGGCGAGCACCTGGTCGACGAACGTGTTCACGACCTGCGCCTGCCCGTGCCGGGGCCCTTCGCTGAAGTTCGTCGGCGGCTGCCAGCGGCTGAAGAGCCCCTGGTCGTCGCCCTTCGAGCTGAAGTGGTTGACGACCACGAAGACCGTGCGGTCCTTCCAGACGAACTCGCCGACGAGGGGCTTGCGCGTCTCGTCGAAGGCTGCGCTGTCGGTCCCCAGCCGACCGGGGCTGAACGTGAGCCGCGGGTGGTTCTTCGGGCCCACGACCTCCGTGTTGTTCGTGGACGTCCCGCCGGGCCGGTCGACGAACCGCAGGTCGGCCTGATCGGTCCTGTACAGGACGCCGACACGGATGTTGGCTCCCGGAGCACCGCCGTCGGCGTTGTTCACCGGGTCGATCTGGCGGAAGGCATACGTCGGGCCGCCAGCGGCCTCGATCGCGTCGATCAGCTTGCCCCAGGTGGCGGTCGCCGTGACCACACCGTTGTTCGAGGCGCCGCTGTCGTCCTGGATCTCCTCGATCCCGACGATGTCTGGGGTGCGGAGGTTGTGGACGATCATCTCTGCGAGCTCGTCGAACTTCGACTGGGCATTGCCCACCGTGAGGTTCTCGACGTTGAACGTCGCGACGGTGAGGTCGCTCGGATGCGGGACGGCGGCGACCTCACGCTGGATCGTGCTCTCGACGAACACGGGCTGCGTCATCGCCTGGATCTTGTAGTTCTCGAAGCTGTAGTCGAGCGGTCCGACGACGGACGACGTGATGCGTGCGCCGACGTTCAGGTCGGGCATCGCCTTCGAGGGCCGCGGCGAGCTCTGGTCGCGGAGGATCTCGTCGTCGACGATGATCCGCTCCGGGTTCGCGTCGGTCGGCGCGAGCAGGATGCCGCCCCGCGGCGTCCGCAGACCGGTCGCGTTCGCGCCGCCGTCGGCGAGGAGCGTGATCTCGCCGAAGCTCCGCGTGCCACCGACGACGGACGCGTCGTTGACCTGGAGCAGCATCCCCTCGAGCGACTCGTAGAAGTCGATCCCGTCCTCGGCCGGGTCGAAGACGTTCCCGCCCTCTCCCGGTGAGTTCAGGTCGCCGGCCGCGTCGTCCTCGATGACGACGGTCGGCTGCGTCCTGCCTCCCTGCCCGAGGATCGTGGGGACGATCGGCGTCGCGGGCCCGGCGGGGGTCACCGTCGGCTGGGTCAGCTCCGTGATCGTCAGGTTGTCCCCGCTGCCGAACTCCGTGACCGTGCCGTTCACGAGCACGGCCGAGCCGATGCTCAGGCTCGAGGTGTTGAGCCCGAAGACCAGGATGCCGTCGGAGGTCGAGAGGTTGCCGTCGCCCGTCGCGTCCTGCATGTAGAAGCTCGTCGGGCGGATCGCGGTCACGACACCCGGGACCTCGGCGACCCTTTGGCCGACGAGAGCCGAGCGATGCCCGGCGCCCTGGATCTGCATGATCGTCGTGGGAACGCCCACGGTCGAGAACGAGATCGTCGCGTCCGCCGCCATGGTGTTGGGCGGATCGTCCGCGTCGACGTCGGCGACGCCGGCGTCGTCGATCGTGACCGTGCAGCGCTCGTCGCGGACGAAGTCGGTGTCGGGGTTCAGCGCGTAGCTCGAGCCACTGCCCGAGAACGCGAACGCGTGCGGGCCGCTGGTCGTGCACGACAGCGAGAACGCCGCTGCGCTGGTCGTGACCGCCTCGGAGAAGGTGACCTGGACGTTCGAGTCGAGCGCCACGTCGACGGCGTTGTGCGCCGGGGTCGACGAGGAGACCTGCGGCGCGGCGTCGCCCCCGGTGGTGTGGGAGCCGAGGCCGGCGAAGGTGTCGATTGCGAAGCCGTCCCACTGCACGGACGGATCGAAGGCATCGGCGCCGTTCGCGTCGCCTGCCTCGATCCCGGACTTGCGGCGGAGCGTGTTGTCCGCGGTGCTCGTGAGACCTGAGCCCCACTCGGTGCCGGGGTCGAAGCCGACCTGCCCGATCACGTCGACGATCGTGCCGCCCGCCCCACCGCGCTTGAGCACGACCGCGTCGTCGCCGTTGAACCAGTTCGTCGCGGTTGTGGTCTGGTCGGCCAGAGCACGCAGCTCGGGCGAGGCGCTCAGGTTCGTGACGACGTAGGTATCCCCGTCGAGGAGGTTGCCCTGAAGGCCGATGGTCAGGTTCGGCGTCGTCGCGCCGTTGAAGTACATCTCGACGATGTACCCCTCCGGAGCGAGCGGCACCATCGCGCCCGTGCCGTTGTAGATCTCGAACGCCTTGTTGAAGCTGCTCCCCTCGACATACTCCGAGAAGAACAAGTCGGTGGGTGTGGCCGTCGCCATCGACGTGCCTCCCACGAAGAGCGTCGTGGCGCCGATGACCAGCGCGAGCAGGCGTGACCGCAAGATGGTGCTCCTCTCCCCTCGATTGAACGCCGGCCGTCCCTCGCGGCCACGCCGAGTCTAGCCCGGCCTCTCGCAAACGCCAAGCAGACCTAACCGAACGGTTACCTCGGTCCTAGGTCTTGGCCTCGTTCCAATCGGCACCCGCGCCGACGTCGACCGCGAGCGGCGGGTCGAGCTCGAACGCTCCCACCATTTCTCCTCTGAGCAGGTCTTTCACAGGCCCCACCTCGACTTCCGGCGCCTCGACGAGGAGCTCGTCGTGCACCTGGAGCACGAGCCGCGCCGATCGACCCTCCTCGCGCAGCCGGCGCTGGATCGCGACCATCGCGACCTTGATGATGTCTGCCGCGGTGCCCTGCATGACCGAGTTGACGGCGAGCCGCTCGCCGAGGCCGCGCGTCTGCCGGTTCGACGCGCGGATCTCCGGCACCGGCCGGCGGCGACCGAACAGCGTGGTCACGTAGCCGTCGCGCGCGGCCTGCTCGATCGTGCGCGCGATGAAGTCCTGCACGTACGGAAAGCGCGCGAGGTAGGCGTCGATGTAGGCCTGGGCCTCGTCGCGCGGGATCTCGAGGTTCTCCGAGAGCCCGTACGACGAGATCCCGTAGATGATCCCGAAGTTCACCATCTTCGCGACGTTGCGCTCGTCCTTCGTCAGCGTCGCGGGATCCTTGCCGAGCACCTCCGCGGCGGTCGTCGTGTGGATGTCCTCGCCGCGCGCGAACGACTCTCGCAGCTTCGGCTCGCCCGACACGTGCGCGAGGATGCGCAGCTCGACCTGGGAGTAGTCGGCCGAGACGAGCTCGAAGCCCGGTTCGGCGACGAAGGCCGAGCGGATCTCGCGTCCGAGCTCCGTCCGGATCGGGATCGCCTGGAGGTTCGGGTTCGACGTCGACAGCCGTCCCGTCGAAGCGACCGCCTGGTTGAAGTGGGTGTGCAGGCGGCCGTCCTCGCCCAGGAGCGACGGCAGCGGCTGGAGGTACGTGTTGAGCAGCTTCGAGTACTCGCGCCATTCCTCGATCACGGCCACGAGCTCGTGCTCGTGCCGGATCGAGCGGAGCACCTTCGTGTCGGTCGAGTAGCCGGTCTTGCCCTTGCGTCCCGGCGTCAGCCCGAGCGTCTCGAAGAGGACGCGCGCGACCTGCTGGGTCGACCCCAGCATGAACTCCTCCCCGGCGAGCTCGTGGGCTTTCACCTCGAGCTCCTCGACGCGGTCCGCGAGCCGGGCGGTGATCTCGCCCATCCGGTACGTGTCGATCTTGACCCCCGCGTCCTCCATCGCTGCGAGCACCGCGGCGAGCGGGAGCTCGATGCGGTCGTAGAGCTCCTCGCTGCCGCGCTCGCGGAGGCGCTCGCGCAGGACCGGCGCGAGTCGGCGAGCGGCCTCGGCCCGGCGCACGAGCGCCGACGTCTCCTCCTCGGCGTCGGGCTCCGGGAGCACCTCGAGGCCGTACTCCTGCGCGAGATCGTCGATCTCGTACGCCGGACGGCCGGGATCGATCAGGTACGCGGCGAGCATCGTGTCCTCGGCAGGGGTCATCGTCAGCCGCGGCAGCGCCTTGAAGTCGTGCGCGACGAGCCGAG
Organism: Thermoleophilia bacterium; assembly: GCA_025929895.1. Taxonomy (GTDB): domain Bacteria; phylum Actinomycetota; class Thermoleophilia; order Gaiellales; family Gaiellaceae; genus JACCTU01. The sequence goes on from JAICPI010000002.1 coordinate 77,577, forward strand.
CGTCGCGCAGTCGCGCCTGCGCGGCCTCGGGGTCGAACGCGCCGACGACGACGCCGTCGGCGCGCGCGAGCGCGAAGCGCCCATCCGACACGGCGAGCGCGGCGACGTCCGAGACCTCCGGGAGCTCCCCCTCGCGCCAGGGAACGCCCGTGCCCTCCGGCCGCATCGTCGGCAGCGCAGGAACCGCCTCGTCGAGCTGGTCGACGCGGCCGAGCAGCCCGCGGAACTCGAAGCGCCGGAACATCTCCTTGAGCTTCGAGCGGTCCGGCGGCTGGAGCACCAGCTCGGCGGGATCGCAGTCGATCGCGAGGTCGCGCCGCATCGTCGCGAGCTGCTTCGACACGAGCGCCTGGTCGGCGTGCTCGGTGACGTTCTTGCGCCGCGCGGGCGTCAGCTCGCCGGCGTTCGCGATCACGTCCTCGAGCGTGCCGTACTGCGCGACCAGCTGGCCCGCCGTCTTGTCGCCGATCCCGGGGATGCCGGGGATGTTGTCGCTCGTGTCGCCCTTGAGCCCGATGAAGTCCGGGATCTGCGACGGGTCGATCCCGTAGCGGGCCTTCACACGCTCGGGCGTGTAGACGTTCACGTCGGAGACGCCGCGCGGCGTCATCATCAGCGCGACGTTCTCGGTCACGAGCTGGAAGGCGTCGCGGTCGGTCGAGACGATCGTCGTCTTGATCGCCGCCTCGTCGGCGCGGGTCGCGAGCGTCGCGATCACGTCGTCGGCCTCCCACCCCTGGAACTCCAGGTTCCGGTAGCCGAACGCCTCGACGATCGGGCGGAAGTAGGGGAACTGCTCGGCGAGGAGGTCCGGCGTCGGCCGACGCTCCGACTTGTACGTCTCGAGCTGCTCCAGGCGCTCGACGGGGCGCGTGTCCCAGGCGACCGCGACGCCTTTCGGCCGGTAGTCGGAGAGCAGCTTGAAGAGCATGTTCGTGAAGCCGAGCAGCGCGTTCGTCGGGAAGCCCTCGGTGGTCGCGAGCTCCTCGGGGAGGGCGAAGAACGCGCGGTAGGCGAGGTTGTTGCCGTCGACGAGGAAGAGCTCGGAGTCGCGTGCGGGCCCGTCGTCGAGCTCCAGCTCGTCTCCCGTCAGCGTCTTCGGCATCGCCGCCGAGTCTAAGGACCGCGGTAACGTCGCCGACCGTGCCCCGCGTGCCCCTCCTCGCCGGTGCCGGCGTCGTCGCCGGCGAGCTCCCGGAGGGTGCGGTCGTGCTGCGGCCGCCCGCTCCGAAGGAGGTCGTCGCGGACGTGGCGGCGGCGGTCCAGGAGGCGCTTCGGTTCCCGCTCGAGGGCCCGGCGCTCGAGGAGCTCGCCCGGGGAGCGACGCGCGCGACGATCGTCGTCGAGCTGCCGAGCCTGCCCATCCCCGGCGCCCCCGCCGACCCGCGGCAGTGGGCGGTCGAGGGCGCGGCCGCGGAGCTCGAGCGCGCCGGAGTCCGGAGCGAGTCGCAGACGCTCCTCGTCGCCGGCGGTCTCGCCCGCAGGCCCGGCCCCGGCGACATCGCCCCGCTCGTGCGCCCGGAGTTCCGCCGGCGTTTCCGCGGCCGTGTGGTCGTGCACGACGTCGAGGACGAGCGCATCGTCGAGCTCGGCACGGCCGGTCACGTGCCGCTCCGCGTCAATCCGGCGCTCGTCGAGACGGATCTGGTGGTCCTCGTCAGCGCAGCCGAGACCGTCGTGCACGGCGGCCCCTCGGCGCTGACCGCGGCGGCGGGCCCCGAGGCGCTCCGGGCCGCCGGTGCGTGGTCGCTGCTCGAGACGGCCGCGTCGCAGGGCTGGCAGACCGCAGTCGCGCTCGAGCGCGCGCTCTCGGACCGGGTGCCGCTGCTCGGTGTCTCCGTCGTGCTCAACCACCCGCAGCTCCTCGCGACGTCGCTGCGGGGGTTCCCCTTCGAGCCCGACGCGGTCGCCCGCATCGCGAGCTCCCCCGTGCGCCGCGCCTTCTCGCTGCTCCCCGCGCCGATCCGCGCCGGCGTCCTCCGCTCGCTGCGCCGGGAGATCACCGCCGCGGCCGCCTACGCGGGCCCGCCGGCCGTCGCGCACGCGGAGGCGCTGCTCCGGTCGATCGCCGCGCGCGAGGCGACGCTCGCGGAGCCCGTCGACACGATGCTCGTCGGGATCCCGCCGACCACGCCGCACCTCCCCCGCGAGCTGCCGAACCCGCTCAACGCCGCGCACCTCGGGCTCGGAGTCGCGCTCGGCCTGTGGCGCGACGCGTTCCCGGTGGTCGACGGCGGCACCGCGATCCTCGTCCACCCGTTCCGCCGGCGCTTCGCGCATCCGACGCAGCAGCCCTACCGCACGTTCTTCGCCGCGACGCGCTTCGGCCGGGATCCGCACGAGCTGCACGAGCACGAGCGCGCCGCGGCGGTCGACCCGCGCGCGCTTGCGGCGTACCGGGCGGGACGCACGTGCCACCCCCTGCTCCCGTTCGCCGACTGGGCCGCGTGCCAGCCCGCGCTCGTCCGCCTCGGCGCGGTGCTCGTCGCCGGCTGCCGCGACTCCGTGGCCGCACGCCAGCTCGGCCTCGTCCCGACGCACGGGCTCGGCGCGGCGCTCGAGCTCGCCCGCGGTCGAGCCGGAGACGACGCCCGCGTCGGCGCGCTGCTGGCGCCGCCGTACTTCCCCGTCCGCGTCGGTTGAGTTACTGGAAGAAGAGGAGGAGCGCGTCCGTCGGCGCGTAGTCGTCCGTCATGGTCGGCACGTCGGCGACCTGCACCGGCGCGTCGCGGCGGTTCAGGATCGGCCCGCGCAGGTCGGGCGCCCGCGGATGCTCGCGGCGCAGCGCCTCCCAGCGGCGGACGACCAGCGCCCGCTGCTGCGCCGCGCCCTCGCGCGCGACGAGGATCAGGTTCCGGTACGAGTCGTCTCCCCTGTCGCCGGGAAGGATCGCGGGGTGCACGAGGACGGTCGGGAACGTCGTCTTGTACGTTCGGTAGATCGACCGGAACAGCCGCGAGCCGGGGCCCACGAGCGCGCCGATCGCGTTCGTGACGACAACGCCCCCGGGGCTGAGCCGCTCTCGCGTGAGCTCGAGGAACTCCCGCGTGACGAGGTGGAACGGGATCGCGTCCGCGAAGAAGGCGTCGATCACGATCGCGTCCCAGCGCTCGGCCCGGTCCGCGAGGAACCGCCGTCCGTCGCCGACGTGGATCCGGAGGCGCGGGTCGCGGGGGACCCCGAAGAAGCGGTGTCCGACCTCGACCACGCGCGGATCGAGCTCGACCACGTCGATCTCGACATCCGGGAACGCGCGCCAGAGCTGCTTCGGGGACGACCCGGCGCCGAGGCCGATGTAGAGCACCCGCCTCCCGCTCGGGTTGTACGCGAGCGCCAGGTGGAAGTAGTCCGTGTAGCGGAAGCGCGTGCGGTTCGGCTCGCGGATGTACATCGCGCTCTGGAGCGAGTTGTCGAAGCGGAGGTAGCGCGTCGTGCCGTCCTCGACGACGGAGAGCCGGTGGTAGCGGGTGTCCTCGCTGAAGACGACCTCGAGCTCCGGCTGCTCGACCGTGGCCGCGGGGTCGCGCGGGTCCGAGTAGCCGTAGCCCCGCACGCGATAGAGCGGCGACCAGTTCGCGGCCTCCGCGGCGCTCAGCGTCTCGCCGGCGTGCGGGGCGGCCCGGAAGCCGAGCGCGGCGGCCCCGACCGCGGCCGCGAGCGCGGCGGCGCAGACGAGCAGCCGGCGAGCGCCCAGGGCGAGGATGCCGACGGCGACGCAGAGCGCGCCGGCGGCGAGGCCGAGCACCTCCTGGGTGCCGAACTCCGGCACGAGGAAGAACGCCGTCGCGAACGTGCCGGTGATGCTCCCGAGCGTCGAGACCGCGAACAGGTTCCCCGCGGTACCGCCGACGGTCGCGGCCGTGCGCGCGCGCAGGCGAACGGCGATCGGCGTCACCGACGCGAGCACGACGCTCGCAGGCCCAAAGAGGACGACGGAGGCGAGGAGCGGGTCGAGCCGCGGGCCGGGGTCGAGCTCGACGACCCACGCGAGCACCCGGTCGTCGACGAGCGGCACCGCGAGAACCGTGAGCGCGCCGAGCGCGATCGCGGCCTCGAGCAGTCGCACGGTCGGGTACCGGTCGACGAGCAGGCCGCCGATCGAGTAGCCCGCGGACAGCCCGGCGAGGACGACACCGAGCAGGGCTCCCCAGACGAAGAGCGAGTTGCCGAAGTACGGCGCGAGCACGCGGCTCGCCGCCAGCTCGAGCGCGAGCAGCGACGCCCCGGAGAGGAAGACCGCCGCGAGGATGGGCAGCCGGCTGGTCCCGGCCACCGGAGAAGGAGGGCTCGACGAAACAGGCACTATGCCGCCGGGACGCGCTGGACGCCGCGATGCCGCGTCCTCAGTCGCCCCCGTACCTCCAGGTACGAGGGCTCCCTGCGTCCTTGCCTCACGACGCCCATCGCGCCCCGACAACGAGGCCCGTTCCGCCGAACCCTCCTACTCCTCGCCGAGGTAGGTCTTGCGAACCTGCTCGTTCTGGCGCAGCGCCTTCGCCTCGTCGGCGAGCGCGATCGTCCCGGTCTCGAGCACGTAGCCGCGCTGCGCCACGTCGAGCGCCATCATCGCGTTCTGCTCGACGAGCAGGATCGGCGTCCCCTGCTCGTTGATCTCGCGGATGATGTCGAAGATCCGCTCGACGAAGATCGGCGCGAGGCCCATCGACGGCTCGTCGAGCATCAGCAGCTTCGGGCGCGCCATCAGCGCGCGGCCGATCGCGACCATCTGCTGCTCGCCGCCCGAGAGCGTCCCCGCCATCTGGCTCTTGCGTTCGGCGAGCCGCGGGAAGAGCGTGTAGACGCGGTCGAGGTCGGAGTGGAGATCCTTGTCCTTGCCGGAGCGCTGGAACGCGCCCATCTGGAGGTTCTCGAGGACCGACATGCGCGGAAAGAGCCGCCTGCCCTCCGGCGACTGGGCGATCCCCATCTTCACGATCTTGTGCGCGGGCGCGTCCGTGATCACCTGCCCCTGGAAGCGGATCGTCCCGCGGCGCGGCCGGTTGAGCCCGTTGATCGAGCGGAGCGTCGTCGACTTTCCGGCGCCGTTCGCGCCGATCAGCGTCACGATCTCGCGCTCGCGGACCTCGATCGTGATCCCCTTGAGCGCGTGGATCGAGCCGTAGAACGTGTGCACGTCCTCGAGCTCGAGGATGGTCCCGCCGCCGTTCGCCTCGGTCGCGGTCACGCCGTCGCCGCTCTCCCGAGGTACGCCTCGATCACGCGCTCGTCGCGTTGCACCTCTGCCGGCGCGCCCTCAGCGATCTTCTCGCCGTAGTCGAGGACGGTCACGCGGTCGGAGATGCCCATCACGACCTTCATATCGTGCTCGATCATCAGCACGGTCAGCTCCTGCTCGGCCCGCAGCTTCGCGACGAACGCCGTGAACGCGGCGGTCTCCTGCGGGTTCATTCCCGCCGTCGGCTCGTCCAGCAGGAGCAGCTTCGGCTCCGTCGCGAGCGCCCGCGCGACCTCGAGCCGGCGCTGGTCGCCGTAGGAGAGGTTTCGCGCGATCGCGGTGTCGCGGCCGGTCAGCCCGCAGAAGCGGATCAGCTCGCGCGCGCGGTCTGCGGCGCCCCGCTCCTCGCGCCGGAGGCCGGGCGTGCGGAGGATCGACCTGATGATCCCTCCGTTGAGGCGAGAGTGCATCCCCACGAGCACGTTCTCGAGCGCCGTCATCTGCTGGAAGAGGCGGATGTTCTGGAACGTCCTGCCGACGCCGAGCTCGGTGATTGCGTGCGGCGGCTTGTCGCCGACGTCGACGCCGTCGAAGACGATCCGGCCGGCGGTCGGCTTGTAGACGCCCGTGAGCATGTTGAAGAGCGTCGTCTTCCCCGCGCCGTTCGGCCCGATCAGGCTGACGATTGACCCCGAGGGAACGGTGAAGTCGACGTCGTTCACCGCGACAAGACCGCCGAACTCCTTGCGAACGTCGGCTGCGACGAGCAGGTCGGCCACTAGTGCTGCGCCCCGTAGAGCGACTCGTCGTGCACGCCTTCCTCCAGCTCGCGCTTGTGCCGCCGCTCCGCGATCAGGCCGGTCGGGCGGAAGAGCATCACGAGCACGATCAGGAGGCCGTAGATGCCGAAGCTGTACTTCGGCACGTCCTGGATCCCGATCTCCGTCCCGATCTTCGCGAGCCCTTCCTGGTCGAGGTACGAGAGGAAGAGGCCGCCCACGATCGCGCCCCAGACGCTGCCCATCCCGCCGAGAATGACCATGCAGAGCAGGAAGACGGAGATGTTGAAGAAGAAGTCGCTCGGGAACGCGCCGCTCTTGAAGGACGCGTAGTAGGCGCCCGCGATACCGCCGAAGAACGCCCCGATCGCGTAGGCCCACGTCTTCGTACGCATCAGCGGCACGCCCATGGCCGCGGCCGCGGTCTCGTCCTCGCGGATCGCGATCCAGGCACGGCCCAGGCGCGAGTCGCGCAGCTGCACGCAGCAGAAGACGGTGAACACGAGCAGGAGAAGCGCCGTCCAGTAGAACCAGTTGGCGCGGTCGAACGACTGCTGGTAGCTCTCGGGCAGCCCGATCGCGCCGAGGCCAGAGCCGAACCCCGGCGAGTCGATCGGGTTGATCCCGAACGTCCCGTTCGTCAGGTTGAAGCCCTTGATGCTGTCCGCGTTCCGCACGAACTGCGGGATGATCTCGCCGAACCCGAGCGTGACGATCGCGAGGTAGTCGCCGCGCAGGCGCAGCGTCGGCAGGCCGATCAGGATGCCGATGATGGCCGTGAAGATCCCCGCGATCGGGAGAATCAGCCAGATCGAGAGATGGATCCCGATCACGTCCTCCGCGAGGCCGACCGAGCCGAAGTGGAACGTGACCTGCTCGTAGTGGCGCGAGGCGAGCCACGCAGCCGTGTAGGCGCCGGCCGCGTAGAACGCCACGTAGCCGAGGTCGAGCAGCCCCGCGTAGCCGACGACCACGTTCAGGCCGACGGCCATCATCGTGAACACGATCATGATCACGGCCGTTCCGATCCCGGGCAGCAGCCCGCCGAAGACGGGCACTTCCGTGAACCACTCGCGCCAGGTCGGGTACGTGAACGCGAGCAGGATCACGACGGCGGGGAGCAGGAGCCGCCGGACGATCGGCGGCAGCGCGTCGAGCGTGCCGCCGCCGCCGCTGCCGAGGAAGCGGCCGACACGGCTGGGCTGACGCCCGCCGAACTTCTCCGGCAGGTCAGCCACCTTCGGGCGTCCTCTCGCCCAGGAGACCTTCGGGCCGGAAGACGAGGATCGCGATCAGGATCCCGAACACGATCGACCGAGTCCAGTCGCTGCCCGGCGACCAGAGCGGCAGGCCCTCGTTGAACTGCTCGATCAGGCCGATCAGGATCGCGCCCAGCACGGCGCCGGAGAGGTTGCCGATCCCCCCGAGCACCGCGGCGGTGAACGCGATCAGCCCGAGCTGGAAGCCCGTGTCGTAGCGGATCGAGCTGAAGTGAAGGAAGTAGAGCAGGCCGCCGGCTCCCGCCAGCCCGCCCGCGAGCGCGAACGTGAACGAGATCGTCCGGTTGACGTTGATCCCCATCATCGCCGCGGCGTCCATGTCCATCGAGGTCGCGCGCATCGCCTTGCCCTGCTTCGTCGACCTGACGAGCCAGGTGAGGACCAGCAGCACGGGGACGGTCAGCGCGAGCACGGTGAGCTTGTTCCACTGGAAGCCGACGTCCCCGATCGAGAACGCGACGTCGTTGGAGATCAGCGGGTCGATCGTCCGAAAGCTGACGCCCCAGCCGACGAGGCCGATGTCCTGGAGGATGAACGACATCCCGACGGCGGTGATCAGCGCTGCCAGCCGCGGGGCGTTGCGGAGGCGCCGGTACGCGACCAGCTCGATCGTCGTCCCTAGAGCCGACGAGAACGCGGTCGCGATCACGAGCGCCACGGCGATCCCGACCACGACCGCGCCCGTGCTCGGGTCGCCGCCGAGCCCGAACCAGGAGACGATCACCGTGCTCGCGACGAGCCCTCCGAGCGCGAAGTTGTCGCCGTGGGCGAAGTTGATCAGCTGGAGGATCCCGTAGACGAGCGTGTAGCCGAGCGCGACGAGCGCGTAGACGGCCCCGTTCGTCAGGCCGATGAAGAAGATGCTGAAGAACTCGCTCGGGTCGGCGACGAGGTTGCGCCCGAGCCACAACACGATGAGCGCGACGAAGAGGAGACCGAGCCAGCCGACCGGGCTCCGCGGGATGAACCGCGCCGCTCGTCCGGGACGGAGGGGGCTGCTCTCGGTGGGGGCCGCTTCTTCTGCCACCAGGCGCGTAACCCTAAAGGGGTTGAAGCCGAAAGGGGAGGGCCGAAGCCCTCCCCCGTTCGGATGCCTTCCGTCAGCCGGTCAGGAGCCCCTGGCCGCCTGGACGGTCTCGTCCTTGGGCGAGATCGTCGCCTCGGACTCGAGCTTGTCCGTGGCCTTGTAGATCGTGAACCCGACGACCGCGCCCTCGGCACCGGTCGGATCGCCGTTCTCGTTGATGTCGAAGGTGCCGAGGTAGCCGTTCTCGACCTTCGTCTGGAACAGCTGGTCGATCACGCTCTGCCGTGAGCCGTCCGACGCGGCGATCGCGTCCAGCAGGATCCGTGCGGCCTGAGCGCCGTAGATCGCGTACGGGTCGATCGGAGCGCCGCCCAGCGTTGCGCCGAACTCCTCGGCGAAGGTCGCGCCCTCGCCCTGGAACTCGTCGATCGGCACACCTGCGACGGACATGAACATGCCTGCCGCCGCCTCGCCTGCCTCGTCGATCGTCTGCTGCGTCGTGAACCCGTCCGGGGCGAGCAGCTTGACGTCGCCGTCGTTCGGCCCGAGGACCGCGACCTTGTCGCGGATCACCTTGGCGCCGTTCTCATCGATGAGACCGCCGAGGAAGACGGCGTCTGCGCCGCTGTTCCCGATCTTGCGGAACAGGCCCTCGTACGAGGAGGCACGCGGATCCCACGCCTCGAAGCCGGCGATCTCGATCCCGACGCTCTCCGCGGCGTTCCGGAAGTTCGTCGCGACGCCGAGGCCGTACGACTCGCGGTCGTTGAGGATGTAGACGCTCTCGATCCCCTGCGACTGGGCGAACTCGGCCACGGCCGCGCCCTGGTACGCGTCGTGAGCGACGACGCGCGCGTAGTTGCGCGTGCCGCTCGGGTAGTACTTGTCCGGCTGGCTTTCGTCGCAGCCCGGTCCGCCCTCGGTGATGCAGACCAGCGTGTTCGCCGGCGAGACCATCGCGATGCCGCCGCCCGGGGCCTGGTTCAGCACCGGGATCACGATCTCCGCACAGCCGGAGTTGAACGTGCCGATGACGCCGATCACCTTCTCGTTCTGTGCGTAGGCCTGTGCGTTCTGGCTGCACTTGCCCGAGTCCCACTTCGCCGCCTGCGCCGTCGCGTCGTCGCACGACTGATAGGCGATGTTGTGGTCGCCGGCCTTCCACCCCTGCTTGTCGAGCAGGTAGCGGATCGCACCGACGATCTGGATCGTCTGGGTGCGCGACGAGCCCTGGAGCGGGAAGTCCGACGCAATCAGGTAGTCGGGCTCACCCTCTCCCTCGTATTCGATGCCGGTGCACGACGACGAGGGGAGTGCCGTGATCTCGCCACCGCCGTCCCCGCCGCCGCCACCGTCGTCGTCATCGCCGCCACAGCCCGCCGCCACGAGGGCGAGGGACGCGACGATGAGCGCAAAGAGCGCAAGCAAACCGCGCTTTCTCAATGCTCCTCCTCCGTCTGCAGATCGGATGTACGCGCGCTTCAGGTGGGCAAGTATCCGTGCCGCGGCTGGAGGGTTCAAGTCGGACCCGTTCGGCTCAACACGCCGTTAACGGACGTACCATGGGGTCGGGCCGAAGTGGCGGAACTGGCAGACGCGCCGGACTCAAAATCCGGTGGGGGGTGACCCCCGTGTGGGTTCGATTCCCACCTTCGGCATGCTTCCCGTCTCGCGATGCGGATCGGAGTCCTCACCGGCGGCGGCGACTGCCCCGGCCTGAACGCGGTCATCCGGGCGGTCGTCCGGCGCTCGCTCGCGTCGGGGCACGAGGTCGTCGGCGTCCACGAGGGCTGGAAGGGGCTCGTCGAAGGGCTGTTCGAGCCGCTCGGGCTGCGCGAGATCTCGGGGATCCTCCCGCGCGGCGGCACGATCATCGGCACGACGCGGACGAACCCGTACAAGACGGGCTCGGTCGACCGCGTGCTCGCGAACTTCCGCGAGGCGGGGCTCGACGCGCTCGTCGCGATCGGGGGGGAGGACACGCTCGGCGTCGCGGCGCGGCTGCACCGGGAGGAGAAGTTCCCGGTCGTGGGCGTCCCGAAGACGATCGACAACGACCTCTCCGCGACCGACTACACCTTCGGCTTCGACACTGCCGTGTTCATCGCGACCGAGGCCATCGACCGCCTCCACACGACGGCGGAGTCCCACAACCGCGTCATGGTCGTCGAGGTGATGGGCCGGCACACGGGCTGGATCGCCGTGATGAGCGGGATCGCGGGCGGCGCCGACGTGATCCTGATCCCCGAGCAGCCGATCACGGTCGAGCAGGCCTGCGCGGAGCTCCGCCGCCGGCACGAGCGTGGGCCCGACTTCTCGATCGTCGTCGTCAGCGAAGGCTACGAGCTCACGTACGAGTCGGGCGAGCGCCGGCTCGTGGGCGAGGAGGCGCGCGCGACCGACCAGTTCGGCCATGTTAGGCTCGGCGGCGTCGGCGACGAGCTCGCGCGCGAGATCGAGCAGCGCACCGGCTACGAGACGCGCGTCACGGTGCTCGGGCACGTGCAGCGCGGCGGCACGCCGACCCCGCACGACCGGATCCTCGCGACGCGCTACGGGCTCAAGGCGGCCGACCTCGTGCTCGAAGGCAGGTTCGGCCGGATGGCCGCGCTCCACGGCGACGACATCGTCGACGTCTCGCTCGAGGAGGCGACGGCCGAGCTGAAGACGGTCCCGCCGCACTTCTACGACGTCGCGCGCGCGTTCTTCGGGTAGGTCGATGGAAAGTTGCTTCGAGAGCGGCCGCGTAGCGGCCGCTCTTAGGTGCCCTCGCGCGTCGCGGATCCGCCCCAGCGGATTCGCGACCTGCGCAGCCACCAGAGAAACTAGTCGACGAGGATCAGCGCGTCGGTGGGCGCGTAGTCGTCCGTGAGCACCGGCACGTCGCGCGTCGGCACGAAGCGCTCGTAGCGGCGCTGGATCGGGAGCGTCAGGTCGGGCGCACCGGGGTGCGTCTCGCGCAGCTCGTTCCAGCGGTCGAGCAGGAAGTCGGGCTGCGGGAGCGCGTGGTCGGCGGCGACGAAGATGATGTTCCGGATCGAGGTCGCGTCGCGCTGGAAGTCGACGGGGTGCACCGTGATGCTGGGGAAGACCGTGCGGTAGGTGCGGTAGAAGGAGCGGAAGAGCTTCGACTCGGGGCCCTCGAGCGAGCCGATGATGTTCGCGACGACGACGCCTCCCGGGTTCAGGCGCTCGTGGACGAGCTCGAGGAACTCCTGCGTCGTCAGGTGAAACGGCAGGGAGTCGGCGTAGTACGCGTCGAGCACGATCACGTCCCAGCGGCGGTCGTTCTTCTGGAGCCAGCGGCGGCCGTCCTCGGTCTCGACGGCGAGCCGCTCGTCGCGCGGGAGCGCGAACCACTCGTACGCGACGTCGACGACCTCGGGGTCGAGCTCGACGACCTGGAGCTCGAGCTCGGGGAAGTCGCGCCAGACGCGCTTCGGCGCCGAGCCGCCGCCGAGCCCGACGAAGAGGACGTTCTCGGCGGTCGGCTTGTACGCGAGCGCGAGCGAGAGGTAGTCGACGTACTCGAAGGGCGTCTCGAAGGGACGGCCGAGGGTCATCGCGCTCTGGAACGAGCTGTCGAAGCGCAGGTAGCGGTACTGGCTGTCCTCGACGACCGCGATCGCGTGGTAGGCGCTGTTCTTCCGGTACCGGACCGTCAGACCCTCGTTCTCGTAGTCCGCCGACCCGACGACCCGTCCCTCGCGGAGGCGGTAGACGGGCGAGTAGTTCTCCGCTGCGGCCGCGGTCAGCGTGCCGCTCTGGCTCGGCGCGAGCGACACCGACAGCACCGCGGCGCCGGCGGCCGCGGCGACCGCGGCGACGCCGGCGATCGGCAGCGCGCGGGCCGCCGCGACGAGCGCCGTCCCCGCCAGCAGGATCGCCGCGCAGAGCGCGAGCAGCTGGTTCGTGCCGAGCTCGGGGATCAGCACGAACGCGGTCGCGAACGTCCCGACGATGCTCCCGGCCGTCGAGACGGCGAAGAGCCGCCCGGCCGTACGGCCGAGGGTCGCGACGTCGCGCGCCGCGATGCGGACCGCGACCGGGGTGACGGCCGCGAGGACGACGCTCATCGGCCCGAAGAGGACGATCGCGGCGACGAGCGGGTTGAGCCGCGCGCCGGGGTCCCAGTCGACGATCCAGCGGAGCACGCGGTCGTCCGCGTACGGGATCGCGAGGACGAGCAGCGCCCCGAGGAGCATGACGCCGAGCAGCAGCCCGATCGCCGGCCTGCGGTCGGCGAGCGCGCCGCCGAGCCAGTAGCCCACGGCGAGGCCCGTCAGGACGACGCCGATCAGCGCGCCCCAGACGTAGAGGGAGTTGCCGAAGAACGGGGAGAGCACCCGGCTCGACGCGATCTCGACTCCGAGCAGCACCGCGCCGGAGACGAAAACTGCGAAGAAGAGCGACGCGCGCTCGAGCCCTGCCCTCACCGTCCTGACGGTAGCTGGAAGACGTGCGCGGGAGGCCGGGCGGCGTTCTCCGTGAGCTCGCGCGTGTCGCGCACCGTCCAGGTCAGCGGCACGATCAGGAGGAGGAGCGTCACCGGCGCGAACGAGCGGAAGCGCCCCGCGAGGACGCCGAGAACGGGGACGAGCGGCAGCACGAACCGGTCCGGGCTCGCCCCGACCACCAGCAGCGCGAGGAGCGAGGCCGCGACGAAGGAGGCGAGGACGAGGTCGGCGCGCTCGCGCAAGGCCACGGCAGCCGCGAGGCCGAACGCGGCGACGACGAGCGCCGGGCCGAGCGCCTCCCACAGGTTCGCGAAGGGCGTGAGCAGTCCGTCGTCGCCGGCGCGCACGTCGGCAAGCCCGTCCCAGACGTCGCCCGCGGCCTCGCCGAGGTGGACGAGCGCAAAGGGGCTGGCGACGGCGAACGCCGCCACGGCGAGGCCGGCGCTCGTCGCCAGGCGCCTCCAGCGGCCCCAGGCGACGACGACGAGCGGCACGAGCGCGAGGACGCCGGGCCACTTCGCGGCGGCCGCGAGCCCGATCACGACGCCCGCGAGCTCGATCCGACCGGAGACGAGCAGCGCGAGCGCGGCCGTCACGAGCGTCGCGGCGAGAACGTCCTCGACCGCCGTGCGCGAATAGGCGACGTGGACGCCGGCGACGCCCGTCGCGACCGCCGCGACGCCGCCCGCGACGACGCCGTACGAGCGGTCGCCCAGCCACCAGGCCGCCGCGATCCCGAGCAGCGCCGCCGCGACGACGACGAGCCGCGCGGAGAGAAACGAGGGCGCGTCCTGCCACGACTCGAAGGGCGCGACGGCGTAGAGGAGGAGGCTCGGCTGGTCGAAGAAGGGGTGCGGGTCGAGACCCTCGCCGTGCGCGATCCCCCACGCCCGGACGACGAGCTCCTGCTCCCCCGCGCCCTCGTCCCGACGAACGGCGACGAGCCGCAGCGCCGCGGCGCCCGCGAGCACGAGCGCGAGGACGGTCGCGGGACCGCCCCACGTCGAGTCGGGCTCGGGACTAGACGGCGGGTGGCTCGTCACCGACGAGGCTGCGGACGTCGGTCGTGTCGACGACGACTGCGTCGACGCCTGCGCGCTCGAGCGCCTCGACGTCCTCCCGCGACGCGGCGGCGAGGTGCGCGACCGCGAGCTTCCCGGCCGGGACGTCCGGCAGGAGCTCGAGCACGTGGTCGAGGACCGCGGCGTCGGGATCCGGCGGCGTCCCCGCGAGCAGGAGGATCTCCGGGTCGACCCGCTCGAGCACCGCCTCGAGCTCCTCCTCGTCGCGGACCTCGACGAGGCAGTCGAGCCCGAGCTCGAGCGTGAGCGCGTGGTCGGCGGCGAGGCGCTCCCAGTCGTCGCCGTAGCGGGCGGCAACCACGAGGTACGCGTCGGCGCCCGCCGCGTCGGCGGCGGCGGGGTCGTCGGCGCACCAGACGATGGGCAGGTCCGTCGCCTCACGGGCGGTCGGCGCAGCGCGACGGACGACCACCCCATCGGCGCCCTGGCGGGCGGCCGCGCGGGCGGCCTCGGGCGCGGAGACCTCGACGAGCACCGAGATCCCGTCGCCCTCGGAGATCGCCTGGCTGAGCCGGCGGGGACCTCGCTCGTTCACGCGGCGGGGATTATCGCCCGATCGGGTGCCAGACGGTCTTCAGCTCGAGGAAGTCGGCGATCTGCCACGGGCTCTGCCCGTCGACGTCGCCGTGCACGACGCGCTTGACGTTCTCGGCCGCGAGCCGCTCGACGTCCTCGACGAGCCCGTCAGCGCCGGTGACGTCGATCGCGTTCACGTCCATGTGCCCTGCGAGCCAGGGCGCGAGCTCCGCCCTCCGTCCCGTGAGGATGTTCACCGCGCCCGCGGGGACGTCTGAGGTCGCGAGCACCTCCGCGAGCTCGATCGCCGCCAGCGGCTGCGGCTCGGACGCGATCGCGAGCACGGCGTTGCCGCCGACGAGCGCGGGCGCGATCCGCGAGACGAGCCCGAGCAGCGGCGGCTCGTCGGGCACGAGGATCCCGACCACGCCAGTGGGCTCCGGGACCGTGAAGTTGAAGTACGGGCCTGCGACGGGGTTCGCGCCGCCGAGCACCTGCGAGAGCTTGTCCGCCCAGCCCGCGTACCAGACGACGCGGTCGATCGACCGGTCGACCTCGTCGGCACCGCCGCAGAGCTCCGCGAGCTCCGAACGCCGCGTCTCCATCATCTCGGCGACGCGGTAGAGCACCTGGCCGCGGTTGTACGCCGTCAGCGAGGACCACTTCTCGTAGCCGTCGCGCGCCGCGCGGACCGCGTCGCGCACGTCCTTGCGCGACGCGAGCGCGACGTTCTGCCCCTGCGCCTCGTACGTACGCCCCGACTCCGAGCGCGGGAACTGACCCCCGATGAAGAGCTTGTAGGTCTTCCTGACGGGGAGCCGGTCAGCCACCGAACGACTCCGAGTCGAAGCGCAGGTAGGGCTCGAGCCCGTGCAGGCCGCCCTCGCGCCCGAAGCCCGACTCCTTGTAGCCGCCGAACGGCGAGGTCGGGTCGAAGCGGTTGAAGGTGTTCGCCCAGACGACGCCTGCGCGCAGTCGGCTCGCCATCCAGAGGATCCGCGACCCCTTCTCGGTCCACACGCCCGCGCTGAGGCCGTATGCCGTGTTGTTCGCCTTCTCGACCGCCTCCTCCGGCGTGCGGAACGTCAGCACCGAGAGCACGGGGCCGAAGATCTCCTCCTGCGCGACCCGGTAGCTCTGCGCGACGTTCGTGAAGATCGTCGGCACGAACCAGTAGCCCTTCTCGGGCAGCCGGCACGGCGGCTGGTAGATCTCCGCTCCCTCCTCCTTGCCCGACTCGACGAGCTCGGTGATCTTGTCGAGCTGCATCTTCGAGTTGATCGCGCCGACGTCCGTGTTCTTGTCGAGCGGGTCACCGACCCTGAGCGTGGTCAGGCGGCGCTTCAGCTTCTCGATCAGCGGCTCGTAGATCGACTCCTGGACGAGCAGCCGCGAGCCGGCGCAGCAGACGTGGCCCTGGTTGAAGTAGATGCCGTTGATGATCCCCTCGACAGCCTGGTCGAGCGCCGCGTCATCGAAGATCACGTTCGCCGCCTTGCCGCCCAGCTCGAGCGTCAGCTTCTTGCCCGTCCCCGCCAGCTCGCGCTGAATGGCCTTCCCAACCTCGGTGGAGCCCGTGAACGCGATCTTGTCGACGCCCTCGTGCTTGACGAGCGCGGCCCCGGTGCGGCCGTCGCCGGTAACGATGTTGACCGCACCCGGCGGCACCTCCGCCTGCCGGAGGACGTCGCAGAACAGCAGGGCGCTGAGCGGCGTCGTCGAAGATCACGTTCGCGGCCTTGCCGCCGAGCTCGAGCGTCAGCTTCTTGCCCGTGCCCGCGACCGCTCGCTGGATGTCCTTGCCGACCTCGGTCGAGCCGGTGAACGCCACCTTGTTCACGTCTGGCTGCC